>JBKJUA010000253.1:0-17292 GCA_046590305.1 Bradyrhizobium sp.
GGCGGCGCCAGCTTGTTCTTCACCACCTTGACGCGGGTCTGGTTGCCGACCACCTCGTCGCGCTCCTTGATCGCGCCGATGCGGCGGATGTCGAGGCGGACCGAAGCGTAGAATTTCAGCGCGTTGCCGCCGGTGGTGGTTTCCGGGGAACCGTACATCACGCCGATCTTCATCCGGATCTGGTTGATGAAGATCACCATGGTGTTGGATTTGTTGATCGAGGCGGTGAGCTTGCGCAGCGCCTGGCTCATCAAACGAGCCTGCAGCCCTGGCAGTGCGTCGCCCATCTCACCCTCGAGCTCGGCGCGCGGCACCAGGGCCGCGACCGAATCGATCACCAGCACGTCGACCGCGCCTGACCGTACCAGGGTGTCGCAGATCTCCAGCGCCTGCTCGCCGGTATCGGGCTGCGAGATCAGGAGTTCGTCGATGTTGACGCCGAGCTTGCGGGCATAGACCGGGTCGAGCGCGTGTTCGGCGTCGATGAAGGCGCAGATGCCGCCCTTCTTCTGGCCTTCGGCTACCGTGTGCAGCGCCAGCGTGGTTTTCCCGGAGGATTCCGGTCCGTAGATTTCCACCACCCGGCCGCGCGGCAGGCCGCCGGCGCCGAGCGCGATATCCAGCCCGAGCGAGCCCGAGGAAATGGTCTCGATGTCCATCGAGCGGTCGTTTTTGCCCAGCTTCATCACCGAGCCCTTGCCGAACTGGCGCTCGATCTGGGAGAGCGCGGCCGAAAGGGCCTTGGTCTTGTCCATGGAGGATCCTTCAACGATACGCAGCGCGGAAGTGGGGGCGGCCATTGGTGGTGCTCCTTATGACGGGGATTCGCTAGAGGGACAAACGGGCAGCGATGACGGCAGTGACTTGGGAGTACCGTACTCTATTTGTTCCTTGTTCGCAATATGTTCTTTTTTTGAATCCAGCAAGGGAAACTCCATCCCAAGTGGCTTAAGTAGAAAATACAACTGGCATTTTTCGATTTCGGAGGTTGCTGAACTGGTTAACACACCCCTAAATGTTCTACGTAGTACTACGGAGATGAGCCTTATGGCTGTCATCCCCGGGCTTGAGGGCGCCAAGGTTCAACCGACTAGGGGTCCACCGGCACATTGCAGGTCCCGCAATGGAAGTCGGGGCCGTATTCCGTTTGAACGACCTTAAAGCCATCCGGCACGGTCAGAACGGCTGGAGTCTGGTCAAGCTCGCCCTGGGACAGGCTGGCCATACCAATCTTGCTGCAGCGGGGACACCTCAGTTGCTCGGTCCACTGGTCGTTCATCCGACCAATATGCACCCGGGGTCGTGGAAATTCCACAGGCCAAATGACTGCACGGCCCCCTGCCCTCGGCCGATCTTCCCCGCGCATGAAGAGCAGCAACCGCCCAGACAGCGCCCGATGCCATTTTGCGCCGATGGCCTTCCCTGCTCCGTTGCGGCCCGGACGCACCGGCATCCGCGACCATCCGTTCCCGGAAGTGCGTTTTCTAAATTAACAACCTATAGTTTATCAGGAAACCAGTATCCATAAAGCGTAGCGGGATTTCCGATGGTTCACAGGGGCGTCGGGTACACCGTTACGCCGTCAGCGCCGGGCGCCTGGCAATGGCAATTCCGGATCGGCGACGCGGTCATATCCGGCAAGACCGAGACCAATATCAGGCTTCTCGCTATCCGCCGGGTCCATCTGCGGATTGATCGTGAGCTCAAGAAGGCCGCGCCGAAGGACAGAAACCGTAAAATTCCGGGTATTGATCAGCAGGGGTTTCGGGAATCCCATGGCACACCTTGTGGTTTTTCACGACCCCGCATTCAAGCACCGGCTTTGTGTCATGCCGCTGTTTTTCTTTTGCATCCCCCATGGCCGGTACGCCGGCTCCAGCGATTGCGGCGCCGAGTTCGCCGATCGCGATGCCGCCTGGAAAGAACTCACCGGCGTTTGCGGCGATATGGTCGGCGGCATTTCCCGCAAACTCAAGGAAAACGGCGAGTGGCAGGTGGAGCTTCTCGACGCGTCGAAGAAGCCGGTTTTCCGAATTCGTCTGGTCGCGGAAACGCTGGATTAGGTGGCCCGGACTGGCGCAGCGCCGGAGCCCGCCGGCAACGACCCTGGTCTGGAAAAATTGATCGAGATCAAGGCGAACAATCGTCCCGGCCCCAGATTGGCGGGTCTATGGCCAATCTCATCTTCAAATGTCCGCGGACCGGCATGAACGTGCAGCACTGGCTGGCGGACGAGCCCGCTGACAATTCCCACTCCAGCTACGAAACTGTGGTCTGCCAGGCCTGCAGCCGGCTCCATTTCATTAACCGGTCGAACGGCAAACTATTGGGCGCGGAAGAAGACTGAGCCGAATCACCGGGATCGCCGCGGCCCACCCGCAAGGTGTGAACTACCCCACACGCGATCGCAGTGCCGTCGTGGCAGTCTGACATCAACGATTCGAAAAACACAGGGGCGGCCGTGATGGCGTCTGGCGACGCGAATGTTCCGCCCAATCCGGCGGATCAAAACCATGCTGTGCGCCGCTGCGAAAAATGCGACGCGGCCATGAAACAGCTGGCTGAACTCCCGGCGCTGTCGATCCGCGCCGCGATCAAGGTTTTCCGCTGCTACGTCTGCGATCACGTGGTCTCGGACCGTGCTTGAGACCTGCGCCCACTATCCAGAAATGTTAACCACTATAGATAGTTGGTGCCAAGACGACAACCGGGGATCCGCTAGTCGGCGCTGCCGAGCCGGCGCATGGTGAATTCGATATCGCCGCCCGGCAGCTCGCGCCAGCTTTCAACCTCGCTCATATAGGCGGCCTTGGGAAAGCGGGTGAAGAAGTCTCGCGCCGTGGTCCGCGCCTCGGCGCGCGGAAGAGTGAAGGTTTCGCGCAGAAAACCGTCGTCCGGCCTGCGCCGGGCGGCCATCCGGTCGGCGAGATCGCGCGGGCGAAACACCATATCGCAACTCCAAACACTGACGACCGGCTCAATATAGCGCGCGCCGGTTCCAGTTCGAGGCCTGGCGCGTCACGCCGCCGCGAGAATGCCGGGGGAACCAAGGCATATATCAATCATCAAAGGGAATTGAGTCGCTTGCCGGACATAACGGCGCTACAAGTGAACATTGCCGGCAAAGACCCATCGGGCGCCGGCGACTGAGCCCATAAGGACTCCCGCCTCAGTGAGAGCGAGTCGGATGGCGCAATCTCTATCCCCTAGCGAAACGGCCGGACGCAGCGCCAACCAAAGAGAGCCGCACGGCATGCCGAAGCACGACCGACGAACCAACCGGCTGCTCACGTTGTTGTCGGATAGCGATTACCAGCGATTGCGACCGCATCTATCGGCCGTGGTGTTTGAATACAAAAAAAGCCTGTACGAAGCGTCGCGCCCGATCGAAAAGGTGTACTTCCCCGTCGACGGGGTTGCGTCGATGGTGATCACGACATCAGACGGCCATAGCGCCGAGGTCGGCACCATCGGCAGCGAAGGAATTGTCGGATTGCCGGTTTGTCTCGGTGACCGCCATGCGCCTTCATCGGTCTATGTGCAGGTCCCGGGAACCGGGCTCGAAATGAATGCCCGCATTTTCCGCAGCGAACTCGACCGCAGTCCTACACTGAACCTGGCCATGCTCCGCTATGCCCACGCCTTCTTCAACCAGGTCGCGCAATCGGCCGCCTGCGCCCACCTCCACAGGCTGGAGCAGCGCTGCTGCCGCTGGCTCTTGATGACGCGCGACCGGATGCCGTCAGGCGATTTCCTGCTGACCCAGGAATTCCTCGGAATGATGCTCGGCGTCCGGCGAACCTCGGTCACCGATGCGATGGGATCCCTGCAGAAGGCCGGACTGATCCGCTACCGGCGTGGCCACGTCACCATCCTCGATTACGAGGCGCTGCGGCTCCGGGCCTGCGAGTGCTACGATATTTCAAAACTGGAATTCGACCACCTGCTCGGCGATACACCGCTGGCGCCCCGAACCGACAAGACGCATCGATCGGTCAGCCAGGTCGGGTAGACCGAGGCGAGAAGCACGCGGTCCCTCGCCGCGTCCACTTTCCGAAAATGGATCTGGATTCGCGAAGATGCGCCATTTGCGGTCCGCACCTCGCGGAATCCCGCTATGACGGCTACCGGACCGACAACGCCCCCTCCTTATCCCTATACAGGGCCTTCCCGCGGACCGCCCACTCGGAGCGTTCTCCCTCACCCCCTGCGGAAATCGGCCCGACCGACCGGGCAGGATATCGCAGTGCCACTACCCGTCTCGAAGGCCAGTCTCCCCTTGGACAACAAACTGCTTGCCTCGCTGCCGCGTGATGATTTCGATCGGCTGCTCCCGCATTTGTCGACGGTCTCCCTGCAACAGGGCCTGGTGCTGAACGAAGCCGGCGACGAGGTCGATCAGGTTTACTTTCCTCAATCAGGCATGCTGTCGCTGCTCGCCGTGCTGCGCGACGGCAAGGCCATCGAGACCGCGACCGTCGGCCGCGAGGGCGTGGTCGGCGCGATGGCGGGGCTCGGCCTCTACAAGTCGCTGGTCCGGGTCGTGGTGCAGATGCCGGTGTCGGTCGGCAAGATCTCCGCAACCCATTTCAGGACGGTCGCTGCCAACAGCGACCCCGTTCGCAACCTCTGCATTCGATACAACGAGGTGCTGCTGTCGCAGGCGCGGGTGACGGCCGCCTGCAACGCGCTGCACTCGATCGAAGCGCGCTTCTGCCGCTGGCTGCTGCAAAGCGCCGACCGCGCCGCCAGCGACACTGTGGCGCTGACGCAGGAATTCCTCGCGGAAATGCTGGGGGTGAGGCGCACCTCGGTGACGGAAGTCGCGAGCAAGGTGCAGGCCGCCGGCGCGATTACCTATTCGCGCGGCGTGATCAAGATCCTGGACCGGCCCGCGCTGATGCGGATGTCCTGCGAGTGCTACGAGACGTTGCTGGATCAATCGGCCACGCTGGCCTGATGACGGCCGCTAATTCAACCATTAACTGTATTAGTATTGGAACGCTATCAAGAGTCGACCGTTGGTTCCATCCGAAGGAGCCATCATGACAGTACCAGTGCCGGCATCACGCAAGCGCCGACTTCAAATTCTCGACGACGAAACCAGGGACGCACCGCGGTCAAATCCGGACGCGCATGACGGCATGCCCGCATCTGAAGACCTCTGGGTGAGAAACTTCATGACCCGGCTGGCCGCGTCGGTGCGGAGCCTCGGCCGCAGATCATAGCCGCGATCAGTTCGTGGTGCTGCCGGTTTTGGTGCGCGGCTTGGCCGGGGCCGACGTCTTCGGCGTATCGGTGCTGCGCACATTGCCCCACGGGTCGGACGACGCCTTGGCGTCCGGAATCTTCTTCAGCGACTCCTTGTAGGCCTTGTCCCTTACCGCGTCGGCTTCCTTCTCCTCGGGCGTCTTGGATTGCAGTTCCGGGATCAGGTTGATGTTGGGCGTTTGCGCGTAGGCCGGCCCTGCCAGCAACACGATCACCGCCGCGGCGCCAAAAATTCTCATCGAGGAAGCTCCTGCATATTGTGGCCATTGTATCACCGCGTCGACCGCAACGCCAAGCGCGAAGCTGCGCCGGGAGGGTGTTCAATAGTGTTCAATTCGGTGGGAGGCCCTTAAGAATACAGGGCACCAGCTGCAGCGAGGGAACCTACATTGACGCAAGATCAGACTTCCGGGGAATTCGATATCGAGGAAGCCAGACGCGTGCTCGGCGACGTGTTCGCACCGTGGGTGCAGGACCTCAAACTATCGATTGAGGGCATCGACTTTAACCCGCCGCCGAATGTTGCCGACTGGCAGCCGGGCGCCATCCTGCGCATGCCCTTCTCCGAGCGGTTGTGCCGCAACGGCGGCATCGTATGCGGCCAGGCCCTGATGGCATTCGCCGATACCGCCATGGTGATCGCGAATCTTGCGGCCAACCGCGGCTACCGGCCGATGACGACGGTCGATCAAACCACGCATTTCATGCGGGCGGTGACCGCTTCGGATGTGCTAGCGGATGCACGGGTGATTCGTATGGGTCGCACCATGAGCTTCGGCCGCGTCACCCTGTCCAGCGCCAGCGACAACAAGCCGGTGGCGATGGTCTCCAGCGCGTTCGCGATGCTGTCATAGCTTTCGGGGGACCGGCCCGGACGGGATCCGGGCCGGTCAGCGGATTGCCTGCAGCGCCTACTTGCAATGGATTACTTGCCGAGAACCTTTTCAGCGGCATTGACGATGCTGATGTTCGGATTTTTGCCGCAGAAGCTGCCGAACTTCTTGGCGTTTTCGACGAACACATCGGTGTCGATAATCGCCTCGTCGGAATCGCCCTTGTACCAGCCGTCCATCCAGGTCAGCACCATCTTGATCGTGTCGTCGCCGCCTTCGAGGAACTGCTTGCAGGTCATGGTCGACAGATCCAGCACCACGGCATGGGACGGCGCCGGCGACAGTGTGAGGCCAGCGGCAACCAAAAGCGCAGCCATCGTTTTCATCATCATCTCCTGTGCAATGTGAATTCTGATCGGGAGCAAAACCGATTCCGGAACGCCGCGCCAGCACCATTTCTGGGTGTCGATCGAGAAAGATCAGTTCATCCGCCGCGACCATTCGGCTGGAATAACGACAGGCGATTCAGTCAGGGCCGGCCCCTGTCCGCTTCGTCAGCCCGCGACCACCTCGCCGCGCTCGATGCGGAAGGTGCGATCGAGCAGATCAATGACGTGAGTCTCGTTGGATTCCGACATCAGCACCGACACTCCCTCGCCCTTGAGGTTCGAGAGAACTTCGCCGAGCCGGCGCGCCAGCGCCGGTGCCAGGCCCTCGAACGGCTCGTCCAGCACGAGCAAACGGCGTCCCGCCATCAGGGCGCGGGCCAGAGCCACCATTTTCTGCTGGCCGCCGGAGAGTTCGAGGGCGCGGCGGCGCCGGAAATTCGCAACCTCCGGCATCAGCGTGTAAATGCGTTCGAGACGCTCCCGCGCATCCGTCGAACCGGTCGCCAGCGCCGGCAGCAGAATGTTCTCCTCAACCACGAATTCCGGCACCAGCCTGCGATCTTCCGGCATGTAACCGAGCCCGAGCGCCGCGCGGCGATGCGCCGGTTCGGCAAGCAGATCGATGCCATCCAGGGTCATGGTGCCGCGTGCCGGCAGCGCTCCCATCAAGGCCCGCATCAACGTCGTCTTGCCGGCGCCATTGCGTCCGATCAGGCCGGAGAACTGCCGCTCGCCGAGCGACAGCTGCGCATCGCGAATGATCTCGATGGCGCCGATCGAAACGTGCAGTGCTGAAACCTCAAGCATGGGACGCCCTGCTGGCGTTGAGGCTGCCGTCCTTCGACCGGATCAGCGTACCCGTGATGAATTCACGCACCCGCTCGTCGCCGAGCGCCTCGGCGGGCGGCCCGTCCGCAATCACGGTACCGTCGTAAAACGCCAGCACGCGGTCGGCGAACCGCTGCACGATCTCCATGTCGTGCTCGACGAACAGGATGGTGGTGCCGCGCGCCTTCAGCGCACCCATGATGACATCCATCAGTCCGAATTTCTCCTCCAGGCTGATCCCGCTGGTCGGCTCATCGAGCAGCAGAACACGTGGATTGCCCGCCGTCGCCATCGCAATGTCGAGCAGCTTGCGCACGCCCTGCGGCAGCGTTGACGCCAGCGCGTCGCGAAATGGGCCCATTTGGAACTGGTCGAGCGCGGCTTCGGCATCGGCTGATGTTTCGGCCGAGACAAAACGCGACAGCGCCGCACCGACCACGGAGCTGCCGGAGCGGGCGATCGCGGTAGCCGCGCAAAGGTTTTCGAACACGCTGAAGGTCGGGAAAACCTGCGCCACCTGAAACGAACGCGCAATGCCGAGCCGCATGATCTTGCGTGACGGCAATCCGGTGATGTCCCTGCCCTCAAACTGGATGGTGCCGCCCGACGGCGTCAGATGGCCGGTGATCATATTGACGAACGTGGTCTTGCCGGCGCCATTGGCGCCGATGATGCCGACGGTTTGCCCCTGCGGCACGTCGACATTGATGTCGCGGGCGGCGACGACCTGACCGAAGGTCTTTTCGAGACCCTTGACGGAAAGCAGCGCGCTCATGCCGCCCCCTTTTCAGAAACGGCGGCGCGTTTACGGATCATCAGGGAACCGAGCCCTTCGGGCACGAACAGGATCGTCAGCAGCAGCACCGATCCGAGGATCAATTGCCAGCCTCCGGGTAGCAGGGCGACCGCGATGGTGCGGACGATCTCGAACAGCAGCGCACCCAGAAATGCCGCCGGAACCGACGCCGCACCGGCGAGGATGGTCACGAACACGAATCCGCCGGACGTGGTCCAATAGGCCATCTGCGGATCGACATGGCTGATCGACAGCGCCGCCAGCGCGCCGCCGGCGCCGGCCAGCGCCGCCGAAATGGTCAACTTCAGATGCACCAGCCGCGTGACGGAAATGCCGAGATATTCGACGCGGATTTCATTGTCGCGGATCGCCCCGGCGAGCTGGCCGGCAACCGAACCAAGATAGGCCGAGACGCTCACCCAGGCCGCAAACACCATGCCGAGCGCCAGCCAGAACAATGCGAAGGTGTAGCCGGGACCGCGCGGCTTCATGCCGAAGAAGCTCGCCTGGGTGACATTGATGCCGTCGGTCGACCCCAGCGTCTCGGATTTGACCAGCACGCCGTACAGGATCATCGACAGCGCCAGGCTGAGCATGGCGAAAAAGATCTCGCGGTACTGCGCCAGCAGGAAACCGACGACCAGTGCCACCAGCGCCGCCATGACTACCGCCAGCGCAATCAGCAGGAACGCGTCTGTCACGCCGAACCAGCGCCCCGACAGGGCCACCGTGTAGGCGCCGGTCGCAAAAAACAGGGCCTGGCCGAACGGTACCAGGCCGCCGCGCCACAGGATGATGAGGCCGCAGACCACGAGCCCGGTGGACATCGCAAGGGTCACCAGCGAGATCAACCAGAGCGGCGTGAACGGCGCGGCCGCCCCCAATCCGCCGAGGATCGCCGCGCCCAGGAGAATGCGAAGTCCGGTCATCAGATTTTTCTCGGTTGAGCGCGGCTGAACAGACCCTGCGGGCGAAACACGAGAACCAGCGCCATCACCGCATAGATCGAGAACAATTCGAGTTGCGGTATCAGATGCACGGCGCCGGCGCGGAACAAGCCGACGATCAGGGCGCCGACCAGTGCACCCTCCATCGAGCCCATCCCGCCGATCGCCACCACCGCGAAGGCAAGCACGATGACCTCGACCCCAAGGCCCGGGGTCACCGATATCTTGGGAGCGGTCAACGCGCCGCCGAGCGCGCCCAGCACCGCGCCCACCAGAAACGTTATCGTATAGACCCTGGAGACATCGACGCCGAATGCGGCGGCGGTTTCGCGATCGTAGATCACGGCGGTCAGCAGCCGTCCGAAGGTGGTCTTCTTGATGGCGTAGGTGGCCGCGATCGCCAGCAGACCGGCAAACCCGACCAGTCCGATGTCGTAGACCGACAGCGGCAATCCGCCGACGGTGAAGCTGCCGGCCTCGGTATAGGGCTGATACGCCGACCGGCCGTCGGTGCCCCAGATCAGGATCAGCACGTCTTCCAGGATCAGGAACAGCGCGTAGGTGATGAGAACGACGACGACTTCATCCTTGCCGTAGACGCGGCGAAGAAACACCCGCTCCAGGATGTAGCCCATCACCAGGCCGATCGCGATCGCCGCGATGGCAACCACCAGATAGCCGCCGACCACGGGCCAGCCGCGGTCGAAATACAGGCCGATCGCGGTCGCCGCCGCGTAGGCGCCGAATGCGTAAAACGCGCCGTGGGCGACATTCAGAATCTTCATGACGCCGAAAATCAACGTCAGGCCGATGGCAACGACAAACAGCCAGGCGGCATAAACCAGGCCATCGGTAACGATGGCGATAACTGTGATCACCGGATGCCGTCCCTTACATCGTGAAATGCAGCTGAGCTGCAGCCGGCCGCGCCGGCTGCAGGCAATCGTGCGGTGCCTAGTTGCATTTGGCTCCGGGCATGCCGGCTTCAAGCCACGCCGTCGAGGTCATGTTGGCCGGGGGGTTCACGCACTCGGCGGGATAGCGCACGATGTCGACGATCTCGGCTTTGCCTTCCGCCTTGTTGAAACGGAAGCTGCCATAGGCGATATCGGCGATACCCTGGTGGCCGTTGCCGATCGCCATGCGGATCTTGGCGCTCGGTCCCTCAAACTCGAGACCCTCGAACGCCTTCACCACCTCGTCGATCGAGGGTTGCTGGCCGCCCTTCGCCGCCGCGGCCTTGTCCCAGGCGGATTTGAGCCCGAGAATCGACTGCGCCATGTGATAGGCGGGATAGGTCGGCGCCGTGGCGAAGCGGTCCTCGTAAACGCCGCGGAACCACTTGTTGAGGGGCGTGTCGGGCGCCATCACGCCGTGCGGACCTCGCGCGCCAATGATCGTACCGTCAGGGATTTTGGCCCCGAGGCGGAACATGGCGGTTTCGCCCGCGGTGTAGACCATTGTGGAGCGCGCCGGCAGACCGCGCGCGCCGTTCTGGACGATGAAGCTCTCGAGATCGCCGTTCCAGAAGCTGGAATGCACCACCTTGGAATTGGTGGTCAGCAGCGCCGAGATCTCTGCGCCGAATTCGCCCGCGAACAACTTTGGCAACAGCTCCTTGTCGACCGTCGCCTTCGGCGCGAGCGCCTTCATGGCGGCAACGAAATCACGCCAGCTGTCCTGCCCCCAGGCGTAGTTCTGGTTAATACCTGAAAAGGATGCCAGTTCGGGGAACTTCTTCAGCACATAGCGCGCGGCCGCGACGTTATCCATGGTCGCGTGCGGTGTCGCACGGAACACATATTTCAGCGGCTTTTCCTCGAAAATGCGAGGCGTCCCGCAATCCCAGAACACGGTCAGCGCTTTGAGCTCCTCTGCAACCGGAGCCACCGCGAGACAATTGCCCGACGAGATATATCCGACGACCGCATTCATGCCGTCGCGTTGAACGAGGTTGCGAAATTCCGTGACCTGATTTGCCGAGGAGCCGGCCTCATCGACGAACTTCGGCAGAATCGGCGCACCGGCGAGACCGGCGGTCGCGTACGGCGCGGGGACTTTGCCGGCGTTGAGCATTTCGATCATGATTTCGGCGGAGTTGCGCCCGGGAATGCCGAACGGGCCGGCGGCCGGTCCGGTCAGGAAGGTGACGATCCCGAGCTTTACCGGCGGGACCGCCGGAGCCGCCGGCGTGGTCTGGGCGACCGCCGCGATCGGCAAAGCCGTGAACAGCAACGCCGCCGATACCTTGCGCGCCAAACACGCGCGTATGCTCGTTCTCTGCATGTGAATCCTCCCCCGGGATGATCTTTTTTTCAGCCGTTAGGGCTGTTGTGGTGAAAGTCTATGCGCGATTGCGGGAGAAGCCAATACGGCCACATTGCCGCGCCACGATTCCCATTTCAGGCGGCGGAAAATTCCCCGGGGAGAATTCTCGTTAGACGTGCAACGAGAACGGTCGACCCCAATTCAGGCATATGCTGCAGCGCATTAGCGCCCGCCGCATTGCTGGGCTGTGCCGTCCGCGCTTGCGGCAGTGCCCTTCATGCAAGTAACCTCACAAGCGAAACCCACCCCGGATTCTCCCAAAGCAATAGACCGTTCCAGCGGAGAGGCTCATGAACCGCCCAGTCAGCTCGCCTGCCATCAAAGTCGTCAAATCGGTTCGCGAGCAGGTCAGCCCCGAGGAATGGCAAACCCGCGTCGATCTCGCCGCCTGCTACCGCCTCACCGCGATGTACGGCATGACGGAGATGATCGCCAACCACATTTCATGCCGCGTGCCCGGAACGCACGACCAGTTCCTGATCAATGCCTACGGAATGCTGTACGAAGAGATCGATGCGTCGAGCCTGATCAAGGTCGATATCGAAGGCAACACCCTGTTCAACGCGTCTGATTACGGCGTCAACGCCGCCGGCTTCGTCATTCACAGCGCCATCCATATGGCGCGCCCGGAGATGGACTGTGTGGCGCATACCCACACGCCGGCCGGCATGGCGGTCTCGGCGATGGAATGCGGGCTGCTGCCGCTGGCGCAGACCTCGATGCGGTTTCTCCACGTCGCCTACCACGACTTCGAAGGCATCGCCGACGATATCGGGGAACGCGAACGGCTGGTGGCAGACCTCGGCAATTACGAGGCCATGGTGTTGCGCAACCACGGGCTGCTCGTCGTCGGCAGAAACGTCGCTTCGGCATTCAACGTGCTGTACCGTATGGAGCGCGCCTGCGAGGTGCAGGTCATGGCGCTGTCCTGCAATACCAAACTGATCCGTCCGCCGCAGGAGGTTCTCGAAGAGACCTACCGGAGAATGCAGCCTCGCACCAATCAGCCGAACCTTAACGGTGAACTGGCGTGGCCGGCGCTGCTGCGCAAGCTCGATCGGGCCGACCCTTCCTACCGGAACTGATCGGACGGGCTGTTGGCCGACCCTCGCAGCGCATCAGCCGGCATCCTCCACTTGAGGATATTCTATTCCAAGCCCTGGCAGATCGCGATGATCGGGCTGGGCACGGCCACGACGCAGCTCGACACCGCCGTCAACATCGCCTTCCCCGCCATCACAAGGGGATTTGATCTCGCCATCGGCGACATCCAGTGGGTGGTGATCTGCTACGTGCTGGCCTACGCCAGCCTGCTGCTGGCGCTGGGACGGATCGGCGACACCATCGGCCACGCCGTCGTCTTCCGGGCCGGGCTGGTCTGCAGCGCGGGTGCCTTCCTTCTCGTCGGCTATGCGCCGAGCTACGGCGCGATGCTGGCCTTTCGCTGCATGCAGGGCATCGGCGCCGCACTGGTGCTGAGCTGTGGCGCGGCGCTGGTGACAAGCCTGTACGGCGAGGAACGGCGCAGCCGGGCGCTCGGCATCTATACCATGATGATGGCGCTCGGCCTGATGCTCGGTCCGCTGCTCGGCGGCATGCTGGTGGCGACCTGGGACTGGCCGGCCGTGTTCTGGTTCCGCATCCCGATCGCGATCGCAGCACTGCTGCTGTTGCGCGGTGTGCCGGCGCCGCAACCGCGCGCGGCACGCGATCCTTTCGACATTCCAGGCGGCATCGCGCTGGCGCTCGGCCTGGTGACGATGCTGCTGGCGTTCAATCGCATTCGTGAGCTCTCTGCCATCTGGCTCGGATTGGTTTCCGCCCTGGCCTTTGCGGGCTTCATCTTCCGGCAGTCCCGCGCGACGCGGCCGATCATCGACTTCGCGGTGTTTCGCCTGCCGGGATTTGCGATCCTGAACCTCGTCAGCGTACTTGCCAATCTCGCGGCATTTTCGGTCTGGCTGCTGGTGCCGTATTATCTGACCCGCGTGACCGGTTATTCGCTGGGCGAGAGCGGCGCCATTCTGGCTTCGGGCGCGGCCGGCGCGGCATTGGCTGGCCCGATCGGCGGCCGCCTGATCGGGCAGCGAATGTCCGCCGAACGGCTGGCGCTTGCAGGCGCGGCGGGAATTGGCGCCGGCCTCATCCTGCTGAGCGCGTGGACCGAACAGACGCCGACCGTTTTGCGTGTCGCAGGGCTGGTCGTCCAGGGCATCGGACTCGGCCTGTTCCAGCTTGCTTATACCGATATCGTGACGGCAGCACTTCCACTCGGGGATCGCGGGGTCGCGGGCAGCCTCGCGCTGCTGACGCGAACGCTGGGCACCGTCGCCGCGGCGTCGATCGTCCTGATGGTGTTCGAAATCCTGCATGTGCAACATGGCTTCTTCGCCGCCTTCCACCAGACCTTTCAGCTGGCGGCGCTGCTGGCATTTGCCAGCGCGGGACTATTGGCGCTTTCATTGCGCAGGACCGGCCATCCGTAGCAACAGCAAGGGAGAACCTTAGCAGGCAAACCGGTCAACTTGATCTATCGCAACGCCCATCAAGCGCCCCTGGCGAATATGGGTCTTCGGTCAGAGGAAAACGGCATGATCGTTGGCGTATCGACTTTCCCATGAAGAGCGTGAGATGAATTCGCGCGCTGCCAAGCTGGCGGCGGGGCTGATGGCCGCTCTCGTCCTGGCAGGCGGCGGCTATTACTGGCGCCTCATGCGCGAAATTCCAGTGCGAACGGTGGCGCCCCAACAAAACGTCGAAGTCCGCGTCTTCGGAATCGGGACGATCGAGGCGCAGATCGTCTCAAGAGTGGGATTTCAGATCGCTGGAAAGCTGATCGCGGTCGAAGCGGATCAGGGGGATGTCGTCAAAGCCGGCGCCCTGCTGGCAAAGCTCGATGATGCCGCGCAGCGCGCCAAACTCAGGAAGAGCGAGGCAACCCAGCAGCAGGCGGCAGCTAACCTCGCCAAGACCCAGGCGCAACGCGCACGCGCCGAAGTCACCTACCAGCAGAAAAAGAGCGTCAATCTGCGGCGGCAGACACTCGTTGGCCGCGGAAGCGTGTCCGAAGAGGCCGCCGAAGACGCGCAGGCTGCCGAGGAAATCGCACTCGGCGATGCCAGGATCATCGAAGCCGACACCAGGGTCGCCGCGGTATTGCAGGACGATGCCGCGTCCCAGCGTCAGATCGATGCGGTCGTGCTTGCCCAACATGAGCTGCGGGCGCCTTTCGATGCGAGAGTAATCGCTCGCGGCAAGGAACTTGGCGGGATCGCGAATGCAGGCGAGGCCGTGTTCACGCTGATAGCACCCGACTCGATCTGGGTCAGGGCCCATGTGGACGAGGCTTTGGCCGGAGGATTGAGTATCGGCCAGCGCGCCTTTGTACGCCTGAGATCCGAACCGAACCGCACATTCGAAACGGAAGTTGTCCGTATCGATCAGGAGAATGACCGTCTCACCGAGGAACGCCGCGTTTATGTGCGGTGCAGGGTCTGCAACGCAGAGCACCAGATCCGGTACCTCGGCGAGCAGGCAGAAGTGGAGATCGTCAAGAAGATCATTCCGGCCGGTGTCTTTGTTCCGCTCAAATTCGTGGAAGGCTTCGACGGCCGGTCCGGCACGATCTGGACGCTGCTGAACGGCCGGCTCGCGAGGCAGCAGGTGACGCTGGGCGAGCGTCTGCTCGACGGGCTGATCCAGATCACCTCCGGCATAGAGGGCCAGGTCGTGGCCGACGACCGGACCGATCTGCGCGAGGGTCGCGCCGCGCGCCCGATAGACGGATTGTGACGTGAACCTCGCGCTCAAGGACATCAGCCACAATCTCGGTCGTTTTTTGCTGACCTGCCTCGGGCTTAGCCTGCTGCTCGGGATCGTGCTCGCCATGGTCGGCATTTATCGCGGCCTGGTCGTGGAATCGCTCGGCCTCGTGCGCGCCGCGGGCGTCGATGTCTGGGTCGTGGAAGGGGGCACGCGCGGTCCGTTCGCGGAGGCTTCACGGCTGCCGGGCGATACGCGGGAGACCCTAGCGGCGCAATGGGGTGTCGCCTCGGCTGGCAGTGTCTCCTATCAGAATATCGAAGCGCAGCACCGTGGCCAGACCAAACGCCTGATGGTCGTTGGCGCGCAGATCGCGCGACCGGGCGAGGCGCCGCTGGTGGTCGAAGGACGGCCGATCCTGCGCAGCCGCTACGAGGCGGTCGCGGACCGCGGCGCGGGACTCGCTCTCGGAGAGCAGATCAGGCTCGGGCGCGATACATTCACGGTGGTCGGGTTGACCAGCGGCCTCGTGGCCTCGGGCGGAGATCCCGTCATCTTCGTCACGCTGAGAGACGCCCAGAAGCTGCAATTCGACCTGACGCCGGCGGCCGCGCGACGAGAATCCGTACGTTCTGCCGGCGCGACCGCAACGACCGACACGGTGAACGCCATTGTGGTCAGGCTGCTGCCCGGCGTGGATGCAAACCGCTTCGCACGGGATATCGTGCGGTGGAAGCATCTTTCGGCGCTCACCCAGGACGACCAGGAAACCGTTCTCGCACGGTCCGTGATCGATCGTGCGCGTCGCCAGATCGGCTTGTTCACGGGTCTCCTGCTCACGGTGTCTACCGTAATCGTCGGCCTCATCATTTACACCATGACGATCGACAAGAAGAAGGCGATTGCGACCCTCAAGCTGATCGGGGCGCCCGATCGCCGCATCGTGGGGCTGATCGTCCAGCAGGCTGTTGCCATGGGAGTCATCAGCTTCCTTGCTGGCGCCGCACTGATCGGCGCGGGTCACGGCTATTTTCCGCGCCGCGTGGTTCTCGAGCCGGCGGACGCCGCGGCTCTGTTCGGGGTGGTGATTATCGCGTGCCTGCTTGCAAGCGCGCTCGGCGTTCGCACTGCGCTGAAGATCGACCCTGCTTCGGCACTCGCGGGGTAGCCATGGCCGAACAGCCCGTCGTCGAAGTCAGGGGGATCAGCAAGCATTTCGGCGAGGGGCCGACCCGCGTCGATGCGCTTCGCGAGGTATCGCTCGATGTCTATCCGGGAACCGTGATTGGCCTGCGAGGCCCGAGCGGATCGGGCAAGAGCACGCTGCTCAACGTAATCGGCTGCATTCTGGAGCCGACTTCCGGAAGCATGCGGCTCAACGGCGAATTGGTCTATGACGGCAAGTGGCTACGCGCCGATCTGCGCGGGTTGCGGCTCGAGAAAATCGGATTCATCTTCCAGTCTCACAACCTTCTGCCGTTTCTCAATGCTTGGGAGAATGTGGCGGTCGCACTGATCCTGGCCGGGGCAAGCCGGGCGCAGGCCAAGAGTCGTGCGCTCGAGCTTCTAACATATCTCGGCATCGAGCGCCGCGGGGAGGCTATGCCAGGCGAGCTCTCTGGCGGAGAGGCCCAGCGGGTCGCAATCGCCCGCGCGCTCGCCAATAATCCAAGAATCATTTTGGCCGATGAGCCAACTGCTGCGCTCGATTCACAGCGCGCTGCCACAGTCATGGACATGCTGAGGAAAGTCGCGGTTGAGCGCCGGGCGGCCGTCATTGTCGTTACCCACGACGAGAAGATTTTTGATCGATTCGATCACGTCTATTCACTGCGGGATGGAGCGCTCGAAGCGCCCGTTCGTGAGAGGATCTGACACTTTGGTCCGTCAATACGGTCGTTCCGACTGAAGTCCGAGATGGGTCGATACTGTTGCAAAAGTCGGAAATTGAAGACCCTAAAAATCTCGCGAAAGTGGCTTCCTGGCGTGGCTTGTTTACCCCCGGAAGCAGAGATCCCCGGAAGCGCAAACGGGGAGCCGAGGATGTCGAGCCTGCGCTTCACCGTGGGAAAACGTTGGATTGAAAGCCACCCTGCTGGTCATGCACATTTTCCTAGCATTACAGTTGCCCTTTCCGA
>JBKJUA010000064.1:0-2697 GCA_046590305.1 Bradyrhizobium sp.
TGCGCGAGTTGCCCGCACGACCTTCGCGCGAGCGTAAATCCGATTTCAGCGATGTCTTGGGGAGTGGAGCCGGTTCGGCGCGTTCAACAAGGCAGATCGATTGTTCGAATGGCAGGCGTTTACACGGCTCTGCCCGAAATAGCAAGCGAATCCCGCCAACGTGACAAAACGCTAACGAAAGCAACGGCCGCGGATCAAATCAGCCGAGCCGGCTGATCTGTTCCTCGGTCACCACGCGCTCGACGTTCTCGGTCTTACTCTTGATGCGGTAGCGCGGGCGGCCGTCAGCCTCGATCGGCAGACAGGTGACGATGGTATAGATGCTGCGCTGCTTCACCACGGCGCGGCCCTGCGGGCCCTGCAACTGGTGGTGGACATCGTCGTTGATCGCGTAATTGTGGGCCATCGCCTGATTTTTTCCGGTGAGAACGGGCTTTTAGGCGCTATGGGTCAAAAACGCAACTAACTTCGTTGCCTGGCGCGACCGCCCGGACGGCGGCGAACCGGCTGATTACCCTGATGATTCTGCATATTCGCGCGATCGTTCGAACGAACTGTGGCGTTAACCAAGGAATGGACGATGTCGGGGTCGCCGAGCCGGCCAGGGTTCCGTTACCGCCGGCTGGCCGGCTTGAGCCGTTGCGGCCGGAAAGAATCCTGCAACCGACCACAAGGACCCTGCGGGCCTGAAGCAACCATCAATTCGGTGGGTTTGAAAACTCGCCCGCTTCAAGGCCCGGGCGAGTTCCCTTGCGCAGCACCCGATCAATAGATCGAGCAGAAATTGACCAAGCCATACGACGTCAGCTTCCAGCAGCTGCCGCGACGGTGGAAGTGATGGTGATGACCATGGCCATGGCCATGGCCGTGGAAGTGATGGCCATGTCCATGTCCATGTCCGTGGCCATGTCCGTGCCCGTGGCCGTGGCCATGGCCGTGCCCGTGGCCGTGGCCACCGGCGATCGCCGCGCTATTGATCGACAGCGAGGCCGTGCTCAGCGCGAGAACGGCAATCGCCGACACAATGAACTTCCTGGTGCTTGTCATGGTCATCTCCCGATTCATGCAGCGCGAGGATCGCCCTGCTGTAATCGAAACCTAGACCGGCTTCGATGCCATGCGATGTGATCGCGATCACGCAGCCGCTGTAGCGCTACAGCCTCACGGATGTAACGATCATTGTTCCGTTGGGCATGGCCGCCGAGACGAATAGGGCTCGCGTGTCGCGGTATCTGCACCGCACTGGCGTTATCGATGTTCGGCGGGTAGGGTTTCGCCACACTTGGCGGCAGCCTTGGCGGTAGCGCGGATGTTGGTTTTATCACGCAGATTTGGTTACGCGTTGCTCTCGATGTTGCTCTTGGCCGCACTTTGCCTGGGCACGCGAACCGCTCACGCCCAAGCTACTCCTGTAACATATTGGATCCCAAGCTGGCCGCTCGGCTTCGGTGGCGATCTGACCGACGGCGCGGGTCCAAACACCTACGGCAACTTTCCGAGCTTTGACCGCAGTGGCGCCCGCAGCGGCTTTTCCCCTATGCGCTACAATTTTCCGAACGGCTGGTTCATCGGCACCGAGAGCGGCGGCATGGGCTTGAGCATGAACGGCATCAACCAGGATGGCGCGTTCGGCACTGCCCGCTCGCTTCATTACGAAGGCGTGCAGTTCGGCTACAACTTCCAAACCCTCGGCAATCTTCCCGTCACGGTCTATGCCGGTTTCAATACCTTGAAATTCAATTCCGGCATCGGCGATCCTTTTGCCTCCTTCGACTCCAGGTCCAGCACGCAGTCCGGCTACAGCGTCAATGCGGGCATCGAAATCCAGCCGGCATCGAATCTCAGCCTGTCACTTGGGGTCGGCTACACCCAACAGCCTGGCCGCATCAATTCGCTCGGGCTACCCGGCACTTCCCCGTTTGGCATCGGCGATCACCGCTAGTGCGCGCTGAAATTGGTGAGCGCTGGCCGAACATGGTCGCCGACTGCAGCCGCTTGCCTCGACCATCCGGAGACAATGGACGCTACGTACACCACAGCTTCAGCGCGTGCAGACGTTTCGCTTCGTTCGGCTCGCGCGGTTTCTGAAGGGGCATGGCGGAGAGAGAGTCCGACGAACTATTGGTTCTGAGCATTCGTCTGTGACCGCCGCCGATTACAAAAGCTCAAATAACATAGGCCTTTCTTTCACCTTTGCTCGCCATCGTGCTAAATTTGGGGACCGGTTTGGGGACTAAGGGGAGCGGTGAAATGGCTGGCAATCTGACGGCGCGCAAGGTTCAAACGGCAAAGCCCGGCAAATACAGCGACGGTGGCAACCTCTATTTGATTGTTTCGGCTACCGGCTCCCGCAAATGGGTTCTGCGCTTCACATGGCGCGGCAAAGCCAAGGAGATGGGGCTAGGAAGCGCAAGCGCGGTGGAGCTTACCGAAGCTCGCGACAGGGCCACCGCCGCACGGCGGAAGGTCTCTCTTGGATTAAACCCTATTGAGGACCGGAAGCGCGACAACGGCATCCCTACCTTTGGCGCGATGGCCGATAGCGTCCGCGAAACCGTGTCTGCCGGATTTCGCAACGAGAAGCACAAGGCGCAATGGAAATCGACGCTAGAAACCTATGCCGCATCCCTACGCGCAAGGCCGGTGGATAGCATCGCCACCGATGACGTGCTCGCGGTGCTTAAGCCCATTTGGACG
>JBKJUA010000306.1:0-2568 GCA_046590305.1 Bradyrhizobium sp.
TCTCGCGATCGCGCTGCATCACGGTTCGCTCGACGTCGCCCAGCGCCGCAAGGTCGAGGACGCGATGGCGGCCGGCAAACTGCGCGGCGTGGTCTGCACCTCCTCGCTCGATCTCGGCGTCGACTGGGGCGATGTCGATCTCGTCATCAATATCGGCGCGCCGAAGGGCGCCTCGCGGCTGATGCAACGAATCGGCCGCGCCAACCACCGCATCGACGAAGCCTCGCGCGCGGTGCTGGTTCCCGCCAACCGCTTCGAAGTGCTGGAGTGCCGCGCCGCCATCGATGCGGTGGCGGAGAACGCGCAGGACACCCCGCCGCTGCGCACGGGTGCGCTCGACGTGCTGGCGCAGCACGTGCTGGGCCGCGCCTGCGGCGAGCCGTTTTTGTCCGACGAGCTTTACGCCGAAGTGCTGACCGCCGCACCCTATGCCGGCCTGACCCGCACCGACTTCGACGACACCGTCGATTTCGTCGCCTCCGGCGGCTATGCGCTGAAGACCTATGAGCGTTTTGCGCGCATCAAGCAGGACAAGACAAATAAGTGGCGCGTCACCAATCCCCGGGTGCGGCAGAGCTACCGGCTCAATGTCGGCACCATCGTGGAGGAGTCCATGCTGAAGGTGCGGCTGGTGCGCGGCGGCAAAGGCGGCGGCAAGGGTTCGACCGGCGCGGTGGCGCGCGGTGGACGGATGCTGGGACAGATCGAGGAATATTTCATAGAGGGTTTGGTGGTCGGCGACACCTTTGTCTTTGGCGGCGAGGTGGTGTGCTACGAGGCGCTGATGGAAGATCAGGTCTATGTCTCCCGTGCCAGCGACAAGGATGCCAAAGTGCCGTCCTATATGGGTGGCAAGTTTCCGCTCTCGACTTATCTCGCCGAACGCGTTCGCAAATTGCTCGACGACGAGCGGGCCTGGAAGGCGCTGCCGGACCAGGTGCGCGACTGGTTGTCGCTGCAGGCGCATCTGTCGCGTGTCCCCGGCGCGCGCGAACTGCTGGTGGAAACCTTTCCGCGCGCCGACAAGCATTACCTCGTCTGCTATCCGTTCGAAGGGCGGCTGGCGCACCAGACCCTCGGCATGCTCTTGACGCGGCGGATGGAACGCGCCCGGGTGCGGCCGCTCGGCTTCGTCGCCAATGAATATGCGCTGGCGGTGTGGGGTCTCGGCGATATGTCGTTCATGATCCGGCAGGGCAGGCTCGACCTGGGCGCGCTGTTCGATCCGGATATGCTGGGCGACGACCTCGAAGCGTGGCTGGCGGAATCCGCCTTGATGAAGCGTACCTTCCGCACCTGTGCCATCATCTCCGGCCTGATCGCGCGGCGCTTCACCGGCGAGGAAAAGACCCGGCGGCAGGTGCTGTTCTCGACCGACCTGATCTATGACGTGTTGCGCAAGCACCAGCCGGACCATGTGCTGCTGCGCGCCGCCCGCGCCGATGCCGCCACCGGGCTGCTCGATATCCGCAGGCTCAGTGATATGCTCGCGCGGATCAAGGGGCGAATCACCCACCGGGAACTCACCCGGGTTTCGCCGCTCGCAGTCCCCGTGATGCTGGAAATCGGCCGCGAAGCGGTTTATGGCGAGGCCTCCGACGAACTGCTGGCGGAAGCCGCGGAAGAACTGGTGAAAGAGGCGATGGACAGAACGTGACGGCGCGCGCGCAAATCCTGGACCACGAACCCGCCACTGTGGATGTCGCCGGCGCGACTTTGGTCGTCGCCGGCGTGACGCTGCTCGCCGATCTCTCCGGCGCGCTGTTCTGGGAAGAACAGAGCCTGCTGGTGGTCTCCGACCTCCATCTGGAAAAAGGCTCCAGCTTCGCCACCCGGGGCGTGCTGCTGCCGCCTTACGATACCGTGGCGACGCTCGGCCGCCTCGCCGCCGTGATCGCGAGGCACGACCCGCGCAGGGTGATTGCGCTCGGCGACAGCTTTCATGACCGCACTGCCCATGCCCGGCTGTCCGCCACCGACCGCGATGCCCTGTCATCCCTGCAGGCGCGGCGCGACTGGATCTGGATATCAGGCAACCACGATCCGGCGTTGCCGTCCGACCTCGGCGGCGTGGTCGCCGGGGAGGTCGCCATCGGCCCGATCGTCTTTCGTCACGAACCAACGGGCGCACCAGGCGAAATCGCCGGCCATCTGCATCCCAAGGCACGGGTATCGACCCGCGGCCGTGCGATGGAGCGCCGCTGCTTTGCCTGCGACGGCGAGCGCGCCGTCATGCCGGCATTCGGCGCCTATGCCGGCGGCCTCAGTATCCGTGACGCGGCGTTCGCAAAAATATTTCAGCTGACGGCGCTGATGGCGCATGTGCTCGGCGATTTGAGGCTACATACCATCGCTGCGTCGCGGTGTTATTGAGCGAGCGCACCAGGCAGCGTGCCGCGAGGCCGTTACGGGTCATCCGCTTCAATTGGCATGTCGGCGGGATGAGCGCGCAACTGAAGCGAAGCGGAGCTAGCACATTGGCATCTGACCTTTAACCGCGTTAGCGCACGCGTTGGCGGTAACGCGCCCAGCTACATCCGCCGGCAGGCGCAAGCAAACACGCGCTTT
>JBKJUA010000077.1:0-4416 GCA_046590305.1 Bradyrhizobium sp.
AGGTCGGGGTTTTGTTCGGAGCCGGAGAGGGCAAATTCCTTCTTGATGATGCTCTGCGTCAGCACGAACCAGGAATAGTCGTAGCCGGTGCCCATGATGTAGTGCAGCTGGCCCAGCGTGTCGGAGCCCGGGAATAGCGGCGCGGGCAGGCGCTTGCCGGTGGCGTCGAACCACATCGACGATGGGCCCGGCAGGATGCGGATGCCGTGGCGCGGCCAGATCGGCGCCCAGTTCCGGATGCCCTCGACATAGTGCCACATCCGGTCGCGGTTAATCAGCCGCGCGCCGGCTTTCTCGGTGATCCCGATCATCCTGCCGTCGACATGTTCGGGCACGCCGGAGATCATGTTCTTCGGCGGCTCGCCGAGCCGCTTCGGCCAGTTCTGCCGTACCAGATCGTGATTGCCGCCGATGCCGCCGGAGGCGACGATGACGGCCTGCGCGCGCAGGCTGAAGTCGCCGGCGGCTTGTCGCGAAGAGCCCTTGCCGCGCTCGACATTGTCGGGTGCGAGGATCGTGCCGCTGACGCCGTCGACGGTGCCGTTGGTGATGCTGAGCGCATCGACGCGGTGGCGGAATTTGAAGGTCAGGTAGCCACTGCCCTGCGCCAGTTGCGCGCGCCGCTCGAACGGCTCGACGATGCCGGGACCGGTGCCCCAGGTCACATGGAAGCGCGGCACCGAATTACCGTGGCTCATCGCGTCATAGCCGCCGCGCTCGGCCCAGCCGACCACCGGGAATATCCGGTGACCCATCGCGCGGAGCCAGGCGCGCTTCTCGCCGGCGGCGAAGGCGACATAGGCTTCGGCCCAGCGCCGCGGCCAGTGGTCGTCGTCGCGGTCGAATCCGGCGGATCCCATCCAGTCCTGCAGCGCGAGGTCGAAACTGTCCTTGATGCCGAGCCGGCGCTGTTCCGGACTATCGACCAGGAACAATCCGCCGAACGACCAGAAGGCCTGGCCGCCGAGGCTCTGTTCGCCCTCCTGGTCGACCACGATGACGCGCTTGCCAGCTTCGGCGATTTCGGTTGCCGCGACGAGACCCGCAAGGCCCCCGCCGACCACGATTACGTCCGCTTCCTGTGCCATCGCGTCATTTCCCCCGTCTTGCGCGATTGAAGCCCGCACCCTTTACCGCGGTCAACGGCAAACGGCGGTCTGTAGTGGCCAAGGGGCGTCCAAGCCGCATCCAAGGCGCATCAGACGCGCAAAGGATTCGTTAACTGTTCCAGTTTGGGACCTTTCCCGCTGCGGAGTGCAGCGCGCCTGCAACACTCAATTTGAATTTGTTTGGAGGGGTCTCCGCCATCTGGACAAAATCACGATCCGGCAACACGCTGGTGAACGCCTTGCATCGCACAAGGCAGCAGATTCGGGTTCGACAGGTTTGGACTGGGGCTGGGACATGAAGCTCGGGACGGGGTTGCTCGCGGCGGTTCTCCTGATGGCGGGGATGGGGACGAGTCATGCTGTGGTTCGCATCGCCGATGACCGCGGCGGCCGGATCGGGACTTACGTCGACAAGTATCAGGGCCTGCGCACCTCGGGCGAGCAGGTGATCATCGACGGCCTCTGCGCCTCCGCCTGCACCATCGTGCTCGGCGCTGTTCCGCACGACAAGATCTGCGTGACATCAGCCGCCAATCTCGGCTTCCACGCCGCATGGGATTTCGGCGCCAACGGCCGCGCGGTCACCAACCCCGAAGCCACGCAGATGCTGTATTCGATGTATCCGACGCCGATCCGGCGCTGGATCGCCCAGCGCGGCGGGCTGAAATCGCAGATGATTTTCCTGCGCGGCAAGCAATTGCAGGCGATGTACAAGCCCTGCTACCTCGATGCCCAGGCCGCGCCGCGGCCGTCGTCGCGCCGGGATCGCGCTGGAGATCAGCGTGAAGTGATCGCGCCGAATCCCGCCGTGCTTGCCCGGCAGCCCGACTAGCCCTATCTGAACGGAACAGGCAGGCGAACCGGCGGCGACGCCGGTCGGACGTCAGTCCTTTCAGATGGTTGTCCATGGCCCAGCGGGTTTCAACGAAGCGTGAAATGCCCTCGATCTTGCCGCCGGGCCGCAAGCTTGCGTCGGCGATCGTGATCGGCGCCGCGGTGCTCGCCGCCATGGGCCTGACCGGCGCGCTGGTGCTCTGGTTTCATTACGGTACCGCGGTGTTTTTCGAGATGATCGTCTCCGGCATCTCCGCCTGCTTCTGATCCCGGACACAGAGGAATTTTCATGACGGATCAGCCCACCCGCGCGCAGGCCGTTCGCCCGCTGATCATCCTCGCCGCCTTCGGCGCCAGCCTGGTGGTCGGCCTCGTGCTGATGCTGTGGGCGGTGGGCGGATTGCGCAATGTGACGGCCCCCGCCGCCATCGGCGGGCCGTTTCAATTGACCGACCAGGCGGGCCAGATCGTGACCGACGCCAATCTCAAGGGCCGGCCGACGGTGATCTTCTTCGGCTTCACCCATTGCCCCGATATCTGCCCGACGGCGCTGTTTGAGATGTCCGAGGTGCTGCGGGTGATGGGCAAGGATGCCGACCGCGTCAACGCCTGGTTCGTTTCGGTCGATCCGGAGCGCGACACCCCTGCGTTGATGAACGATTATCTGTCGAGCTTCGATCCGCGCCTGAAGGGGCTGACCGGCAGTCCCGAGGCGGTGGCGAAGGTGATCTCGGGCTACCGGGTCTATGCCAAGAAGGTCCCGCTGAAAGACGGCGACTACACCATGGACCACACCGCGCTGATCTATTTGATGGACCGCGACGGCAAGTTCGTGGCGCCCTTCAATCTGAAGCGGACGCCCGAGGAAGCCGCCTCCGACCTCAAGCGGCATCTCTGAGTCCCGGGCAAGTCCTGATACTGCCGATTACCTTGGCGATAAACGGCGTTCGCGTCGCGAGCCCGATGGTCTATAAGGCCGTCGAAATCCGGAAAAGCCGCCGTCAATGCAGCCGCACATCGTCCCGTTCCCAGCTGGAAGACCGCTTCGAAGCGTCCGCGCCGTCCAGGCTGTGGCGGGGCTGCTGCTGGCTGTGGCGCTGTCCACTGGCCCGGTACAGGCCCAAACCGCCGCAAAACCCGCCGTGGAGGCCGCCCCGCAGGCGGTGCCCGGGTTCTGGGATCCGCGCCGGCGTCCGGACAGGCCCGATCTGTCCCGTCTCACGGTAATCCGGTTTCTGACCGAGACCGACTATCCGCCGTTCAATTTCACCGGCCCCGACGGCAACCCCGCCGGCTTCAACGTCGATCTCGCGAGATTGCTGTGTGAAGAGATCAAGGTGACCTGCACGGTCCAGATGCGGCGGTTCGAGACGCTGCTGGATGCGATCGCCAGCAACCGCGGCGACGCCATCATCGCCTCCTTGGCGGTGACGCCGCAATTGCGTGCGCGGGTCGATTTCACCGATCCCTATTACCGTGCGCCGGCGCGGTTCGTGTCACGGCGCGACGCCGTGATGCCGGAAGTCCGTCCGGAATATCTTGAGGGCAAGAAGATCGGCGCGATCGTCGGCTCCTCGCACGAGGCCTATCTCAAGGCGATGTTCACCGACGCCGAATTGCACCCCTACACCAGCGACGACGCGCTGCGGCTGGCCTTGCGGCGCGGCGAGGTCGATTTCATTTTCGGCGACGCGATCTCGCTGGCGTTCTGGATCAACGGCACCGACTCCGCCGAATGCTGCGCGTTCTCGGGCGGGCCGTTCGTCGAGAGCCGCTATTTCGGCGAGGGTATCGGCATCGCCGTACGCAAGGGCAACGACCTGTTGCGGCAATCGCTGAACTGGGCGCTGTTCCGGCTTTGGGAAAAAGGCCGCTACACCGATCTGTGGCTGCGCTATTTTTCGGTGAGTCCGTTTTAGAAGCAGACGCCGTCATTCCGGGATGGTCCGAAGGACCAGACCCGGAATCCTAGGATTGCGGGTTCGATGCTTCGCATCGCCCCGGAATGACTGTAATAACGACCGCAAGCCGGTTTCCCGGCCCCGGAGAAAGCCTTTCCTGATGTCCACCATCGATCTTCTCGCAAGCCCCAGCGACTTGCGCGCGCTCGCCGAACAATCCAACGCCTGGCCGTTCGAGCAGGCGAAAGCGATCGTTGCCCGGCTGAAGAAGCAGCCAAAGGACGAGGTGCTGTTCTCGACCGGCTACGGCCCGTCGGGCCTGCCGCATATCGGCACCTTCGGCGAAGTGGCGCGCACCACCATGGTCCGCACCGCCTTCCGGCTGCTGACCCGCGACCAGGTTCCGACCCGGCTGATCTGCTTTTCGGACGACATGGACGGGATGCGCAAGATCCCTGAGAACGTGCCGGACAAGAGCGTGCTCGAGCCGCACCTGCACAAGCCGCTCACCAGCGTGCCGGACCCCTTTGGCGGCGAGTACGAGAGTTTCGGGCACCACAACAACGCGATGC
>JBKJUA010000156.1:0-3970 GCA_046590305.1 Bradyrhizobium sp.
TGCCGGGGTCGGCTCGCTCACCAACATCGCCGAGCACGGCATGGAAGTGGAGCAAGGCCGGGCGGCCGTTTACGAACTCGATCTGGTTGATGGCTCCAGTCGCATCTTTGCCGACGGCCTGCGCAACGCGGTGGGCCTCGCATGGGAGCCGCAGACCGGCGTGCTCTGGACCGTCGTCAACGAGCGCGACGGCCTCGGCGACGAGACCCCGCCCGATTACCTGACATCGGTGCAGGACGGCGGTTTCTACGGCTGGCCCTATTGCTACTGGGGGCAGACGGTGGACGACCGGGTGCCGCAGGATCCGGCCGCGGTGGCAAAAACGCTCACGCCGGACTACGCGCTGGGCGGGCACACCGCGTCGCTGGGCCTGTGCTGGATGCCGGCCGGCACCCTTCCTGGCTTTCCGGACGGCATGGCGATCGGCCAGCACGGCTCGTGGAATCGCAGCACGCTGAGTGGCTACAAGGTCGTCTTCGTGCCGTTCGTGAACGGCCGCCCGGCGGGGCCGGCGCGGGATATTCTGTCGGGCTTTCTCGCGCCCGACGAGAAGGAGTCCTATGGACGGCCGGTCGGGGTGACACTCGGTGCCGACGGTTCGCTGCTGGTGGCGGATGATGTCGGCGATGTGATCTGGCGCGTGACGGGAGCGTAGCAGCCGCCCCCCACCTCACGCCTTCTTCTTCACGTCCTTGATGCTGGAAAACACGATGCCCTCGGCGCGTTCTTTGGTGTAGCCGAGATAGAACTCGTTCTTGGCTAAAAACACCGGATCACCATCGACGTCGTCGGCGACGCCGGAGCCGTTGGCGGCGACGAAGGCTTCAAGCTTCTTGCGGTCGTCGGACGAAATCCAGCGCGCCAGCTGAAACTCGGAGACCTCGAACTCGACCGGCAGCGAATATTCGGCATCGAGCCGCGCCTTCAGCACGTCGAGTTGCAACGGCCCGACCACGCCGACGAGCGCCGGCGCGCCATCGCGCGGGCGGAACACCTGCACCACGCCCTCCTCCGACATCTGCTGCAAAGCCTCCTTCAGCTTCTTCGCCTTCATCGCGTCGGTGAGGCGGACGCGGCGGACGATTTCCGGCGCGAAGGACGGCACGCCGACGAAGGTCAGGTCCTCGCCTTCGGTCAGGGTGTCGCCGATCCGCAGCGTGCCGTGATTGGGAATGCCGACGACGTCGCCGGCAAAGGCCTCGTCCGCCACCGAGCGGTCCTGCGCGAAAAAGAATTGCGGACTGGACAGCGTCATGTTCTTGCCAGTGCGCACCAGCTTCGCCTTCATGCCGCGGCTTAGCTTGCCCGAGCACAGCCGCGCGAACGCGATGCGGTCGCGGTGGTTCGGATCCATATTGGCCTGGATCTTGAAAACGAAGGCGCTCATGCGCGGCTCCGAGGCCTCGACCTTGCGCAGATTGGAGTCTTGCGCGCGCGGCGGCGGCGCGAACTTGCCGAGACCTTCCAGCAGATCGCCGACACCGAAATTGCGCAGCGCCGAGCCGAAATACACTGGCGTCATGTGGCCTTCGCGGAACGAAGTGAGATCGAACGGCTTGCTGGCTTCCTTCACCAGCGCCAGCTCCTCGGTGATTTCGGCGACGTCGAGATTGGCGTTGCGGCCCGCCAGTTCGGCGACGTCGATGTTTTCAGCAGCCCCGGTCTTGGCGCCGCCGCCTTCGAGCAGGCGAATGCCGCCGGTGGAGATATCGTAGGTGCCCATGAAATCGCGGCCGCGGCCGACCGGCCAGGTCATCGGCGTAGTGTCGAGCGCCAGCGTCTTTTCGATCTCGTCGAGCAGCTCGAACGTGTCGAGGCTCTCGCGATCCATCTTGTTTATGAAGGTGATGATCGGAATGTCGCGCAAACGACAGACCTCGATCAGCTTCAGCGTCCGCGCCTCGATGCCCTTGGCGGCATCGATTACCATCACGGCGGAATCCACCGCCGTCAGCGTCCGGTAGGTATCTTCCGAAAAGTCCTCATGGCCCGGCGTGTCCAGCAGGTTGAAGACCAGGTCGTTGAATTCGAACGTCATCACCGATGTGACGACCGAGATTCCGCGGTCGCGTTCGATCTTCATCCAGTCGGAACGGGTGTTGCGTCGTTCGCCCTTGGCCTTGACCTGCCCGGCCAGATTGATGGCGCCGCCGAACAGCAACAGTTTCTCGGTCAGCGTGGTCTTGCCGGCGTCAGGATGTGAGATGATGGCAAAGGTCCGCCGGCGCGCCACTTCATCGGACAGAAGGGAACGGGGCGGCGATTCGGCGGTGAAAGCGAGGTCGGACATCAGCGAGCCTGTGGCAGGGAAAACGGGCGCAATCAAGGGGTTTGCGAGGATCTGCAAGGGATTTGGCCGGCAGCGGCACGTTGCGCGCGGGCCCGCCCGACCTCATATAGGGGCTGCGAGGACGACCTCCAATCCATCCATTTCATGTTCAGGGACGACCCTGCTGACCGGAAGGCCGTCCTATGGCGTGGCTGTTGCTGTTGATCGCGGGTTTACTGGAAGTCGGCTGGGCGGTCGGCCTCAAATATACCGAGGGTTTCTCCCGGCTCGTTCCCTCCGTGCTGACGCTGTTATGCATGACCGCCAGCGTCGGGATGCTGGGTCTGGCGCTGAAGACGCTGCCGATGGGGACCGCCTATGCGGTGTGGACCGGGATTGGCGCCGTCGGCACCGCGATCCTCGGCATCGTGCTGTTCGGCGATCCCGCCGGAGTGGCGCGGATCGCCTGCATCGGCCTGATCGTCGCCGGCATCGTTGGACTGAAGCTGGCGACCTGACGCTATTTGGTGAGTGGGATCAGATTGACCGCCCAGTATGTCAGCGCCGCGATAATCGCCGAGGCCGGAATGGTGATCACCCAGGCATAGACGATCGAGCTCGCCACGTTCCAGCGTACCGCCGAGACCCGGCGCGCCGCACCGACCCCGATGATGGAGCCGGTGATGGTGTGCGTGGTCGAGACGGGGACCCCGAGCCAGGTCGCCATGAACAGCGTCGCGGCCCCGCCGGTCTCGGCGCAAAATCCCTGCATCGGCGTCAGCTTGGTGATCCGCAGGCCCATGGTGCGCACGATCCGCCAGCCGCCCATCAGGGTACCCAGCGCCATCGCCGCCTGGCACGAAATCACCACCCAGAACGGCACCGAAAATTCGGAGCCGAGGTGGCCCTGCGAATAGAGCAACACCGCGATGATGCCCATGGTCTTCTGCGCATCGTTGCCGCCATGTCCGAGCGAATACAGCGACGCCGAGACGAATTGCAGGATGCGAAAGGCGCGATCGACCGCGAATGGCGTCGAGCGCACCGCGGCCCAGGACACGATCGCGACCAGCACCAGCGCCAGCAGGAAGCCGACCAGTGGCGACAGCACAATCGCCAGCAAGGTCTTCGTCAACCCGGTCCAGAGCGCCGCCGAAAGTCCCGCTTTGGCCATGCCGGCCCCGACCAGGCCGCCGATCAAGGCGTGCGAGCTGGAGGACGGGATCCCCAATCCCCAAGTGATCACGTTCCAGACGATCGCGCCGATCAGCGCGCCGAAGATCACCTGCGCGTCGATGACGCCGGGATCGATGATGCCGGTGCCGATGGTGTTGGCGACATGAAGCCCGAAGAACAGGAAGGCGATGAAGTTGAAGAACGCCGCCCACAGCACCGCATATTGCGGGCGCAGCACCCGGGTCGACACGATCGTCGCGATCGAGTTGGCGGCGTCGTGCAACCCGTTGAGGAAGTCGAACAGCAGCGCGACTGCGATTAACCCGACCAGAATCGGAAGACCTAGCGTAGCGTCCACTGCGCGGCCCTGCCCTATACCTGTTCGATTACGATACTGTTGATCTCGTTAGCGACGTCGTCGAAGCGGTCCGAAACCTTTTCCAGATGCTTGTAGATCTCGGAGCCGACGATGAAGTCCATCGTGTTGGCATTGCGATGCTTGAGGAACAGTTCCTTCAGCCCGAT
>JBKJUA010000221.1:0-7172 GCA_046590305.1 Bradyrhizobium sp.
ACGGTCTGGTCGCAGGCCGCTTCGACTTGCGCCTTCTGCGTCGCCGAGAGCGAATCCCACTTGGCCTTGTTGATGATGAGATCGCCGAACGTCGCCTGCTGGTGCCAGCCCGGGAAGTAGTAGAATTTCGCGACCTGGTGGAAGCCGAGGCTCAGATCCATCACCGGCATCGAGAATTCGGTGGCGTCGATGGTGCCGAGCTGCAGCGCCTGGAATATCTCGCCGGCCTGCAGCAGCTGGGTCGATACGCCGAGATTCTGCATCACGTTGGCGCCGAGCCCGAAGAAGCGCATCTTGAGCCCCTTCAGGTCGGCCAGCGAGGTGATCTCCTTGCGAAACCAGCCCGACGCCTCGGGCGGGATCAGGTGGCAGACCACGGAGTGGATATTGTATTTGGCGTAGAGCGCCTGCATCATTTTCTCGCCGCCGCCCTCCTTCATCCAGGCGATGTATTCGCCCATGCCCGGGCCGAACGGCACGGTCGAGTAAACCGCGAAGGCGATGTCCTTGCCGGTCCAGAAGCCGGGCGTCGCCCACGCCGCGTCGAGCGCGCCGGACGAGACCGCGTCGAACGCCTGCGCCGGCGGCACCAGCGCGCCGGGCTCGAAGAACTTCATCTCGATCGAGCCGCCCGAGACCTTGTTGATCTGGTCGACCGTAAATTTCGCGTTCGGTCCGAGCAGCGCCAGCGTCGACGCGAAGTTCGACTGCATCTGGATACGCACTTTTTTATCCTGGGCAGACGCCGTCGAAACACCCAGCGCCATCACCGAAGCGATCGCCAAACCTGTAATTTTCGAGATTGTTCGCATTATTCCCTCCCCGGTTAAATCCACGGCGGAGGCTGGCCGTACTTACGACCTGTAACGACCCCCACCTGCGAACCCGGCGGACGTTGATCGTCACTGCCGAGTCGTTCCGATCTGGGATGCCGACACTTTTGTGTAGCGTTATGTTTTTTTGATTGCGTTTTTGTTCTTCGTTGCGTTTCTTGCGCTATGCGCCTGACGCCCCTTACTTGGAACCGGCATTCCCGCTTAAGAACTCCGGTTTGTCAAGCAAGAGTAGTTGGCAGCGCTTAAAGGGGTGCCTGTCGGATCAGCGTTCGCGACGCCGCAGCGCGGTAGGCGCCACAGCTGATTGTAATCATTTCCGGAGGTCATCCGCGGCCTCCAGCGTCCGGAATGAGCTCAGGCGTACATGCGCAGCACGCCGTAGAGCACGGTAGCGGTGATGAGCGCGGTCGCGATAAGCGTCAGCACCACGGACTGTGCAGGGGTCACGTGCTCGCTCCCCGTGCTACCATGGATTGCGGAGTCCACAGCCTCTGCAACAGCAGGACGATAACAAGCAGGCCTATGCCGATGGCAGAGGTGACGAGACCGGGATCGATCAGCAGCAAGGCGGCCGCAAAGAACAGCGCCCGCTCGAACCACGTTGCGACACGCAGGAAGTAGCCTTCAAGACTGGCTGCGAGCGCGATCACTCCGATCGTGCCGGAAAGCACCGCGCCCAGAATCTCGAGCCATGGCCCCTGGAACAGCAGCGCGGGGTTGTAGACGAAGAAGAACGGCACGATGAAGCCCGCAGCGGCGAACTTCATCGCCTGCACGCCCGAGCCCCATAGCCCGGCCCCGCCGATCGATGCGGCGGCATATACCGCAAGCGCCACCGGCGGCGTCACCGCCGACAGGCACGAGAAGTAGAATGCGAACATGTGCGCCGCCATCGGCTCCACCCCGAGCTTCATGAGCGCGGGCACCAGCAGCGCCGCCTGCATGATGTAGGCGGGCGTGGTCGGCATGCCCATGCCGAGAATGATGCCGGCGACCATGGTGATGAGCAGTGCGGGGATCAGCGAGCCGTAGGTGAAGTCGATCAGAAACGCCGTGAAGCGTAGCGCCAATCCGGTCTGCAGCACGATACCGATCACGATTCCGGCGCTCGCGCAGGCCATCGCCACCGGCACGGTTTGCACCGCGCCGTCGCGCAGGCCTTCGAGGCAATCGCGCCAGCGCAGCCCGGTGGAAGGACGCAACCAGGAGATACCGACCAGCGCGACCGTGGCGATGATTGCGCCATAGGTCGGCGTGAAGCCGTACAGCAACAGCACCAGCAGCACGATGACCGGCAGGAACAGGTGCCCCTGGCGCAGCATGATGTGGCCGAGGATTGGCAGTTCTTCGCGCGGGATGCCCTTGAGGCCCGAGCGTACGGCGTTGAAGTGGATCGCGGCGAACAGTGCCCCGTAGTAGAACAGCGCCGGGATCGCCGCGGCGATCATCACCTGCGTGTAGCTGACGCCCTGGAATTCGGCCATGACGAACGCCGCCGCCCCCATGATCGGCGGCATGATCTGGCCGCCGGTAGAAGCCACCGCTTCGATCGCGGCCGCCGCCTCGGGCTTGAAACCGGTCTTCTTCATCATCGGAATGGTCAGCCAGCCGTCGACCATGACGTTGGCGACCGCGGAGCCGGAGATGGTGCCGAACAGGCTGGAGGAAACCACCGCCACCTTGCCGGGGCCACCACGCGCGCCGCCCGCGATCGCGTTGGCGAAGTTCATGAAGAATTGTCCCGCCCCGGATTTCTCGAGGAACGTGCCGAAAATGATGAAGAGGATGACGTAGGTGGCGGCCACCGTCATCGGCACGCCGAAAATGCCCTCGGTGGTGAACCAGGTCTGGTCGATCGCGATCTCGAGCGTGAGGCCCTTGTGATAGGTCCAGCCGTACAGCCAGGGGCCGGCGAATGCGTACACCAGGAACACGATCGCCACGATCGGCAGCGCCGCCCCGATCGTGCGCCGCGTCGCCTCCAGCACCAGCAGGGTGCCGGTTATTCCCACCACCATGTCCATCGGGCTCAGCGCGTCGGCGGTGGCGAAACGGTTCACGATGTAGTCGTAATTCCAGAACATGTAGCCGATGCAGGCAAGCGAAAGACCCGCCAGAGCTAGGTCCTCCCACGGCACGCGATCCGGCGCCGCGCCCTTGCTGCGAGGCCACAGCAGGAACGACAGCACCAGGCTGAAGGCGAGCGTGATGTAGAGCAGGGCCTGCTGATCGGGAGCGTACGTCGTCAGCCGCGCGTAGACGTGGTAGACGGACATGACGACCGCGACCGCACCGACGACCAGCCCCGCATAGCCTGCGAGCTTGCGCACCGTGCCGGCCTGCTACTTGAGCAATCCGGCTTCGCGGTAATACTTCTCCGCGCCGGGATGCATCGGCATGCCGAAATTCTTCGCCATCTCCGCCCCCGTCACGCCCTTCATGACGCTGGTGACGTTGCCGAACTCATCCCGCCCTTCGACGATGGCCTTGGTGATCTTGTAGATCACGTCGGCGGACGTCTTGGCGGATCCAATCAGCACGGTTGGCGACTGGAAGGTCTGCACGGCTTCGGTCACGCCCTGGTCCTTGTAGAGACCGGCGGGGAGAGTGTGGGGCACGAATCCCGGATTGAGCTTTTGCAGGGCGGCCATCTCCTCGTTGGTGACCCCGAGCACCCGCACCTTCATCGCCGAGCCCATGTCCATGATGAAGGACGCTGGCACCACCGTGAACCATCCGACCGCCATCGCCTGCCGGTTCTTCACCGCCTCGGCGTTGGACGACACCGGCCCGTAGCTCTTGGCGCCGAGGTCGTCCAGCGTCATGCCGTTGACCTTGAGCACATACTCCCAGCCGGCCGCCAGGCTGGTGTTGCCCCGTGACGGCAGCGCCACCGGCTGACCCTTCAGATCCTTGACGCTCTTGATCTCACTGTTCGCGGGTACCACGAGCTGCCAGACGTTGGGGTAGAAGTTGGCGACGAACAGGCCCTTGTCGGTCTGCTTGCCGGCAAACTGACCTTCGCCCTTCTGCGCATCCGACATCACGGTGGTCATCGACCAGCCGATATCGGCCTTGTCGTTGCGGATCTTCTCCATGTTGACGAGGGCCGCGCCCGGCTCGACCTGCACGTTCAGCTCGGGAAATCGCTTGTTGACGACCTGCGAGGCGGCTGCCGCCATGGGCGTCCAGCTGCCGCCGGTCGGGCCGGCGCTGAAGATGACATCGGTCTTCTGCTGGGCGTGGGCGTCGCCGACTGCGGCAATGGTCACCGCCGCAACGGCGGCGAGGCACAGGATTCGTCGCGGACCACGGTTGTGGACGGGCATCGGTAGTACTCCCCTCTGGCGTTTCAGCTCCCTCAGGCGCGGCTGTTTTCTTGAAGCAGTTTGTTTGGGGCTCGTGTGCGCGCATTTCCCGGCGGCAACTTCGACACCCGTAGCATGCGGAAATTCAACATCCGTCCTGCTGCCGGGCACGCTACCTGTTCGCCGCGGCGTATGTCAACGAGACACGTCGGTGTGCACTGCATCACGGGCTGTTGCGGTATTGCCGATCGCTTACGTGTTGCCGTCGCAGTGATGGCGCCAATTCGAGTCAGTGCGCGCGTGCAGTTGTTTGCAATCGGCCACCTCAAGCGGCGCTGCGGCGCGCCTTTGCCTTGGGTTTCTCCGGCGCCTTGATTGCCGGGGTGCTTCGGGCGCCGGGGCCGGGATGGGTATGAACTTCCTTGGCCGAAAGCGGCTCACCGCATTCGGAGCAGACCATGACCGGATCGAAGTTCTTGCCGCATTTGCGGTGCTCATGCAGCAACGGCCTCCCGCGTGTATCGACCATGTGCGTGTCACCCCAATGCACGATGGCCATCATGATTGGATAGAGATCCAGTCCCTTCTGGGTGAGAATATATTCATGGCGTTTGGGCGACTCCTGATAGGGAATGCGGCGCAGCACGCCTTGCCGGACCAGTTTCTTCAGCCGCTCCGCGAGCAAATGCCGTGTGATCCCGAGCGCGGACTGAAATCCTTCGAAGCGGCGTGTGCGCAGGAAGCATTCGCGCAGGATAAGAAGGGTCCAACGGTCGCCGATCACGCCGATGGTGCGGGCCATCGAACACGGCTCTTCTTCAAGGGCATCCCATCGCATTTCCTGCGCTCCAGTCCACCCGGCACCCTGCTTCAGCTCGAATCGTCCAGGGAAGCTCGGCTTCCGTACCATTCTAGATAGGTACTCAGCTCCGAACAATCCCTTACAGCAGAGGTAAAGTAAGCAGAAGTTCGCAAGAATTTGACAGTTCGTTTTTAGAACTGTAAAGACGAACGGTAGCCGGATTTTGGCTTTTGAGTATCAAACCTGATCGTTCAATACACTCGCGGGAGGAATCGACATGCCCCTGAAGGTAGAATTCCTGTTCGACTTCGGCAGTCCGAACGCTTACCTGGCGGAACTGGCCCTTCCGGCAATCGAACGGCGTACCGGCGTGAAATTCGAATATGTCCCGGTTCTGCTCGGTGGCATCTTCAAGGCAACGGGCAACATGTCCCCGTTCGACTCGCTTCGCGGAATCAAAAACAAGCCGGAATATCAGGCGTTGGAGACCCAGCGCTTCATTCGGCGCCACAACGCGACGAAATTTCGACAGAATCCCTTCTTTCCGGTCAACACGCTGATGTTGATGCGCGGCGCCGTCGCCGCTCAATTCGAAGGCATGTTCGAGTCCTATTTTCGCGCGGCCTATCATCATATGTGGGAAGAGCCGAAGAAGATGGATGACCTCGAGATCTTCCGGAACGCATTCACCGCCTCGGGCATCGATATCGACCGGTTGATGGCGCGTGCGCAGCAGGATGACGTCAAGAAGAGGCTGATCGATCTGACCACCGATGCGGTCAACCGCGGAGCATTCGGCTCGCCGACTTTCTTCGTTGGAAAGGAAATTTTTTTCGGCAAGGATCAGCTCCGTGAAGTTGAGGAGTCGATCCTCGAACAGATCAGGGAACCTGTTCCCAAGACGGCCTGACTGCGGCGACTGTCCCGGGTCAGGTTGACGCAAGCCAGATTCTCGGGGCCTAAAGCAGACATACACTCAGGGGAGAATCCCATGCCTGGCCCACTCAGCGGCGTTCGTGTCCTCGATTTGACTGGCGTTGTGTCAGGCCCTTACGCGACCATGTTTCTGGCGGATCAGGGCGCCGACGTTCTGAAGATCGAGCCGATCGGCGGGGACATTACCCGCCGCAGCCGCGCCACCATCGACAAGGACGGCGAGTTTTCCGCGCTGTTCATCTCTTCGAACCGCGGCAAGCGTTCGCTGTCGATCGACGTCAAGAGCGCGGCTGGCCGGGAGGTTCTCGCCAAGCTGGTCGCGCAGACGGATGTGCTGGTGCAGAACTTCCGGCCCGGCACCATGGAACGCCTCGGACTTGGCGTCGATGAGTTGCGCCAGCGGCATCAGCGCCTGATCTACGTCTCGATCAGCGGCGTCGGCGATACCGGGCCCTACGTGAAGAAGCGGGTCTACGACCCGATCATTCAAGCGCTGTCGGGCTTTGCCGATATCCAGTCGCAGCCGGTCACGAACCGTCCGCAGATGATCCGCACCATCGTATGCGACAAGACTACCGCCGTATTTACCGCACAGGCGGTGGCGGCGGCGCTCTACGCCCGCGAGAAGACCGGGCAGGGCGATCATATTCAGGTCGCGATGCTGGATGCGATGATTTCCTACCTGTGGCCGGAAGGCATGATGCAGTACACGGTGGTCGGAGCCGAGACCACCGCTGCCGATCCCAACGATCGGCCGGATCTCGTGTTCAAGACCAGCGATGGCTACATCACGGCCGGTACCATCTCGGATTCCGAATGGCAGGGATTTTGCCGAGCCTCCGGCGATCCCGAACTGGCGAGGGATCCCCGCTTTGCGACGCCATCGGCGCGCTCGGTCAACGCCACGGCCCGCATCAACAAGATGGCGGAGTATATCGGGCAGCGTTCCACTGCCGAATGGCTGGAGCGCCTGGACGCCGCTGACGTCCCTTGCGCGCCGATCCTGCGGCGGAGCGAGATCATCCACAACGAACAGGTGGTCGCGCGCGGCATCATAGCGGAGTTCGATCAGCCGAAGGTCGGACGGGTGCGGCAGCCGAAGCCGGCGGCCCGTTTTGAGGTCAACGAAGCCGTGATCGGCGGGCCTGCTCCCCGGGTCGGCGAACACTCGCGCGACGTGTTGCGGGAACTGGGTTACGACGATAGCGCCATCGACCGGATGGTCGCCGAGCGCAGCGTGCGAGTGGCGGTCTAACAGCCGTTCTCGCGCGAGTGGAAGGCAGCTTCTAG
>JBKJUA010000314.1:0-3551 GCA_046590305.1 Bradyrhizobium sp.
AGCGCGATCGACACCAACGGCATATCGCTCACTTTCTCCGGCGTGGTCAGTGGCGCGGGCGCGCTGACGGTGCTGGATACTTTCGGCGGCGGCATCCTGATCCTCACCAACACCAACACCTATAGCGGCGGCACCACCATCTGCAACTGCTCGACACTGCAGCTCGGCACGCTCGCCACCCAGGGCAGCATCGTCGGCGCCGTTACAAACGAAGGCGCCTTCGACATCGTCAATGCCAATACCGCCGGTATCACCTCGATTCTCAACGAAAGCTCTTTCGGTTTCGCCACGACGACTTTCTTCAACGGCAGCTCGGCGAGCAGCATCGCCATCACCAACGACAGCAATGGCGCGACCGTATTCGGTGTTGCCGCCGGGACCGACACCGCGACGGCCGGCAACGCCGTCATCACCAATAGCAATGGCGGTTCGACGGCGTTTCTGGCGATAACCACGGCCGGCAACGCCACCATCACCAACCAGTCTGGCAGCGGGACCTTCTTTGCCGATTCCAGCACCGCGGGCAACGCCAGCATCACTAACCGGCTTGGCGGTCAGACCATATTCGGAACGGCGTTCGGTACCGATACTCCGAGCGCCGGTACGGCGACCATTTCCAACGAGTTGGGCGGCAGTACCGAATTCAACGCGTTCGCGACCGCATCTTCCGCCCGTATCACCAATCATGACGGCGGCAGCACCGACTTCTTCGATTCCAGTACCGCCGGCAAGGCAACGATCATCACCAACAATGGCGGCGCCACGTTCTTCTGGGACAACGCCGACGGCGGCACCGCGCAGTTCGTCACGGTCGGTACCGGTTTTGTCGATTTCGCCGGCAGCCTCGGCCCCAATGGCGACGGCCGGATCAACGCCGGCTCGATCGCGGGGTCGGGAATCTACTACATCGGCGCCGGCAACACTTTGGTGGTCGGCGGCAATAACCTGTCGACCGAGGTCAGCGGCGTGATTGCCGACGATTGCGGTTGCTCGCCGGGACCGGGCTCGCTGGAGAAGGTCGGCACCGGCACCCTCACGCTGTCGGGCAGCAACACCTACACCGGCACGACTTTCGTGAGCGGAGGCACCTTGCTGGTGACCGGTTCGATCGCGCCGTCCTTCGGTGTCGTCGTCGATAACGGCGCGACGCTGGGCGGCACCGGCACGGTTCCGCTGACATCCCTTCTCAACGGAGCGGTGCTTGCCCCCGGTCTGCCAACCGCGCTCGGGACGCTGACCGTGAACGACGTGCTGTCGTTCTGCAATTGCACGTTCTATGACGTCAAGGTGACCGCTGGAGGCAACGACTTCACGGTGGTCGTGCCGAATTTTCTCCCGGGATTTGCCGGTCTCGACGGCACCGTGCGGGTGAGGTCTCTCGACAACACCTACCGCTTCAACTCGCCCTATACGATCCTGACCGCGCAGGGCGGCTTCGATCTCGGCGGCGGCCCCACGCAGTTCAACTCGCTGGTGGTGCCCACCGGCATCAACGGAACGCTCAGCTATACCGCGACCGATGTGAACCTGACGCTGATATCCGCGCTCGGACAGCTGACGGGATTGAACGTCAACCAGCGCAATGTCGGCAACGCGCTCGACGCCGCCTTCAACACGCTTGGCAATTCCGGCAGCCTCGGCGCCATCTTCAACGGTAACATTCCGTTCAATCTCAGCCAGGTCTCCGGCGAGACCGCGACCGGAACGCAGCAGGCCACCTTCGATGCGATGAACCTGTTTCTGGGCCTGCTGACCGATCCGTTCATCGGCGGACGCGGCGGATTGAGCGGCAGCGCGGGCGCGACCCCATTCGCCGCTGAGGGCGCGACCGCCTATGCCGGGAACAAGTCAAATGCCGCGCGCGACGCCTTCGCCAAATTCCCGACCAAGGCCGATGTGGCGCGCAACGACGTGCTCGATCCGCGCTGGAGCGTGTGGGGCGCGGCCTATGGTGGCGGCAGCTCCACCGACGGCAACACGGCGCTGGGATCGAACAACGCCACGGCGCGCGCCTTCGGCTTCGCCGCCGGCGCGGACTACCGGATTTCGCCGGCGACGCTGGCCGGCTTTGCGCTGGCCGGCGGCGGCACCAGTTTCGCCGTCAACGGCTTTGGTTCGGGACGTTCGGACATGTTCCAGGCCGGCGCGTTCGTGCGCCACACCATGGGCAAGGCCTACGTAACGGGGGCACTGGCCTATGGCTGGCAGGATGTGACGACGGACCGCACCGTCACCGTTGCCGGCATCGACCGGCTGCGTGCCCAGTTCACCGCCAACGCATGGTCCGGCCGCGTCGAAGGCGGCTACCGTTTTGTCACCCCGTGGATGGGCGTCACGCCCTATGCCGCCGGACAGTTCACGACGTACAGCCTGCCGGCCTATGCCGAGCAGGTGGTGTCGGGCAGCAACGCTTTTGCGCTGAACTATGCCGCCAAAGACGTCACGGCATCGCGCTCCGAACTCGGCGTCCGCACCGATAGATCGTTCGCGATGTCGAACGGTATTTTCACGCTGCGCGGCCGCGCGGCCTGGGCGCATCATTTCAATACCGACCGCAGCATCACCCCGGTGTTCCAGACGCTGCCGGGCGCTGCCTTCGTCGTCAACGGCGCGGTGCAGGCCCGTGATGCCGCGCTGACCACGGCATCCGCCGAGATGAAATGGCTGAACGGCTGGGCCGCCGCCGCCACCTTCGAAGGCGAGTTCTCCCACATCACGCAGTCCTATGCCGGCAAGGGCGTTGCGCGTTATACGTGGTGAGAGCCGGGGGCCAAACCCGGCAATAACAAGAACGCGAAGGAAACGCCGATGCGCGCAGCCATTTTCAGGAACGGCGAGATCGTCGTAGATCTGCTGCCCGAACCGAAACCGGCAGCGGGGCAGGTGCTGGTCAGGACGCTGGCCTGCGGCATCTGCGGTTCCGACCTGCACGCCCGCAAGCATGCGCATCGCATGGTCGAACTTTCACGGCATTTCCCCGGCCGCAAGCCAATGGACCTTTCCCGCGACATCGTGTTCGGCCATGAGTTCTGCTGCGAGATCCTCGATTACGGGCCGGGCACCGCGCGCAAGCTGAAACCCGGCACCCGGGTCTGCTCGCTGCCGGCGCTGCTAACGGCGGAAGGCCCGCAAAGCATCGGTTATTCCAACGACAATCTCGGCGGCTATGCCGAGCGCATGCTGCTCAGCGAGGCGCTGCTGCTGGAGGTTCCGAACGGGCTGGCGGCGGAGCACGCGGCCCTGACCGAACCGCTCGCGGTCGGCGTGCACGCCGTGGCGAAGGCCAATATCCGCGGCGACGAGGTGCCGCTGGTGATCGGTTGCGGCCCGGTCGGGCTGGCGGTGATCGCGGCGCTGAAACTGAAGGGGTTGCACCCGATCGTCGCCGCCGATTATTCGCCGGCGCGGCGCGCGCTGGCCGAGAAGATGGGCGCCGACATCGTCGTCGATCCCGCGCGGTCGCAACCTTATGCGACCTGGGCCGAGCACGCCGCGATGTCGCCGGAGCAGAAGGCCGCGCGGCCGCCGCTGCAGGCCTTGCTGCCGGCGCT
>JBKJUA010000329.1:0-3081 GCA_046590305.1 Bradyrhizobium sp.
TCGGATAGGCGAAGCTGACATTGTCGAAACCGACATCGCCCCGCGCCGGCACCGGCATCGCGCGCGGCGACGCGGGTGCCGAGATCGCCGACTTGACGCGGAGAATTTCAAACAGCCGTTCGGAAGCGCCCGACGCCGCCGACACCTCGCCCCAGACCTCGCTGAGCTGGCCGAGGCCGGCGGCGGCGAACGCCGCATACAGCACGAACTGGCCGAGCCGGCCGGGCGTGATCGAGCCGGTGAGCACGTCGTTCGATCCAACCCACAGGATCGCCACCACGCTGGAGAACACGATGAAGATGATGACGGCGGTGAGCACCGCCCGCGCCCGGGTCGAGTTGCGCGCCGCCGCATAGGACTGTTCGACCTCGCCGCCGAACCGCGCATTGGCCAGCCCCTCGCTGGTATAGGCCTGCACGGTTCTGATCGCGCCTATCAACTCCGACGCGTAGGACGTAGCTTCCGCCAGCGTATCCTGGGCGTTGCGCGACAGCCGCCGCACCCAGCGCCCGAACGCCACCAGCGGTATCACGATCACCGGGATCGCCAGCAGCACGAAGCCCGAAAGCCTCGGGCTGGTGATCACCATCATCGCGGTGGCGCCGATGAACAGCATCATGTTGCGCAGCGCGATCGAGACCGAAGCGCCGACCGCCGACTTGATCTGGGTGGTGTCGGCGGTCAAACGCGAGATCAGTTCGCCCGAGCGCGCGGAATCGAAGAAGGCCGGCGACAGCGAGATCAGATGGGCGAACACGTCGCGCCTGAGATCGGCGACGATGCGCTCGCCGATGGTCATGACCAGATAGAACCGTGCCGCACTGGCGCCGGCCAGCACCGCGACCAGCGCGATCATCACGCTGAAATAGGAATTAATCATCGCGATGCCTTCGGGCGTGAAGCCGAAGTCGATCATCCGCCGCACCGCGATCGGCACTAGCAGGGTCGTGATCGCCGCGATGGTCAGCGCGATGAAGGCGAGCGTGGCGCGGCCGCGGTAGCGCGCCACATAAGGCATCAGCGCCAACAGCGGGCGAAGCCGCGCGCTGCTCTTGACCGGCAGTTCCGTGAGTTCAGCCTCGATGCCGGGGACATCGGCGCCCGCCGGATCGTGCCGCGGCGGCGTCTCGCCACGCCGCTCTTCAAGCCGTTCCACTGCGCTCATGATTTCCGGACCAATCGCTTTGCCAGCCACCAGATAGGCCCAGCCGCCGACGCTGGCAAATCCGGCAGGTTAATAATCCGGGACCCTGCGTTTGAGGACGTTCCCCGGCTTGTTTTGAGGGCCCTGCTGCGTTATAGAGCGGCCCAAATCCGTCCCCACAGCCATCGATAGAGAGGCGCCGGCGCGCCGAAGGATCTGCCATGAAAGCCGAAATTCATCCGCAATATCATATGATTACGGTCGTCATGACCGATGGCACCGAGTACCAGACCCGCTCCACCTGGGGCAAGGCGGGGGACAAGCTGAACCTCGATATCGACTCCAAGTCGCACCCGGCCTGGATCGGCGGCGCCCAGCAGATGCTCGATCGCGGCGGCCGCGTGTCCCGGTTCCAGAAGAAGTTTTCGGGCTTCCTCAAGAAGGACTGAGGCCTTTTACGGCCTCGCCTGCTGCAGACATCAAAACGCCCCGGCTCGCGCCGGGGCGTTTTCGTTGGGAATGGGTCTGGCCGACGTTCCGCCGTCAGCCGCTCTGGCGTTCGAACGCCGCCTTCAGGCGATTGAGCTGCGGCACCAGCGGATTGCCGATCGGGGCGCGTTCGGCCGCCGGCGCGTGGATCGTGGTATCGAGGCGGCGGACCTTGGTCTGCAGCGCCATCGAGCGGCCGATCAGCTCCTGCAATTGCAGCGGCAGCTTTTCGATGATGTCGTCCGGGCCGGGGTCGGCGGCCGAGAGCTTGACCTTGGTCTTTTCGCGGTTGGCCTGGGTCAGCGTCATCTCGCCTTCCTTGACCGCGCGGTGCAGCAGCAGCCATGACGCCAGCTGCATCAGGCGCGTCGTCAGCCGCATGCTTTCGGTGGCGTAAGTCAGGCTGACGGAACGGTCGAGCGCCTTCGCTTCGGTGCGGCCGTCGCCGTCGAGATAGGCCGCGGTCTCCTCGACCAGATCCATGCCTTCGCGGAACAGGGTGCCGAACGCCGCCGAGTTGGTGAGCCTCTCGCTGAACTGCACGAGAGCGGTTTCGCCTTGCGAACGATCGGTCATGGTTAACGCCTCACGCAACTGTTCAAGCCGTCGCTGGCCGCCGGCTTATGATGAACAAATCATTACGCGCGGGCAGACGAGAGTCCAGCCGCAAGCGTTTTTATGGTTTCCAGTGAGGTACCGCGACGCCAAAAAAAGAGCCGCCATTTCTGGCGGCTTTTGAAGTTGATAACAGGGAGGCGTCAAACAGAGTGGACAGGAGCCACTCGGTGTCCAAACAAGGACGATTAAAGTCATAATCGAGAAAGCTTAATGGACCGTAAACGAACGGTTTTCTTCAGGCTTCGTTTGCCATGTCGGCCATTGGCCGAGGTGGCAGGTATGAGAGGCGATGCACGGTGCGCCCCCTCTCCCGCGCTTGCGAGGCCGGGGTGGGGTCTCTCTCCGCGTTACGACTCGTGGAGAAAGCCCCCACCCGCCTCGCGTTGCTCGGCACCCTCCCCCGCAAGCGGGAGAGGGACGCGTTCGCACTCCCTAAGTCTTGAAAAAACTGTTCGCCGCATCCTTCGACGCGCGTTTTTTGGTCGTCGCCGCCTGCAGCCGCTCGATCTCCTGTTGCATCAGCGCGATGCGCTCGGCCAGTTCCTCGACCGACAACAGCGACAGGTCCTGCCCGATCTCGTGGGTGACTTTCTTTCTCGGTTTGTCGTCGTCTTCGGCGGCCATGTGTCTACCCCGTGCTCGACCCTCAGAGAGGCGGTTGCCAGCCCGAGCGCGGCTGGCTAATCAGGTGCATCTTAATTTCCCGCATTGCCCAAGGAAACACCATGGAAAAGCTGCCCGCGCAAATGACCGTCGTCGGTATCAGCAAGCCCGGCGGTCCCGAGGTGCTGGTGCCCGAGACCCGCGCGCTCCCGGTGCCGGGTCCCGGC
>JBKJUA010000394.1:0-9183 GCA_046590305.1 Bradyrhizobium sp.
CATGCCTGGGTGGTGGAGCATCATTTCCTGGAAGAGTATTCGCACTCGCCGTCGCCGGAATCGTTTCTCGCCGCGGCCTCGCAGCGCACCAAGAACATCCGGCTCGGCCACGGCATCTTTCAGCTCACCACCAATCATCCCGCGCGCGTTGCCGAGCGGGTCGCGGTGCTCGATCTGCTCAGCAACGGCCGCTGCGAGTTCGGCATGGGCGAGAGCGCCTCGATTACGGAACTCACGCCATTCGGCCGCGACATGGAGACCAAGAAGGAAGTGTTCGAAGAGGCCGTGGCCGCCATCTTCCCGATGTTCAAAGACGGTGGCAGCGAGCATCACGGCAAGTATTTCGACATTCCGCTGCGCAATGTGGTGCCGAAGCCGGTGCAGAAGCCGCATCCGCCGCTGTGGATGGCGTGCTCGCAATTGCCGACCATCGAACGCGCCGGCCAGCACGGCTTTGGCGCGCTCGGCTTTCAATTCGTCAGCGCCGATGCGGCGCATGCCTGGGTGCATGCCTATTACAACGCCATTACCAAACGGCTGAGGAAGCTGGCCGATTACGAGATCAACCCGAACATGGCGCTGGTGTCGTTCTTCATGTGCGCGAAGACCGACGAGGAGGCCCGCGCGCGGGCGGACGGCGCCACCTTCTTCCAGTTCGCGCTGCGTTTCTACGGCGCCTCGCAGAACCGGCAGCGTCCCGATCCCGGCACCGTCAACATGTGGGACGAATACAACAAGTGGAAGCGCGAGAATCCCGAAGCCCAGGAGGCGGCGCTGCGCGGCGGCCTGATCGGCTCGCCCGAAACCATCCGCAAGAAGCTGCGGCGCTTTCGAAGTTCACATATCGACCAGGTGATCCTGCTCAACCAGGCCGGCAAGAACAGCCACGAGCACATCTGCGACTCGCTGGAGTTGTTCGCCAGGGAAGTGATGCCGGAATTCCGTGACGATCCCGAGCATGACGCCTGGAAGGCCGGCGTCATGAGCGGCGCGATCAAGCTCGAGGAGATCGACACCGAGGCCTTCAAGGACCGCTACGGCAAACTGGCCGTTAGTGTCGCCAAGCCCGCAGCGGCGGCGAGTTAGGGCGGGGCTTGAATCACGTTTCAGGCAACGCCATCCATCCGCCATGACCTGCGGCGCTGTTGTTCACGCTCTGAATTTACTTCCGTTTTCGGCGGCAAAACGGACAAGACCGGCCTGCCACTGGATCGCCCCTGTCGCGAATGACCCGAGGCGGCCATTGTTGATACCGATTCACGTTGAGTAAGCGGGGTTCCCAGGCGCTCACCGGCCCTTTGCCTTTTTCCGTGCGGTGCCTGCAATTGGTCCGCTCGGCCGCGTGATCGGAAATACTTCACGCACATGCTCAGCCCACATCTGGCAAAAGGCTGTGGCGTAACGGGGCAGCGGCCTGCGCTTATCCCACAAGACGGCCAACGGCTCGCGCAGCGGCCGGTCGCGATACACGATGGGAACAATCTTCAGATTGTAGCTGTGTGCTCGGAAGGTGGATGCGATGATGGCTACGCCGTGCTGGGCTTCGGCGAGAGCCAGCAGGGTATGTGGAGAGCGGGTTTCGAGCCGAATGTTGGGCCTGAGCCCTGCGAGGCGGCAGGCCGCGTCAAAGGCTCGGCGAAGCCCATACCCACTATCCAGCAGCAGCAAAGGAAAAGGTGCCAGCCGCGCGACCTCGATCGCGCCCTGGCTGCCAAGTGTCATCGATGGATGGCACGCTGCGAGGAGTTCGGCCGGTTCCAGTGGCTGGCTCCCGAACTTCCCATCGTCGAGTGGGACCCCGTATGGAAGCATCTGACCAAGATGTATCTCGCCACGCTCGAGCATTGCCAGAATCTCAAGGCCACTTCCCTCCACGACCCTTACCTGCACATTGGGATAGCGCTTCGCATAACGGTGCAGAAATTGTGAAAAGACGCCTTCGATGTGTAGTGGTGTGGCAGCCACCTTCAGCACGCCGACGTCACCCCGGCGGAGATCCTGCGCCCGTTCGCCGATCCCGCCGACGTAATTCAACAAGCCACGACAATCGCCGAGCAGCTGCTCGCCCTCTCCAGTGATCAAGAGGCGACGCCCGACACGATCGAAAAGTTTCAGACCGAGCTCTTGCTCGAGATCACTGATGTGGCGGGACAAAGCGGGCTGAGCAATGCGAAGGCGCACTGCCGCTTTGGAGACGGTGCCCAGGTCCGCCACGGTGACGAAGGTTCGTACGTGTCGCAGGTCCATGCTGATCCTTATGCCGGCCCGTTATAGGAAACAAGATAAATCAAGCATTGGACGTCTAAGGCCCATTGTATCACAGCTGATCGCGAATTCCGCAGCGACCGCGACACCAACAACATTCGACATGGAGGCAGTCATGAAACCGCTCTCGTTGACGCTGCTGGCCGTCGCTGGGCTGGGATTGGTAACGATGCCAGCCTGTGCCGAGACATGGCCCACGAAATCGCTGCGAGCCATCGTCCCGGTTGGAGCTGGGAGCACAACGGACATCATCCCGCGCGTCGTGTTCGAGCAGCTCTCGGCACAGCTCCACCAGAGCATCGTCGTCGAGAATCGCGTCGGCGCCGGCGGGACAATTGGCAGCGCGTTTGTCGCCAAGGCTGAACCAGACGGCTACACGATTCTGGCTCACGGCTCGGCGCTCACGATCTCGCCGGCGCTCTATCCCAACCTCGGCTTCGATCCGGCACGCGACCTCGTTCCCGTAATCCTCCTCGGGGTTACTCCGAACGTCTTGGTTGTATCCCCGGAACGGGGATGGAAGACGGTCAGCGACCTGATAGCGGCTGGCAAGGCGAAACCAGGCGCGCTTAATTTCTCATCGGTCGGCGTCGGCAGCGCAACCCATCTGAGCGCGGAGTTGTTCCGGCGCAGCGCTGGCGTCGACGCAGTGCATGTCCCGTTCAAGGGCGGCGCTGAAGCGCTGACCGAGGTGATTGCGGGTCGCATCGACTTCTTCTTCGGGCCGGTCGGGCTTGTCCTGCCCTATATCCAGGACGGCAAACTGCGCGCGCTCGTCGTGAATGGGGTCAAGCGGTCATCCGCACTGCCCGATGTTCCGACAACGCTGGAATCGGGAATCGCAAACGCCGAATACCCAATTTGGTTTGGATTGTTCCTGCCCGCCAGGACGCCAGGCGAGATCATCGCAACGCTGTACAGCCAAACCGTCAAGGCGCTCCAATCTCCAAAGGTTCGCGAGAGGCTGGCCGCGCTCGGAATCGATCCGATGGCGATGTCACCGACCGAATTCGCTGCTCATGTGCAAGGAGAAATTGCCAGAAACGCGGACTTGGTGAAAGCAGCCGGCCTGAAAGCGCAGTGAGTGGCCTGGCACGGTCAACCCGCGGCGGCGGTTCGTATTCGAGCGGCCGGCCGTGGCGCGGAGCAAGCAATGACAGGACATAATTTTGATGACGGTGAGGCATACGAGCGATTCATGGGCCGCTGGAGCCGCGAGATCGGCAAGGCCTTCCTCACCTGGTTGCAACCGCCCGAGGGAGCGCGTTGGCTCGACGTAGGCTGTGGCACTGGCATATTCACGGAGTTGATTTCCGACACGTGCGCTCCCGCATCAGTGATCGCGATTGACCCATCGGAGTCGCAAATCGCCCGCGCTCGCACGCAAGTCACCCGGACGGAAACCGAGTTCCATCTCGCTGACGCGCAGGATTTGCCATTTCGTGACGAATCCTTCGACATAGTCGCATCTGCGCTGGTGATGAATTTCGTACCCAACAAGGCGCGCGCGATGTCGGAGATGCGCCGCGTTGTGCGCCCTGGCGGCCTCATCGCCGCATGCGTCTGGAATTTTGCGGCGGAGCTGTCGCCAAGCGGTCCTCTGCGACGCGCGATGCGGCGCATCGGCATCGAAGCGCCGCCGATTCCGGGCACGGACACATCGAGCCCCGCTGTGCTTGCAGATCTGTTGGAGAAGGCGGGACTGAAAGGGCTCAACACCGACTCAATCGAGGTGGCCGTGTCGTTTCGAGATTTCGATGGCTTCTGGCACTCGCAGACACCGCATTATGCGCCAACTACACGGGCAATTGCTGCCATGTCCTCGAGAGATAGGCTGAGGTTGATGGAGGCGGTTCGAGACCATCTGCAACCTATGTGTGATGGTGTCGGATACTCGGCCTGGGCCATTGCAGTCAAAGGGTATCGTCCAACCTGACAGATGGTGCCAGAGGCCCCAGAGCATTGTCTCCAGTTGGCACGCTGTCGAACTTTGCAAGAATCATGCAGCAGCAAGGGGAATGCGCTGTTGGTTCAGCATGGCTACAAACGGATGTTTTGAAAATACAGTGCGACGATATATTGTTGAGAATTTCGCGAACATTTCTTTGTCGTTCGACGGACCTGCTCATATTCAAGATCATCATAGGCCTCATAAAGAAGGGTCAGGCTCATTTGAAGCTGTCTTTGAGACCGCAAAATATTTTCATCGGAATAACTTTCCGTTTGCGGTTAGGGTGACAGTTTCCGAATTTAGTATGCATTACTTAGAAGAGATTGTTGACTTTTTTCTTCAGAGCTTCCGGGGACCCTAATTGGGCTTGAACCTTTATTGCCTATGGGGAGGGCACGCAAGGACACTGATTTGCAGGCTCCCGATGATCACCAGTTTGCCAAGCGACTTATTGAAATTCTGGATCATGCAGAAGGTAAGAACGCTATTGTTAGCTCCTCAGGATCGGTTGATTATGATTTCGTACGATCTGTATTTTGCACATCGGTGGCTGCTCCTGATTGGACGGTCAAGACGGATGGCACCGTCGCGGCATGCACACGAGACGATGCACCGGAGATTTTTGAATATGGCTTCTATGACCGATACGTCGGCTATCGGGCATACCGGACCTGGCCAGCCGTCCGCGCGGCAGATTCATGGTTTCATTGCGTAGTTGATGCGTTTTCGAGCGAAGCCCGTCCCGGACACGATCCGAGGCGGGCACGCGGTTTGGGTAAGGAACATGCGCCAAAAAAACAGCCCCGGCTCAGCCCTGTAGCGCCGCCAGCAATTCGTCCGGCCGCTCGACCATCATCATGTGACCGGCGCCCGACAGCACCACGGTGCGTGAATTCGGCAGCGCCGCGGCCAGCGCCTTGCCGGCCCTTGCCGGCGTCATCATGTCGCGTTCGCCGAGAATGAGCGTTGCCGGGACTTTTATCTGCGCGGCGGCGGCAAGCGCGCCCTGATAGGCGTTGCAGGCCGAGAGGTCGTTGAACAGCACGCCGGGCCGGCATTGTTCGAGCACCCGCAGCGCGCCGGTGTGCATCCACAGGCCGGGCGCCAGGCTGCCGCCGAGTTCGGCCTGATAGCCGAGGCCCCAGATCGAAACCATGTCGACGGCGTCATGGTTGTTGGCTTCGGCGGCCTTGAGTAGGTCAGGTCCGACCGTCATGGTCGCCGCGGTGCCGATCAGGCTCAGCGCGGTTACCCTGGCCGGGTGCCGCGCGGCGGTCTCCAGCGCAATCAGCGATCCCATGGAATGACCGACCAGCTTTGCGTTCGCCGCACCCGCCGCATCGAGCAGCGCCGCGGTCCAGTCCGCCATGTCGGCGATGGTCGCCAGCGGCGCGCCGCCGGAGCGCCCATGGCCCGGCAGGTCCGGCGCCAACACACCAAAACCGTGATGCGCGAACCACCGCGAATGCAGCGCCCATGTGGTGTGATCGAAGCCGGCGCCGTGCAGCAGCACGATCGTCGGCAGCGAGGTGTCGAATTCGCGACCGCCGGTGGCGACGAAGACATCAATGCCGTTGACGGTGAGTTGCATGGCTCAAGCCTTCTGCGAAATACGGAGCGCCTGGCCGAGATCGTCGACGATGTCGGCTGACGATTCGATGCCGACCGACAGCCGCACCAGTTCCTCGCCGATCCCGGAGGCCTTGAGCTGCGCGGCATCCATCTGCTGATGGGTGGTGCTGGCGGGGTGGATCACCAGCGTCTTGGCGTCGCCGACATTGGCGAGATGGCTGATCATGCGAAGCGCCTCGATGAACTTCTTGCCGGCGGGCCGGCCGCCCTTGATGCCGAAACTGACGATCGAGCCCGCGCCGCGCGGCAGCAGCGTTTTGGCGAGTTCATGGTCGGGATGGTTCGGCAGCGAAGGATGCACGACCCATTCGACCGCCTTGTTCGCAGTCAGGGCCTCCAGCACCACATGGGTATTGGCGATGTGGCGGTCCATGCGGACGCCGAGCGTTTCGGCGCCCTGCAGCAGCTGAAACGCATTGGTCGGCGACAGACACGCGCCGAAGTCGCGCAGGCCCTCGGTGCGCGCCCGCATGATGAAGGCGGCCTGGCCGAATTGCTCGTCGAAGACGATGCCGTGATAGCCGGCATAGGGCTCGGTCAGCATCGGAAATTTTCCCGACGCGCGCCAGTCGAAGCGGCCGCCATCGATGATTACGCCGCCGATCGCGATGCCGTGGCCTCCGATCCATTTGGTCGCCGAATTCATCACGATATCGGCGCCAAGCTCGATCGGCCGGCTGAGATAGGGCGTCGCGAAAGTGTTGTCGATCAAGAGCGGGATCTTGGCGTCATGCGCGATGGCGGCGACCTTCGGGATATCCAGCACTTCGAGGCCGGGATTGCCGATGGTCTCGCCGATCACGAGGCGCGTATTGGGCTGGATCGCCGCACGAAAGGCGTCCAGCTCGCGCGGTTTTACAAATGTGGTGGTGATGCCGAAACGCGGCAGCGTATGTGCCAGCAGGTTGATGGTGCCGCCGTAAAGCGAGGCGGAGGCGACGATATGGTCGCCGGCATTGAGCAGCGTCGCGACCGCCAGATGCAGTGCCGCCATCCCGCTCGCGGTGCAGATCGCGCCGACGCCGCTCTCCAGCGCGGCCAGCCGCTCTTCCAGAACCGCCGTCGTCGGATTCGATATCCTTGTATAGATGTGCCCGGCGCGTTCGAGATTGAACAGCGCCGCGGCGTGTTCGGAATCCTGAAACACGTAGGATGTGGTCTGGTAGATCGGCACCGCGCGTGCGCCGGTCACGGGATCCGGACGCTGCCCGGCATGCAGGCTCAGGGTCTCGAAGGCGGGCGGCTTGGGTGCGGGCATGGCGATCTCGGCAACAATGCGGTTTGTCCTGATATTCGGACGGCAGCACCATGTGCCATAAAAGCACCGGCTTTGTTAGCCCATTTCCGTGCCGGACTGGGGGTCAGCCTTCCGCCCACCGCGTGCCCGGCGGGATTTGAAGGTGATCAGCGCCGGCCTCAAGTCCACTGGCGGCTCCCGATGCTTTCGCCGGGTTCTCGCGCGTTTGCGGCCGCCATGCGCGCCACCTATAGTCACACTTTCGAAACCGAAGAGGACTGCCCGCTTGGAACGCGAACTTTTTCACATCGCCATGGTGATTGCGGGCCTGGCGCCGCGTGCCGCGTTGACCCGATGAAGCGCGTCGCGGTCTGGGCATTCTACGCCGTCGGCGCACTCGCGATCGGTTACCTCGCGCTGTACGCCTATGCTGTCTTCACCGGGCAAGAGCTGCAGCCGGGTAAACCGATCCACATTTTTCGCAGGCCGGATGCGCCGAGTTATTCCCGGCGCCAAGAGCCTTTCAAGAGCCTTTCGCCCGTCATTGCGAGCGAAGCGAAGCAATCCATCTCACCGCGTCACCGCGCACGTGAAGAACAGATTGCTTCGTCGCCTGCGGCTCCTCGCGATGATGACGTCACGCCGTCGCGGCGATGCGGCCATAATCGCCCGATCCCGCGGGCGTGATCGGCAGGCCGCCGTCGGCGTATTCGTTCAGCTTGTTGCGCAGCGTGCGGATCGAGATGCCAAGGATGTTGGCGGCGTGGGTGCGATTGCCGAGGCAATGCTTCAGCGTCTCCAGGATCAGGTCGCGTTCGACGTCGGCGACGGTGCGGCCGACCAGCGCGCGGGTCACCTGTTCGGCGGCGAAGGTGGCGTGCGCCACCGCCGGTACAGTTTTCGCTAGGTCGAGACGGTCGCCGTCGGGGGTCAGGATGGCATCGGCCCCGATCTCGTCGCCCTGCGCCATCAACACCGAGCGATGCATGGTGTTTTCCAGTTCGCGGACGTTCCCCTGCCAGCGGTTGGCGCTCAGCACGCGGCGCGCCTCCGTCGAAATCGGGCGCAACGGCACGCCGTTGGCGTCGGCGTATTTCCTGGCGAAATGCTGCGCCAGTTCGAGAATATCCGCCGGACGTTCGCGCAAGGGAGGGATTTTCAGGTTTACGACGTTGAGCCGGAACAGCAGATCCTCGCGGAAGGTGCCTTCGCGCACCGCGTCGGCGAGGTTGCGGTTCGAGGTGGCGATGATGCGGATGTCGACCGGCACCGGCCTTGTGCCGCCGACGCGATCGATCACGCGCTCCTGGATGGCGCGCAACAGCTTGGACTGCAGCCGCACGTCCATTTCGGAGATTTCGTCGAGCAGCAGGGTGCCGCCGGTGGCTTCCTCGAATTTTCCGATCCGCCGGGCGATCGCGCCGGTGAACGCGCCCTTCTCGTGGCCGAACAGTTCGGATTCCAGCAGATGCTCCGGGATCGCCGCGCAATTGATCGAGATGAACGGCTTCTTGGCGCGGTGCGAGCGGGTGTGGACGTAGCGCGCCAGCACCTCCTTGCCGGTGCCGGATTCGCCGGTCACCATCACGGAGGCGTCGGAACCGGCGATCTGCTGCGCCAGCTTGATCACTTTGGCCATGGCTTCGTCGCGATAGACCAGGTCGCGGGAGTCGTTGGCGACGGCGGCGAGCACCGCGGCGATCAGCTCCGGATCGGGCGGCAGCGGGATGTATTCCTTGGCGCCGGCGTGAATCGCCGCGACCGCGGCGCGGGCGTCATTGGTGATACCGCAGGCGACGATCGGCACATGGATATGTTCGGCCTCCAGCCGGATCACCAGGTCGCGGATGTCGAGGGCGACGTCGACCAGCAGCAGGTCGGCGCCCTTGCCGCCGCGCAGCACGCCCATCGCCTGATCGAGGCCCTCCGCATGGGTGACGGAAGCGCCGTTGTCCATGGCGATCTTGGTGGCGGTGGTAAGCTGGCCCTTCAGGGTGCCAACGATGAGAAGCCGCATGATGTTCTCCTGTTCGTCCGTTCGCGCTCGTTTCGAGCCGTATCGTTATGAGCGCCTTCAGGCGCGTTCCGCCTTGATGAT
>JBKJUA010000048.1:0-18071 GCA_046590305.1 Bradyrhizobium sp.
TAACGGACTTATGCGCCCCCGGCCGTCTTGACGCGCGAAAGGTCGCAACCGGGCTCGGCATATTGGGTCCGCCGCAACCCCTCGCGGTCTGTCACCACGACCGGCCGGCAACGCGCCTGCCAGGCGTCGCGGGCTTCCGCGTCGGCCTTCTGCTGCTCCGCCGTCAGCGGCGGAGCAAGGCGCACGACGCCGCCGCCATTGATGCCAAAGTCGGTGGATTGGCTGGGAGTGAGCGGACGCCCGTTGCGGATGGCGTCGGCCTTGGCTCTCGCCGCTGCTGCCGCCGCCTTCGAAGCTGCCGCGGCGGCCGCGGCGTTGCCGTGATCCATCGCAAAGGACGGCGCCTCCGGGGCGGGCGCTGGCGTCCCCTGCGCCGATGCAGGCGAGATACCGGCGATGAGCAACACGACGACTGGAACGATACGCATGTGACAGACCCCGCAAAACCAACTCGCTGCGCTTCAAATGCTAATCAGCAAGTATTGCGGACGCGTAAAAGGGGCTGGTTACCGCCCCCGCTATGCAATGCGTCGGATTTGAGCGACATGCGATGCGCACCGACGTCCGCTGCGAGCGGACGCCGCATCCTGCCGTGCCTTACGCCTTGTCCGGTCCGACCCGGACCAGCTGCTTGCCGAAATTGGCGCCCTTCAGAAGCCCCATGAAGGCAGCGGGCGCGCTGTCGAGACCCTCGGTGACGAATTCCTTGTGCTTGACCTTGCCCTCGCGCACCCACTGCGACATGTCGTGCAGGAAGTCGCCATGGCGCGCGGCGAAATCGCTGACGATGAAGCCGCGGATGGTCAGGCGTTTTGTCAAAACCGCACGCATCATCTTGCCGGCCCATTTCGGCGAGGTCTCGCCGAAATTATTGTATTCGGCGATCAGGCCACAAACCGGCATGCGCGCGAAGGCATTGAGCAACGGAAACACCGCATCGAACACCGCGCCGCCGACATTCTCGAAATAGACGTCGATGCCTTTCGGACAGGCCTGCTTCAGCTTCGCAGCGAGATCGGGATCGCGGTGATCGAGGCAATCATCGAAGCCGAGCTCATTCCTGACGTAGTCGCATTTGTCCTTGCCGCCGGCGATGCCGATCGCGCGCGCGCCCTTGATCTTCGCGATCTGGCCAACCGCCGAACCGACCGCGCCCGAGGCCGCCGCCACCACCACGGTTTCGCCGGGCTGCGGCTTGCCGATATCGAGCAGACCAGTATAGGCGGTCATGCCGGGCATGCCGAGCACGCCCACCGCGGTCGAGATCGAGCCGAGCTTTGGGTCGATCTTGTTCAGTGCCTTGCCGTCGGAGACCGCGTGGGTCTGCCAGCCGGCGCGTGACAGCACGATGTCGCCTTTGGCGAAAGCGGGATTGTTCGAGGCTATCACCTCGCTCACGGTGCCGCCCTCCATCACACCGCCGATCGGTACCGGCGCCGCATAGGACGGGCCGTCGCTCATGCGGCCACGCATATAGGGATCGAGCGACAGCCAGATGGTGCGCAGCAGCACCTCGCCCGTGCCAGGTGCCGGGATCGCGGAGTCCTCGATGCGAAAATCCGAAGCCTTGGGCTCGCCTACCGGGCGACAGACGAGAACGACGCGTTTTGCTTGTTGGGACATGGTTGTTTCCTCCGATTTTTTTTAGTTCGTCATTGCGAGCGTAGCGAAGCAATCCAGCTTTCTTTCCGTGGCGAAGATGGATTGCTTCGCTGCGCTCGCAATGACGGTTTGAATTTCCGAGCGTAATCTTAAGCGGTGATCTTCGCCAGCGCCGCGTCGAACGCGGCAGCGGCACTCGGCAGATCCTTGAAGGCGAGCCCGCTGTCGGCGGACTGCTTCTGCGCTTCGGTGGCGGTGGGGCGGATTTCGGCGACCGGCTTGGCGCCGTCGAGCAAGGCCTGCGGGGCGATGACGTGAAACTCATGCGCCTCGATCGGCTGATCCTTGAGCAGGAAAACGCTGAGCGAAACGATGTCCTTGCCGCGCCGGTAGGAAATGTAGCGGTCGACCGCGACCGAACCGTCGCGCTGCATGCCGCCCAGTTTGGCGTAACCCTTGGCGTCCAGCAGCTTGTGCGACTTGAAGCCTTTCACGCCGACCGATTGGGCCTTCGCGGTCTCTTCCGACAAATCGTATTTTTCGGCCATTTCCTTGCCCACCACAGCGAGCTGCCCGGACATGTCGTGCTCGAATTCCTTCAGTTCGGTGCGCGGCTTCGAGGCCTTGCGCGGCTTCAATGCATCGCGCTTTTCCATCTCGGCCTTGCATTGCGCGATGACCCCGGCGACGGATTTGCGTTCCGCATTGACCAGCAGATTTTTCAGATCCTGATCTGAAAGCGCGGCAATCCTGTCGTCCGACCAATCGACCATAGTAACCAACTTCTTTTCTGAATGATGTTGAGATGAGATTCCAGGAACCGCACCGCGATGCCTTGCCTGGATTGTCGTGCTGGATTCATCGGCAGCGCAGCTATTCCGTGGTCGTGACAGTACCGCGTTTCGCCTGATTTGTGGTGGTCAATTTGGACCTGGAAACTAGACCCCGCCGGGGTAATTCGGGCTTTCGCGCGTGATAGTGACGTCGTGGACGTGGCTTTCGCGCAGGCCCGCCCCGGTGATCCGCACGAATTGCGCCTTTTCATGGAACTCGGCGAGGTTTCGCGCACCGACATAGCCCATTGCGGCGCGCAGGCCGCCGGCCAGCTGATGCATCACGTTGCCGACCGGGCCCTTGTAGGGCACCTGGCCCTCAATGCCCTCGGGCACCAGCTTGAGCGTGTCCTTGATGTCCTGCTGGAAGTAGCGGTCGGCGGAACCGCGCGCCATCGCACCCACCGAGCCCATGCCGCGATAGGCCTTGTAGGAGCGGCCCTGCCACAGGAACACTTCGCCCGGGGTCTCGTCGGTGCCCGCCAAGAGCGAGCCGACCATCGCGATGTCGGCGCCGGCGGCGAGCGCCTTGGCGAGATCGCCGGAATATTTGATGCCGCCATCGGCGATCACGGGCACGTTGGCTTTCTTGGCGGCCTCGACCGCATCCATGATCGCGGTCAGCTGCGGCACGCCGACACCGGCGACGATGCGGGTGGTGCAGATCGAACCCGGACCGATGCCGACCTTGATGGCATCGGCGCCGGCGTCGATCAGCGCCTGCGCGCCTTCCATGGTAGCGATGTTGCCGGCGATCACCTGCACGGCATTGGAGAGCCGCTTGATGCGGTTGACCGCCTCCAGCACCCGCGAGGAGTGACCGTGCGCGGTGTCCACCACGATGATATCGACCCCGGCATCGATCAGCCGTTCGGTGCGCTCGAAACCGCCCTCGCCGACCGTGGTCGCGGCAGCGACGCGCAAGCGGCCCTGCGCGTCCTTGCAGGCCAGCGGATGCGCGACCGCCTTTTCCATGTCCTTGACGGTGATCAGACCGACACAGCGATACTGGTCGTCGACAACGAGCAGTTTTTCGATGCGATGCTGGTGCAGCATCCGCTTCGCCTCGTCCTGGCTGACGCCCTCGCGCACCGTCACGAGGTTTTCGTGCGTCATCAATTCCGAGATCTTCTGGCGTGGGTCGGTGGCAAAGCGGACGTCGCGGTTGGTGAGAATGCCGACCAGTTTGCCGGGTACGCCCTTGGCCGCGCCGGTGACCACCGGGATGCCGGAGAAGCCGTGGTCGGTCATCAGCGCCATGGCGTCGGACAGCATGGCATCGGGACCGATGGTCAGCGGATTGACCACCATGCCGGATTCATACTTCTTGACCTGCCGCACCTGGGCGGCCTGGCCGTCGACGTCGAAGTTGCGATGGATCACGCCGATGCCGCCGGCTTGCGCCATCGCGATCGCCATCCGCGCTTCGGTGACGGTGTCCATCGCGGAAGCAATGATCGGGATATTGAGCGGAATGGCGCGGGTGACGTGGGAGCGGATATCGGCCTCGGAGGGCAGGATGTCCGAAAGGCCCGGTTTCAGAAGCACATCGTCGAACGTATAGGCTTCGCGAATCCCCTGAAGTCCCTGTACCAGCGCCATTTACCAACTCCTTCGGCGGCTCGTTCGCCGCGATAGACCTATGGGATGAGCAGAACCTGCGCCGACGCCATGGCGTCACCGTCGAATCGAAGCCCATCGGTAGGGTTGGCGGTGGTCGATAGCATGGCGGGCCGCCGAATCAAAGCGTTTGCCAGCCATGCACAGGCTTTTGTGGGCGGCAGCCCCGAGGTTGCCCCTAGCGTGGATATCCCGGCGGCGGGCCATGCTGCCGGATCGCCTCCACCACCTGCCGATGCCGGCGATCCTCGCGCTTCATGTAAACCGCGATCAGCGCATGCGCCGACGGCACCAGCAGCAGGACGGGGAAAATCAGCCCGAAAATCACGCAAAGCACGATCAGAACCAGGTTGAAAATCGCCGAAAACGGCTGCCCGTTGAGCAGCAACCCGAGCGGCGGCAACAAGGCAGCGAGGACATAGATCATCGTCGGATCTCCGGTGGCCAGGCCGCGCAGCGAACCACGCCGCGCAGTGAACATGGTCACGCAGGATTTAGGTGGTTCTGCGCGATCCGCAATAGCCCCGCATCCGCCCCGATGTTACAGCCGGTCTGCCTCCCCTTCCCATCCCCATCCCCATCCCCGCCCCGATCCCGATGACCAAAGAACGCCTCATACCGCTCATCGTGGCTACGGCCCTGTTCATGGAGAACATGGATTCGACGGTGATTGCGACCTCGCTTCCGGCGATCGCGGCCGATATCGGCACCAGCCCGCTGACGCTGAAACTTGCCATCACGTCCTACCTCCTGTCGCTCGCGGTATTCATTCCGGCGAGCGGATGGACCGCCGATCGCTTCGGTGCGCGCCTGGTGTTTTCGGTGGCGATCGCCGTGTTCATGGTGGGCTCGATCGGCTGCGCGCTGTCGACTTCCGTTACTCATTTTGTCATCGCGCGCATCCTGCAGGGCATCGGCGGCGCGATGATGACCCCGGTGGGGCGGCTGGTGCTGCTGCGCTCGATCGACAAAAGGGAGCTGGTGAATGCGATGGCCTGGGTCACGATACCGGCGCTGATCGGCCCGGTGATCGGCCCGCCGCTCGGCGGCTTCATCACGACCTATTTCTCCTGGCACTGGATCTTCCTGATCAACATTCCGATCGGCCTGCTTGGCATCTTCCTGGCGCTGAAATATATCGACCCGATCCGCAGCGAAAACCCGGCGCGTTTTGACCTTTACGGCCTCGTGCTCGCCGGCGTCGGACTCGGCGGCATCGCATTCGGACTGTCGGTCGCCGGGCTCAATCTGCTGCCCTGGACCGTTGTCGTTGCGCTGGTCGGGATCGGCACGGTTTCGATGACGCTCTACGTCATCCACGCCCGGCGAACCGCCTCACCGGTGCTGGACTTTTCGCTGCTGCGGCTGCCGACGCTGCGCGCCAGCATCCTCGGCGGCTTCTTGTTTCGCCTCGGCATCGGCGCGCTGCCGTTCCTGCTGCCGCTTTTGATGCAGGTCGGCTTCGGCCTGTCGCCGTTCCATTCGGGACTGGTCACCTTCGCATCGGCGGTCGGCGCCATGGGCATGAAGACGCTGGCGGCGCGCATCATTCGCACCTTCGGCTTCCGCAACCTGATGACCGTCAACGCCATCGTCAGTTCGGTTTTTCTCGCCGCCTGCGCGCTGTTCACGGTGACAACGCCGCTGCTGCTGATCTTCATCATCCTGGTGGTCGGCGGCTTCTTCCGCTCGCTGCAGTTCACCGCGATCAACACCGTGGCCTATGCCGAAGTCGAGACGGCGCAGATGAGCCGCGCCACCACGCTGGTCAGCGTCAACCAGCAACTGGCGGTTTCCGCCGGCGTCGCGGTCGGCGCATTCACGGTGGAATCCACCATGCTGATGCGCCACGTCACTGAACTGAGCGCGGTCGATTTCGCGCCAGCCTTCATCGTGGTCGCGATCATCTCGGCGATTTCAGCTTACTTCTTCTGGCAAATGCCCGATGATGCCGGCCACGAGATCTCAGGCCGCAGCGCGGTCGAGATTTCCAGCCGCAAGGGTGCCGCGAAGGCGGTGGCGAAATCGGGCAGTGAGACGACCGAAGATGCCAGGGATCAGCGGCTGGGTTGAACCGCAGCCAAAGAGGACACCGTGCAGATGTCAAAATCGCTCGCTGCAGCCGTTGCGTTTGCGCTCGCCGCCGTCACCACGACGGCCGCCGCACAGGAGTGGCCTGCCAGGAACATCACCCTGGTCGTGCCGTTCGCGGCCGGCGGCGGCATCGACGCCAGCGCGCGGCTGCAGGCGGCAGCGCTTGGCGAAGTATTGGGGCAGACCATCATCGTGGAGAACGTCGGTGCTGCGGCCGGCACGGTCGGGAGCGCTCGCGTCGCCAAGGCGGCGCCCGACGGGTACACGCTGCTGATCGGCAACACCGGCACGCACGCCTACAGCCAGTCGCTCTACAAGAGGCCGCCCTACGATGCCGCGAAGGATTTCGAACTGGTCGGGCTGGTTTCGGAATCGCCGCGAATTCTGATCGTCCGCAAGGATCTGCCGGTCAACAATCTGCAGGAATTCATCGCCTACGCGAAGGCGAACCAGAGCAAGATGCAGTATGGCTCGGCCGGGGTGGGCTCCGGCACGCATCTACCCTGCGCGCTGCTCAATATGGCGATCGGCGTTGACATCACGCACATACCGTTTCGCGGCGCAGGCCCCGCCATGCAGGACCTGATCGGAGGACGCATCGACTTCATGTGCGACACCATCCAGACCGGGGCAGCGCAGGTCAAAGGCGATAGCGTCAAGGGCATCGCCGTGATGTCGCCAAAGCGCGTGCCGATCGTTGCCGGCCTCGCGACGACAGGCGAACAGGGCCTGCAGGGTGTCGAGGCCACGGTCTGGAATGCCTTCTTCTTTCCGAAGGGAACGCCGCAGCCGATCGTGCGCAAGATGAACAAGGCGCTGGGTGACATGATGGCGCGGCCCGACCTGCGCGAGAAGCTGGAGGCACTCGGGCTTTCCATCGTGCCACCGGAGCAACGCACGCCGGAATATCTGGCCAGGTTTCTGCCGGAAGAAATCGAGCGCTGGGGCAAGGTGATCAAGGCCGGCTCGATCAACATGGATTAGGAAAGCCAAGCTGATCCGTCATTGCGAGGAGCGTAGCGACGGAGTCTATTCTACGGCCTTCGCCTGCCCCCGGAATCCCATCGCCATCACGTAGCGCTCGGAAGAGTCCTTGCGGCTCGAGGCCGGCTTGACGTGCTTGACGGTGGTAAAATCGCGCTTGAGCTGCGTCATCAGGGTCGCATCGGCGCCGCTCTGAAACACCTTCGCCACGAAGGCTCCACCGGGCTTCAGCACGTCGGCGGCAAAAGCGGCGGCGCTTTCGACCAGGCCGATGATGCGCAACTGGTCGGTCTTGCGGTGGCCCGTGGTATTGGCGGCCATGTCGGACAGCACCACGTCGGCGCGGCCGCCCATCATGGCAAGCAATTTGTCGGGCGCGTCGTCCTTGAGAAAATCGAGCTGCGCGAAGTTGACGCCGGGAATTTCCGGCATCTCCAGCAGATCGATCGCGATCACCTTGCCCTTGCCGTCGGCGGCGCCGACGCGCTTGGCCGCGATCTGGCTCCAGCCGCCGGGTGCCGCGCCGAGATCGACCACAGTGATGCCGGATTTGAGGAAATGGTACTTGTCGTCGATCTCGATCAGCTTATAGGCCGCGCGCGAGCGCAAACCGTCCCGCTTGGCCTGTGCCACATAGGGATCGTTGAGCTGGCGCTCCAGCCAGAGCTTTGAGGACAGTTTCAGCCTGCCCGCGCTCTTGACGGTAACCCGCAGCCGTCCGGTGGTATCTTTTGCCATAATCGAGGCTCTAGCACATCGAAAGCCGGCGCGCCTATCTGCATCCGCTCAGGGCGCCGTCCGCGCGCATCATTTCGACCAGCATGCCCTCGCGCAGGCCGCGATCGGCGACCCGCAGCCGCGGCAGCGGGAACGCGCTGCGGATGGCATCGAGGATGGCGCAGCCCGCCAGCACCAGGTCGGCGCGCTCGATGCTGATGCAATTATTGCCGGCACGTTCCTGATAGGTCATGCGCAGCAGCCGCGCGATGGTGGCGGTCAGATCGGCATCGCTCATCCAGACGCCGTCGATCCGGCGGCGATCGTAACGCGGCAAATTGAGATGGACCCCGGCCAGGGTCGTCACCGTGCCCGAGGTTCCAAGCAGGTGCATGCCGCCGAGATCGGCGCCATGGTCGGCCGCAAACGGTGCGATGTGCTGCGCCACCTCCGCGACCATACCGGCATAGGATTGCGGCGTGACGTCCTTGCCGCCGAAAGCTTCGGCCAGCGAGACCACGCCGAGCGGAATCGACATCCAAGCCTTGATGCGCGGAACCGTATTCTCCTGTTCCGGATCGCGCTCGATCCGAACCAGCTCCGTCGACCCGCCACCGATGTCGAACAGGATGGCGCCCCTCCCGTTGACATCAAGCAGCGGCGAGCAGCCGGTCACCGCCAGGGCGGCTTCGGTCTCGCGGTCGATCACTTCGAGCCGGATGCCGGTCTCGGCGGCCACCCGGTCCATGAAACCGTCGGCATTCGACGCTGCTCGGCAGGCTTCGGTGGCGATCAAGCGCAGGCGCTTGGCCTTCTTCGACTGGATCTTGTCGCGGCAAATGCTCAGGGCCGCGATGGCGCGGTCGATCGCGGCGTCGCTGATGCAGCCGGTTGCCGAGATTCCCTCCCCAAGCCGGATGATGCGCGAGAACGAGTCGACCACGCGAAAGCTGTCGCCGGTCGGACAGGCGATCAGCAGGCGGCAATTGTTGGTGCCAAGGTCCAACGCAGCATAGACGCCGGTTGGCGCCGCCGGCGAATGGCCCGCGCCGGGCGCGCCGCCGCTACGCGGCGGACCTTGGCCGTCGTCTCCGCGCGGCCCAAGGCCCTCGCGAAGCCGCGTGTCTTCGTTCATTCAAAATGTCTTTCCGCGGCCCTTGGGGCCGACGTGGAATTTCCGTTCACGGAAACTTTAGCAGCGGCGGGCAACCGCGCAACACCCGTTCACATGCCACCATGCCCAATCAGGCGTTGTCGTTCCGATTTCGGTGCGTTATCTCAGATAACCAGCGAAAATCGCGCAAAAGTAAGCATTTCAGGTATTTTTCAATGCAAGATCAACCGTCCTCAGCCTCCTTGGAAAACGCTATCGCACTGCAAAAATACGGTGTCGGGCAGCCGGTCCGCCGCAAGGAAGACGACACGCTGGTGCGCGGCAAGGGCAAGTACACCGACGATTTCAGCCTGCCCGGCCAAGCCTATGCTTGGATGGTGCGCTCCAGCCACGCCCACGGCATCATCCGCCGCATCGACACCAAGGCCGCCATGGCAATGCCGGGCGTGCTCGGCGTGTGGACCGGAACCGATCTCGCCGCCGCCGGCTACGGCCCCTTCACCTGCGGCCTGCCGCTGAAGAGCCGCGACGGCACCCCGCTCAAGCAGACCAACCGCACCGCATTGATGTCCGACAAGGTGCGCTATGTCGGCGATCCCGTGGCCTTCGTGGTGGCCGTGACGCTGGCGCAGGCGCGCGAGGCCGGAGAAGCCATCGAACTCGATATCGAACCGCTTCCGGCCGTCACCGACGCCGCCGAAGCCGCCAGGCCCGGCGCGCCGCAGCTTTACGATCACATCCCCAACAACGTCGCGCTCGACTATCACTATGGCGACGCCGCAAAAATCGACGCGGCGTTTGCCAGTGCGGCGCATGTGACAAAACTCGATATCGTCAATACGCGGGTCGCCGTGGTGTCGATGGAACCGCGCGTGGCGCTGGCGGCCTGGGACAAGCCGAGCGAGCGTTACACGCTGCAGGTTCCGACCCAGGGCGTATCCGGCAACAAGGTGACGCTGGCGAAGATCCTGGGCGTGCCAAACGACAAGGTTCGCATCCTCACCGCCAATGTCGGGGGATCGTTCGGAATGAAGAACGTCAACTACCCCGAATACATCTGCATCCTGCACGCGACGAAAATACTCGACCGCCCGGTGAAGTGGACCGACGAGCGCTCCACCAGCTTTCTCTCCGACAGCCAGGGCCGCGCGCAACTGATGCATGCCGAACTGGCGCTCGATGCCGACGGCAAGTTCCTCGCGGTTCGCCTCGAAGGCTACGGCAATCTCGGCGCCTACATCACCGGCGTGGCGCCGGGTCCGCTGTCGCTCAACACCGGCAAGAACCTCGCCAGCGTCTACCGCACGCCGCTGCTCGGCGTCGACATCAAGACGGTGCTGACCAACACCACGCTGATGGGCGCCTATCGCGGCGCCGGACGTCCCGAGGCCAATTACTACATGGAGCGCCTGATCGATCGCGCCGCCAGCGAGATGGGCATCAACCCGCTGACCTTGCGCAAGCGCAACTTCATCAAGCCGGCGCAAATGCCGTTCGCCGCCGCCTCCGGCGTCACCTATGACAGCGGCGATTTCCAGGGCGTGTTCAGCAAGGCGCTGGAGGTTTCCGACCACGCCAATTTCGCCAAGCGCCGAAAGGAGAGCCGAAAGGCCGGCAAACTGCGCGGCATCGCGGTCGGCTCTTATCTGGAAGTCACAGCGCCGCCGAGCGGCGAGCTCGGCAAGATCACGTTCGAGCCCGACGGCTCGGTGAAACTCACCACCGGCACGCTGGACTACGGCCAGGGTCACGCAACTCCGTTCGCCCAGGTGCTGTCGGCGCAGCTCGGCGTACCCTTCGAGAAGGTCACGCTCGAACAGAACGACAGCGACCTCGTCCGCTTCGGCAACGGCACCGGCGGCTCGCGCTCGATCACCGCGACGGGTGCCGCGATCGTCGAGGCTGCGGCACTGGTGGTCACAAAAGGCAAGCAGGCGGCGGCGCATCTCTTGGAAGCCGCCGAAGGCGACATCGAATTCGGAGACGGCCGCTTCACCATCGCCGGCACCGACCGCTCGATCGGCATCATGGAACTGGCGCAGCGCCTGCGCGAAGGCAAACTGCCGGAAGGCTTGCCTGAGACCCTCGACGTCGATCACGCCACCAAGGATACGCCGTCGACCTTCCCCAACGGCTGTCATGTCGCGGAAGTCGAGATCGATCCTGACACCGGCGTGCTGCGGATCGTGCGCTACACCGGCATCAGCGATTTCGGCATCATCGTCAACCCGATGATTGTCGAGGGCCAGCTGCATGGCGGCGTGGCGCAAGGCATCGGCCAGGCGCTGATGGAAGAGGTCAGCTACGACGAGAACGGCCAGCCGATCACGGGATCCTTCATGGATTACGCGCTGCCGCGCGCGGGAGACATTCCGCCGATGGTGGTCGGCGATCATCCCTCGCCGGCAAAATCCAACCCGCTCGGCACCAAGGGCTGCGGCGAAGCCGGCTGCGCTGGCGCCCTGGTCGTGATTGTCAATGCGGCGCTCGATGCGCTGTCCGAGCATGGTATCACGCAGATCGACATGCCGCTGACGCCGGAACGGGTGTGGCGCGCGATCCAGGATGCGAAGCAGAAGGCGGCGTGAGGTTGTCGCTCGTGCAGCCAACCATCATCGGTGATCTTCGCGCCGCGTTCGATGCGACGACGGTGCTGACCGGCAGCGACATCGGCGCCCGTTATCACACCGACATGGCTGGCGTTGCCGTCGCGCCGCCGCTCGCGGTGGTGCGGCCGCGCACCACCGAAGAGGTCTCCCAGTTCCTGAGGATATGTCACCAGGCGCGCGTGCCGGTCACGACCCAGGGCGGCATGACCGGACTGGTGCGCGCCACGATGCCGGCGGCGGGCGAAATCGTGCTGTCGACGGAACGCATGAACGCGATCGAGGAGGTCGATACCGGCGGCGGGGTTGTCATCACCCAGACCGGGGTGCCGTTGCAGCGCCTGCAGGAGCGCGTCGAGCAGGACGGATTCATGTTTCCACTCGATCTCGGCGCGCGGGGCAGTTGCACCATCGGCGGCAACATTTCCACCAATGCCGGCGGCAACCGCGTGATCCGTTACGGCATGACGCGCGATCTGGTGCTCGGGCTCGAAGCCGTGCTGGCGGACGGCACCATCCTCAAGGGCGTTCGAAAGTACATCAAGAACAACACCGGCGTCGACCTCAAGCAATTGTTCGTCGGCACCGAGGGCACGCTCGGCGTCGTTACCCGCGCCGCCTTGCGGATTTTCCCGGCGCCGGCGGAGCAGCAGGTCGCGCTTTGCGCGCTGCCCAGCTTCGACATGGTCCGCGCCCTGCTGACGCTGACGCGGGCGCGGCTCGGCGGCGACCTCACCGCGTTCGAGGTAATGTGGAATAATTATTATCGCCTGACGACCGAAAAGGTGAAGGGCGTCGCAGCACCACTCGCGACCAACTATCCGTTCTACGTCCTGCTCGAATCCTCCGGCAGCGACACCGAGCGTATCCGCGGCGATCTCGAGAAATTACTCGAGCAGGCGCTCAGCGACGAGATCATTCTCGATGCCACGATTGCAAGCTCCGGGACTGCCGCCGCCGCGATCTGGCGGATCCGCGATTCCTCGGTCGAACTCGGCCGCGCGACCGGCCCCGGTGTCGGTTTCGACATCAGCCTTGCCATCGACAAAATGGAGGCGTTCGCGGTCGCCGTCGACAACGGCATGAAGACGATTCACGGGGATGCCTACGCCATCGTGTTCGGCCATGCCGGTGATGGCAATTTGCACGTCAGCGCAAAGTATCCGCCGCCGGCCGACAAATACGACGAGGTTTCGAAGCTGGTGTACGGCATCACCGGCGACTTCGGAGGCTCGATCTCGGCCGAGCACGGCATCGGCATCCTGAAGCGGCCATACCTAAAACTCAGCCGCACCGCGGAGGAGATCGAAACCATGCGCACCCTGAAGCGCGCGCTCGACCCGCATCAGATTCTCAATCCCGGACGTATTTTTACGATGTGAATGGGAGCTCTACGCCAACTGCTTCAACGCCCGCTCCAGCAGATCCAGCCGGTCCTGGCCCCAAAAGATCTCGCCGGACGGCAGCACGTAGCTCGGCGCGCCGAACACGCCCGCCGTCAGCGCCTCCTCTGTGTACTGCTGATGCAGCGCGTCGAGTTCGGCGTCGGAGGGGCCAATGGCGCGCAGCGCGGCGGCGTCGAGACCGGCACGGCGGGCGGCCGATGCAACGTGATCGGGATCGCTGAGCGTTTCCTCGCGTTCCCACACCGCGCGCCCGAGTTCTGTCGCCAGCCGGTGGGCGTCCTCGCCTTTCAGCTTGGCGGCGATTACTAGCCGCGTCCCCATGGTGTCGTCGCAGGGAAAATATTTTGGTTCGAGAATGAGCGGAACGTCCCGCACCTCGCGCCAGCGCTTCAAGTCCATCATCCGGTAAGCGCGCCGCTGCGGCGAACGTTTCGGCAGCGGCAGCCCGCCGGTCTGCTCGAAGATCGGTCCGAACTTGCAAGGTTTGATGTTGACGGCGACGTTGTTGCGTCGGGCGATCTCGGCGAACGGCGCGCTGCCGAGATAGGTCCAGGGCGAAGTCAGTGCCATGTAGTAGTCGACGGTGATAGTCATGCCGCCACCTGCTCGCGCGGCTGGGTGATCGCGATGTGCTGGCAATGCGCCAGCGGCGTCGTGCCGTTGGCGACCACCAGGGCGTCGAGTTCGACGAAGCGATGGCCCTTCTTGTCGTAATTGCCGGTGACTTTCGCCCGCGCGGTCAGTTCATCGCCGATACCGGCCGCGGATAAAAGCTGCATGCGGGTGCCGACATGTATCCATGGGCCCATGATGGCGTTGTCGACCAGCACCTTGTTCATGACCCGCGGAAACAGGCCGGGATGACCCAACCCTTCCCGTGCGTAGATCGCCTCGGTTTCGCGAATATCCGCCAGATATTCTTGCGCCGCATCGGCGCCCCAGGTGCGCGGCACCGCACCGAGAAGCTTGCCGAGCGCATAGGACGTCGCATCCACCGGCTTGCGCTCGGCTACGGCCGCGACCTCGACGAAGTCAGCAAGGGAAAATGAAGGCGCCGCCGCTGGCAGCGACGCAGAGCCGGTCGCGCAAAGACCCCCCCGGCTCTCCACCTGGATCGATAGCACGCCATTGCTTTCCTCAGCGGTGACATCGGCCAGTTCGCCGTCATAAACCGGCTTGATAAAACGTGCCTCGATCAGCCCGCGTTCGAGAAAGGCCCGACCCCATTTGGCAACCGGCAGATGCATCATGTAGGCCATGACATCGACGCCCGGCACCAGCCCGCCGTCAAAGCCGTAACGCTTCGCTACCGTATCGTCGTGCATCTTGTTCTCGGAATGTTTTGACGTGTTGTAGGCCGAAACCCGATAGGGCTCGATACGGCTTGTCATGCCTGTTTCTCCTTATTTTGGTTGGCGTTTCTGGTCACAATGGTACGCGAAGAAAAGGGCGTGGCAAGCGGGTTTCGGCCCGCTTTTGCTCGCATTTTCCCGTCTTATGGAGTACCACGCGCATTCGAAGGGAGCGCTGCGGCATTCCCTGCCAAAATCCCAACCGATGACGCCTGTTTTGAACCCCACCACCCGCATCTATGTCGACGCCGACGCCTGTCCGGTCAAAGACGAAATCTACCGCGTCGCCGCCCGCCATGGCCTGCCCGTCAGCGTGGTCGCCGGCAATTTCATTCGCGTACCGCCTGATCCCATGATCGAGCGTATCGCGGCGGGGTCCGGGATGGATGCCGCCGACGACTGGATTGCAGAACGCGCCGGAAAGGGCGATATCGTCATTACCTCCGATATCCCGCTCGCGAGCCGCTGCGTCAAGGCGGGCGCCGAAGTGATTGCGCCAAACGGCAAGCCGTTCTCGGAACAATCGATCGGGATGACGCTGGCGGTCCGCAACCTGATGACCGATCTGAGGTCGTCAGGCGAAGTCACCGGCGGTCCCAAGGGCTTCGCGCCGCGCGACCGCTCCGCGTTCCTGTCAGCGCTCGACCAGACCATCAGGCGCATCCAGCGCCAGCGCGCCGACACGGCGCAAAAACAGAATTGAATTGAGAAATTATGGCGCCTCCTCTTATCCAGTTGAAAGATATCAAGCTGACCTTCGGCGGCACGCCGCTGTTGTCGGGCGTGGAACTATCGGTATCCGCCGGCGAGCGCGTCTGCCTGATCGGCCGTAATGGCTCCGGCAAATCAACGCTCTTAAAAATCGCCGCGGGCCTGGTGGAGTCCGACAGCGGCAGCCGCTTCGTGCAGCCCGGCGCCACCGTCCGCTATCTGCCGCAGGAACCGGATTTTTCGGGCTTTGCCACCACGCTGGCCTATGTCGAGGATGGCCTCGGCCCCGGCGACGACCACTACCAGGCGCGCTATGTGCTGGAGCAACTCGGGCTGCACGGCGACGAGAACCCCGCGCATATCTCAGGCGGCGAAGCCCGCCGCACCGCGCTGGCGCGGGTGCTGGCGCCCTCGCCCGATATCCTGCTCTTGGACGAGCCGACCAACCATCTCGACCTCACCACCATCGAATGGCTGGAAGGCGAACTCGCCAGCCGCCGCTCGGCGCTGGTCATCATCAGCCATGACCGCCGTTTCATGTCCAATCTGTCGCGCGCGACCGCCTGGCTCGATCGCGGCCAGATCAAGCAGATCGACAAAGGCTTCAGCGCGTTCGAATCCTGGCGCGACGAGGTGCTGGCCGAGGAAGAGCGCGACCAGCACAAGCTCGACCGCAAGATCGTCATGGAGGAGCACTGGCTGCGCTACGGCGTCTCCGGCCGCCGCAAGCGCAACGTCAAACGGCTTGGCAATCTCTTCGCGCTGCGCGAACAGCGCCGCGACTATCGCGGCGCGGCCGGGAATGCCAATCTCGCCGCGTCCGAAGCCGACAAGTCCGGCAAACTGATCATCGAGGCCAAGGGCATCGGCCGGACCTATGGCGAGCGCAAGATCGTCGACGACTTTTCGATCCGGGTGCAGCGTGGCGACCGCATCGGCATCGTTGGGCCGAACGGCGCCGGCAAGACCACGCTGATCGAGATGCTGACCGGCGGTGCTGCGCCGGACAGCGGCACCATCCGGTTCGGCGCCAATATCGAAATGGCGACGCTGGACCAGCACCGCGAAAGCCTCGATCCGAAATCGACGCTGGCCGATGCCCTCACCGGCGGCGGCAGCGACAATGTGATGGTCGGCGGCAAGCCGAAGCACGTGGTCAGCTACATGAAGGACTTTCTGTTCGCGCAGGAGCAGATGCGCACGCCGCTGGAAGTGCTCTCCGGCGGCGAGCGTGGCCGGCTGATGCTGGCCCGCGCGCTGGCAAAGCCCTCCAACCTGCTGGTGCTGGACGAGCCGACCAACGACCTCGATCTCGAAACCCTCGACGTGCTGGAAGAAATGCTGGGCGACTACGAGGGCACCGTGATCCTGATCAGCCATGACCGCGACTTTCTCGACCGCGTGGTAACCTCGGTGATCGCGCCGGAGGGCGATGGCCGCTGGATCGAATATGCCGGCGGCTATACCGACATGCTGGCGCAGCGCGGCGCCGATTTGAAGCGCGAGGCCGTGAAGGCCGGCGCCGAGGAGAAAAAGGAATCGAAGGGCGGCACGCCCTCGACCGCCGCAAGGCGCAAGCTGAACTTCAAGGACAAGCACGCGCTGGAGACCCTGCCGAAGACGATCGCCGGCCTGCAGGCCGAAATTGCCAAACAGCAGCGGCATCTTGACGATCCCAATCTTTACAAGAAGGATCGCAAGAAGTTCGACCTCTGTTCGGCCGCCCTCTCCGCCGCACAGAAGGAGTTGGAGGCCGCCGAGGATAGATGGCTGGAGCTTGAAGTGATGCGCGAAGAAATTGAGCAGGCTTGAATCGTGACTAATCATCCTTCGAGGCTCGCAAGAGTTCGCACCTCCGGCGACAACGGCGAAGCCGTTGCGCTGGAATGACGCCGTCACCCTGAGGCGCGTCGCGCGCCTCGAAGGGTGGAGCTACAATAGGAGTTGACGTCAATGACCACGCCCCTCGCTGCAAAAATCGCCCGAGAATATGGCACGCCTGCCGCCGTCATCGACATGGACCGGGTCGAGCGCAACATTGCGCGGATCCAGGCCGCCTGCGACACCGCCGGGGTCGCCAACCGGCCGCATATCAAGACCCACAAGAGCCCGATGCTGGCGCGGATGCAGGTCGCGGCCGGCGCCAGGGGCATCACCTGCCAGAAGATCGGCGAAGCCGAGGTGATGGCGAATGCTGGAATCGACGACATCCTGATCAGCTACAATCTGATCGGCGAGGAGAAAATGGCGCGGCTCGGCGCGCTGCAGACCAAAGCCAAAATGACCGTCGCCGCCGACAATTCGACCGTCATCGCCGGCCTGCCGCAGGCGGCCGCGGCTTCCGGCCGCCCGCTTTCGGTGGTGGTGGAATGCGACACCGGGCGCAAGCGCGCTGGCGTCGAAACTCCGGCGGAAGCCATTGTGCTCGCCCGCGAGATCGCGTCGTCGAAGGGCTTGCTGTTCGCCGGCTTCATGCTCTATCCGACCGAGACCGGTTGGGCTGACGCACAAAAATTCTACGACGAGGCGCTGGGTGGCGTGCGCGCGCACGGGCTCGACGCCGCGATGGTCTCCACCGGCGGCTCGCCGAACCTGAAGAACCTCGGAAAACTCAAGGGGGCCACTGAGCATCGGCCCGGCACCTATATCTATAACGACCGCATGCAGGTCGCCGCCGGCGTCGCCGGCTGGGACGATTGCGCATTAAGCATCTATTCCACCGTGGTCAGCCGCGCCGGCCCCGATCGCGGCATTCTCGATGCCGGGTCGAAAACGCTGACGTCGGATACCGGCGGCGGGCTCGACGGCCACGGCCTGATTCTCGAACACCCAGAAGCCAAGATTGCGCGCTTCGCCGAGGAGCACGGCTTTCTCGACCTGACCCGCAGCAACACCCGTCCCAATGTCGGCGATGTCGTGCGGATCGTGCCGAACCATGTCTGCGTCGTCGTCAACATGATGGACGAAGTGGTGATGGTGCGCGGCGAGGAGATCGTCGGCACACTCCAGGTGGCGGCACGGGGGAAGTTGCG
>JBKJUA010000178.1:0-5370 GCA_046590305.1 Bradyrhizobium sp.
TCCGGTGTGACCTGACAACACGTGTGCGTTCTACCACTACCCATTGCACACGTGGCTATCGGGCGCATCGGGCGCCCGGCACTTCCCGCGCCCTCTGATTGGAGGGCAAGGAAAATACCAGCAAACCTCGGGCGAAACGCGCCGCGAGATCGCGAATCGTGTCGGGACAACATTGCGAAGGCACGCATTTAAATGCTTGAGCATGCGCCCATTTCTAAGCTGACGGGGTGAACCGCCCCGGGATTGCCGGAGGGCGATGCTCGCATGCTGTTTGCTAATGGCGAGAGCGTAATTATCGCGATGGCACAGGAAATGTGTGAAGCCGCTAAGGTGTGCAAACAGGTCTAGCTCTTGTTGGCGGAAGCGATGTTAAGAGCATTGAGCGGCCGACATCATGAATAAAAGCAGACATGACCCGGTCCCTTAAAAGATACCGAAAGACTATCCGGTAATTCAACGCTGCCACCAAATCGCCCCGGTTCCATTGCCTGCGTTGCAGGGAACCCCACCCCGTCCGGGACGTTGGTCAGGGTGGCAAGTACGTCCATCGCCGCACTTCAAGCAGAACAGCCTTGGAACTCAGCGTTCCGGGGTATTTTCCTATTGGTCCGTTTCAATGGATTTGCAACTGACACAGCGCAATTCACCATTGCCTCCCGATGCGTCCAGTTCGGCACCAGTGTCAGGCAGCGGCCGTGTCATCGAAACCGATATTCCCGCCCGTCTCGACGCTCTGCCCTGGAGCGGCTTCCACACCCGCGTGGTGATGGCGCTCGGCATTACCTGGATCCTGGATGGGCTGGAGGTCACGCTGGCCGGCACGCTCTCGGGTGCGCTGAAGGAGAGTCCGGCACTTCGTTTCAGCAATTTCGATGTTGGACTGGCCAACAGCGCCTACATCGCCGGCGCTGTCATCGGCGCGATCGGGTTCGGCTGGCTGACGGACCGGATCGGTCGCAAGAAACTGTTCTTCATCACGCTGGCGGTCTATCTCACGGCCACCGCGGCCACGGCGTTTTCGTGGAACCTGGCGAGCTACACGTTATTCCGGTTTCTCACCGGCGCCGGCATCGGCGGCGAATATACCGCGATCAATTCGACGATCCAGGAACTGGTGCCGGCGCGCTATCGCGGCTGGACCGACCTCGTGATCAACGGCAGCTTCTGGATCGGCGCTGCCCTGGGTGCGGTCGCCGCCATCGTGCTGCTCGACCCCGCCTTTATCGGTCCTGATCTCGGCTGGCGGCTGGCGTATTTTTCCGGCGCCGTTCTCGGTCTCGTGGTGCTGGTGATGCGGATGTGGATCCCGGAAAGCCCGCGCTGGCTGATGATCCACGGCCGGCCCGATGAGGCACACGCGATCGTCGCCGATATCGAACGCTCGGTGATGGGGAGTGCGCAAGCGCAAGACAAACCGCAACAAGACCAGCTGCAAAAGGCTTGGCCGAAGATCAAACTGCGCATGCGCAGTCACACCCCGCTGCGCGAAGTGGCGCACACGCTGTTGAAACTCTATCGCACGCGCTCGCTGGTCGGCCTCGCGTTGATGACGGCGCAGGCCTTTTTCTACAACGCGATCTTCTTCACCTTCGCGCTGGTGTTGACCGACTTCTTCGGGATCGCGTCCAGCCAGGTCGGCTGGTACATCCTGCCGTTCGCGGCGGGCAATTTCCTAGGACCGCTGCTGCTCGGCCGGCTGTTCGATACGCTGGGCCGCCGCGTCATGATCGCGTTCACCTATGGCACCTCGGGCGTGCTGCTGGCGCTGTCGGGCTACCTGTTTTCGATCGGCGTACTCAGCGCGCAGACCCAGACCATCGCGTGGATGGTGATTTTCTTTTTTGCCTCGCCGGCTGCCAGCGCGGCCTACCTCACCGTCAGCGAAACCTTTCCGCTGGAGGTCCGGGCGCTGGCGATCGCACTGTTCTATGCGATCGGAACCGGCGTCGGCGGTGTCGCCGGCCCCATGCTGTTCGGGGCGCTGATCGACACCGGCTCGCGCGACAGTGTTTTCGCGGGCTATTTGCTGGGATCGGCGTTGATGATTGCGGCCGCCGCGATCGGCTGGCGCTACGGCATCGCTGCCGAGCGCAAGCCGCTGGAATCGGTTGCACGGCCGCTTGCCTTTGTGGAGTAGAATGCAATGAATCGACACTTGATGGAACAGAAATTGATCGAAACGCCCATGCAGCAAGACACCTCACCGAACGACGAACGTCCGCCGGAAACCGCTCCGGTGCCGCGCTCACTGGTGCCGCATCTGGGCAAATCCGCAATTCTGCTCGACATTGACGGCACCCTGCTCGATCTGGCGCCGACGCCGCGCGAAGTGTGGGTGCCGCCCGGTCTGGCAAACACGCTCGAGCTTCTGTATCGGCGGACCGGCGGCGCAATGGCGCTGGTTAGCGGGCGTTCGCTCAACGATATCGACCTGATCTTTGCGCCCGAGCAGTTTCCTGCGGTCGGCGGTCATGGCGCAGAGATGCGGGTCTCGATCGGTTCCGAGTCGGTCGCCAGAACTGCACCGCCGCTGGACACGGAATTGAAACTGCGGCTTGCGGCGATCGCCAAGCTCAGCCCGGGCATCCTGCTGGAAGACAAGGGCTATTCGCTGGCGCTGCACTACCGTCTCGCGCCGCATGCGGAGAAGGCGATCTATGAAGCCGTGTCGCTGATTCGTGCCGATCTGCCGAACGCGCCGATCGAAGTGCTGCCCGGAAAATGCGTGTGCGAAATCAAGCATTCCGGTTTCACCAAGGCGACCGGCGTGCTGGAATTGATGAACCACGAACCGTTCAGGGGCCGCCATCCCTTGTTTATCGGCGACGACGTCACCGACGAGTCAGTATTCGCCATCATGCCCGATCTCCGCGGTCTTGCATTCTCGGTCGGACGGCGGGCTCAGGGCGTCAACGGCCATTTCGATGAGCCCAGTGACGTCAGGGAATGGCTGGCGCGTCTGCTCGATGACTAAGCACAGGCGAGGGAACCGCGATGTCATTCCGCGCCGATGGAACCTGGGGCGACAGGCTCGCTGAAATTTTTCCGATTGGAAGACATCAAGGCTTTGCGGTGCGTAGCGCGCGATCATTCGCGCTCAACTGACCCATTCGACAAGGTTTTTCGTCAGATCAAATTTTTCAATGCATGGATTTGCTGGCTGTGGACGATCCAGGTTCCATCGTTGCCCGCCTGAATTTGGTTTCATTTCGTTGAAAGGGTGGCGCGGAACCATATTGATGAATGGCCGTTAATTCGCGAGTGACCAACAGGAGGGGACCCTGTGAACCTCGTCGTCGTTTCAAATCGCGTATCGCGCGGCAAGGCCAGCGAACCCATGACGGGGGGACTGGCGGCGGCATTGTTGCCCGTGGTGGAGAAATCCGGCGCGATTTGGGTGGGTTCCAGCGGCCGCGTCCGCGACGGCGCGCAGAAGGAACCGTTCGCCGAAATTGAAGCATTGGGCGCGGGTGCGCTGGCCATGCTGGATCTGCCGGCCGCGCATTACGGCGGATATTACGAAGGCTTCGCCAATTCGGCGCTGTGGCCGGCACTGCATTCCCGCACCGATTTGATCAGCGCTTCGCAGGCGGATTATCTCAGCTATCGCGAAGTAAACGCCTTCATGGCGCGCGCGCTGTTGCGCTTTCAAAAGCCGGACACCGCGTTCTGGATCCAGGATTATCACTTCCTGGCGCTGGGCGCGGAATTGCGCGATCTCGGAGTCGCCGCGCCGATCGGTTTTTTCCTGCACACGCCATGGCCGGCGCGCGCCGTCATCGGCGGCGTGCCGCATCATCGCGAACTGGTCGAGGCGATGTTGGCGTACGATCTGATCGGGTTCCAGACCGAAGACGATTGCGAAAATTTTCTGTCCTATGTGCGGTCGGATCTCGGTCTCGCCGACAAGGGTGGCGTGGTCATTTCGCGCCACGGCAGTTCGCGAATTGCGGTATTTCCGATCGGCATCGACCCGGAGAAATTCGCCCAGCAGGCCGCCAAGGCGGTGATGCATCCGGATGTGTCGCGGCTGCGGCGCAGCCTGAACGGCGAGAAGCTGGCGATCGGCGTCGACCGGCTGGACTATTCCAAGGGACTGCTGAATCGCATCAACGCGTTCGACCGGATGTGGACCTTGCAGCCGGGGCTCGCGCGCACCGCCTCGCTGCTGCAGATCGCCACGCCGTCGCGCGGCGCCATCGAAGCCTATGGCAATCTGCAGAACGAACTCGCCAGGCTGGTCAGCGACGTCAATGGCCGGCACGGCGAAGTCGACTGGACCCCGATCCGTTACCTCAACAAGGGTTTCAGCCAGACCGTGCTGGCGGGCCTCTATCGCACCGCCCAGGTCGGCGTCGTCACCCCGCTGCATGACGGCATGAATCTGGTCGCCAAGGAATATGTCGCGGCACAGAACCCGGCCGATCCCGGCGTGCTGGTGCTGTCGAAATTTGCCGGTGCCGCCAACGAGCTCGACACCGCGCTGATGGTCAATCCGCACGATATCGACGGCATGGCGCGAACCATCGCGACCGCACTATCGATGCCGTTGAACGAGCGCCGGCTGCGCTGGGAAGCGATGATGAAGAAGCTTCGCGCCAGCACAATCCAGCAATGGTTTGCGGATTTCGTCGACGCGCTGCAGGAGACCCATGCCGACAGGGATGCCGGCGAGCCGCTGATCGCGGAGCCGGTATTATTGCCGCCGCGCGCCGCCAACTTCAATGCGCGGTATCACTAGAAACAGTAAGACACGCCATCGAGCACGGCGCAGCGCGCCTTGTTCGGCGCGCTGGGGTTTTCCAACGGCACCACACCCTTGCCCTTGCCGACGAACACGCCCGGGCCGACAACGACCGATGATTTGTTGCCGATGATGACGCTCGGATGCGGCGAGGTCAGGCTCGATCGCGTGCCGTCGGTCCAGATGATCGCATCGCCGGACAGGACGCCGCGGCGGCCATCATCGCAGGCGACATCGAAGCCCTGGCGGGTGCAGGTCTGCGCCAGCGCCGGCCCGGCATCCAGCACCGTTGCGGACATCAAAATCAAGAACATCAGCGTTCGATGGCCGGCCATTCCGCGTTCCGCTGGTTGAATCGTCACGATGATCCGTCGTCGATGGTAACCGATTTTCGGATCAAGGCCTCAATACAGCTCCGATACGCCTCCTACGCTGCGCCCAATTATCCATGTTATTCAACCGGTTAGGGAAATATTATCGGTCGCGGCCCCAGTCCCTTGCAAAAGTCGCCGGGCCCCTTCAAGACAGGCCATCCGGAGAGATGGCCGAGTGGCTTAAGGCGCACGCTTGGAAAGCGTGTGTGCGGGAAACCGTACCGTGGGTTCGAATCCCACTCTCTCCGCCAG
>JBKJUA010000204.1:0-11916 GCA_046590305.1 Bradyrhizobium sp.
CGCCGGCGCCATCGATACGACACCCGGGCTGCCGCGAGTAAGGCCGTTAAACCGGGCACATTGCCGCTGGCTTGAGAAATGGGTTGGCGTCGAACTGTGGCGACGATAAGGATGCAACTGCAAGTATCCTGAAGAACATTCTCAAGAGTATTTCAATGATTTCCGGAGGTTCATGGCTTCTCTCGACTCGGTCAGCATAGCCATTCTGCTTGGCGCCGTTCTTGTCATGGCCGGCATTCTGTCGAGCCTGCTCGCGCTGCGCTTCGGCGCGCCATTACTGCTGGTGTTTCTCTTCATCGGCATGCTGGCCGGCGACTCCGGCCCCGGCCAGCTGCGGTTCGATGACGTCCGCACCACCTATCTGGTGGGGTCGGTGGCGCTGGCCCTGATCCTGTTCGATGGCGGGTTGAGAACCCGGTTTCAGAGCATTCGCGCGGTGCTGGCGCCATCGATGATGCTGGCGACGGTCGGCGTGCTGGTGACCGCCATGATCACCGCACCGGTCGCCCGATATGCGCTTGATCTGAACTGGTCCGAGGCGCTGCTGGTGGGCGCCGTCGTGGCGTCGACCGATGCCGCCGCGGTGTTTCTGCTGGTCCACGCCCAGGGGCTACGGCTGCGTCCCCGCGTTGGCGCGACGCTGGAGGTCGAATCCGGCACCAACGATCCGTTTGCGGTGTTTCTGACGCTGGTGCTGGTCGAATTCATTACGCTCGGGGAAGGCTCGGCCTGGCAGATCGCGCTGCAATTTGTCCGAGAGGCCGTGCTGGGCGCCATCGTCGGCGTGGTCGGCGGCCGCCTCGTGGTGCTGGCGCTGAACCGGGTGGCGCTGCCGCAGGGCCTGCACGCGCCCTTTGTCGCCACCGCGGCGCTGGTGATCTTCGGCACCGCGCAAATCTCACACGCGTCAGGATTTCTCGCGGTCTATCTCGCCGGCATCATCATCGGCAACCGGCCGACCCGCGCGCACAACTCGGTCGTCACCTTTCTCGATGCCGCGACCTGGCTGGCGCAGATCGTGATGTTCGTGCTGCTCGGCCTGCTGGTCTCGCCGCAGCGGCTGGTGGGCAGCATCGGCCCGGCAGTCGTCGTGTCGGTCGTTCTGATGCTCGTGGCGCGCCCGGTCGCGGTGTTTCTCTGTCTCGCGCCATTCCGCTTCAACTGGCGGGAAAAGATATTCATCGCCTGGACCGGCCTGCGCGGCGCGGTCGCGATCTTTCTGGCCTCGATCCCGATGCTGGTCGGGCTGTCGAAGGCCTATCTCTATTTCGACGTCGCCTTCGTCGTCGTCATTATCTCGCTGCTGCTGCAGGGCTGGACGCTCGGCCCGGCGGCACGAAAGCTCCACGTCGCATTGCCGCGCGCCGATCGCGGCCCGCGCCGTGTCGAGCTCGATCTGCCCGGCCAGCTCGAGCAGCAGTTGGTCGGCTATTCCGTCCGCTCGAAAAGCCTGTATTTCCGGCGCGGCCTCATTCCCTCCTGGTCGAAGCCGACGCTGGTGATCCGCGACCAGAAAATCCTGTCGCCCGCCGAAGCCGATCCGGTCGCGCCCGGCGATTACATCTACCTGCTGGCGCCGCCGGAGAAGGCGGAAGCGCTGGACCGGTTCTTCGTCGACATGCCCGCGAGCTCGGCACCCGATCCGCATCAACTCGGCGACTTCATGGTGTCGGGGGAGCACACGCTGGGCGAGCTTGCCGAAATCTACGGCGTGGCTGTCGATGAAGAGCAGGCGAAACTGACGCTGGCGGATTATTTCGACATTCATCTCGACCACGCTCCGAAGGAAGGCGCGGAGCTCGTGCTCGACCCCATCGTGCTGGTGGCGCACAACATCGGCGGCGGCCGGGTCAACGTCGTCGGCCTTCGGTTGCCGGAAGAGGAAGAAGATGCCGTGCCGCTGACGAGGCTGGCGCGGTTCAAGCGCAAGCTGTCGGAGATCTGGTCGCAGGTGGCGGGGGTCTGACTTCTCCCCTCCTCCCACGCGCACTTGCGCGTGGCGGGGAGGGGTCGGGGGGTGGGGGGTCTATCGGCGTATTCGATTGCCAACGAGTCTGCTGACGCGCCCCCCACCCCCGCCCCCTCCCCACCGCGCGCTACGCGCGCGGGAGGAGGGGAGAAGAAAAGCGTTCTGAGCTACGCTACATCCCCGGCAACACCTCGACCCCGCCGAACGCCATCACCCGTCCTCGGCTCAGCATCACGACCTGGGTCGCCAGCTGGCGCATTTCGGCTGCATCGTGGCTGACATAGACCATCGGCACATTGGCTTCGTCACGCAGCCGCACCAGGTAGGGCAAAATCTCGACCTTGCGTTCCTCGTCCAGCGACCCCAGCGGTTCGTCGAGCAGCAGCAGCCGCGGTTGCGCCAGCAGCGCGCGTCCCAGCGCGACGCGCTGACGCTCGCCGCCGGACAGCTTGCCGGGACGGCGGTCGAGCAGGCCGCCGATATCGAGCAGATCGGTGACGCGCTTGTGCTGGGCGGGGTCCCCGGCGAGCCGGTTCATGCGCCGCCCGTAGTCGAGATTCTGTCGGACATCGAGATGCGGAAACAGCCGCGCGTCCTGGAACACATAGCCGATCCGGCGGCGATGCGGCGGAATGTGCAGGCCTGATGCGGTATCGTCGAGCACGTCGCCATCGACCGCGATGATGCCGCGGTCAGGCCGCAGCAGACCGGCGACCATGTTGACCAGCGAAGTCTTGCCAGCGCCGGAAGCGCCGAACAGCCCGGTCACGCGTCCCTCGCTGACGAACGAGGCTTCGACCGAGAATTCGCCGAGATGTTTTGAAACGTCAACGCGGAGCATGATCAATTTCCATGCAGGCGTTTGGTCGCGCGCCGCGCGAACCATTCCGAGGCGACCAGCGCCGCCATTGCGATGACGATGGATACCACCACCAGCCGCAGCGCCGCGGTGTCGCCGTCGGGTGTCTGGATCAGCGAATAGATCGCCGAGGAAATGGTCTGGGTCTCGCCCGGGATGTTCGAGACGAAGGTGATGGTGGCGCCGAATTCGCCGATCGCCTTGGCAAAGCCGAGCACCATGCCGGCCACTACGCCCGGCAGTGCCAGCGGCAGCGTGACGGTGAGAAACACCCGCCACGGCGGCGCGCCCAGCGTGCCCGCGGCCTGTTCCAGCCGGCGGTCGACCGCTTCGATCGACAGCCGGATCGGCCGCACCAGCAGCGGAAACGACATGATGCCGCAGGCCAGCGCAGCTCCAGTCCAGCGAAACGCGAACACGATGCCGAGATGATCCGCGAGAAATGCGCCGACCATGCCGCGCCGGCCGAATGTCAGCAGCAGCAGATAGCCTGTCACCACCGGCGGCAGCACCAGCGGCAGATGCACCAGCGCATCGACCACCGATTTTCCCCAGAAATCACGCCGCGCCAGCAGCCACGCCAGCGCGATGCCGGGCGGCGTCGCCACCAGCGTCGCCACCGCGGCGACCCGCAGCGAAAGCTGGATCGCCGTCCATTCCGTGGGCGAGATGTCGAACACGCTCAGGTCGTCGGGCTGACGAGAAACGTGAAGCCGTATTTCTCGAAGATGGCCTTGGCGGCCGACGAACGCAGGAAGGCCAGATAGGAAGCGGCTTCCGGCTTCGCGGTCGCCGTCGCCGCCACGGGATAGATGATGGCGGGATGGGAGTCCGCCGGGAAGGTGCCGACGATCTTGACGCCGGGTTCAATTTTCGCGTCGGTCGAATAGACGATCCCGAGCGGCGCCTCGCCGCGTGCCACCAGCGCCAGCGCTGCGCGCACGCTCTCCGCCATCGCGAATTTCGCTTCCGCAGCCTGCCACGCGCCGAGCTTTTCCAGCGCCGCTTTGGCGTATTTGCCGACCGGAACTGCTTTCACGTCGCCGGTGGCGATCCTGCCGTCGCCGGCGAGTTTTGCAAGATCGAAGCCCGGTCCGATCGCGACCTTGTCGAGCCTGGAATCTTTTGCCGCGACCAGCACGAGGCTGTTGCCGAGCAGATTGGCGCGCGTCGGCTCGTTGATGGTCTTCTTCGCAATCGCATAGTCCATCCAGTCGGTGTCGGCGGATGCAAAAATATCGGCGGGCGCGCCCTGTTCGATCTGCTTCGCCAGCGCCGAACTGGCGGCGTAGCTGGCGACGGTCCTGACGCCCGTCCTCGCGGTATAGGCGGCGTTGATGTCGTCGAGCGCGTTCTTCATCGAGGCCGCGGCAAACACCGTCAGGCTTTTGTCCCGCGCCAAGGCGGGTGAACAGATCGATCCGAGCAGGATCGAAAGCGCGAGGCAATAACCGGCAAGACGATGCATCGTGGCGCTCCATGCGTAACTGCGGCGCGCTGATGCGCGCACAGTTCAAGCGTAGGTTTTAAGTGAAATGCGACAGGCGGAAGCGCCGTTCCGGCAATCCGGGGGATTTACGATCCGTCCGGACATCGCAGGGCGAAAGCTTACAGCATTGCCGGGGCGGCGCAAAGGGCTCGCGCGACCGGCGATTACTGTTTGGCATCCGGCGCGGCCAGTACCGCTCGGCAGGCTTCCGGCAATTGCGCCAGCGTCATCGGCGGCCGCGGTTTCGGCGGCACCTTCGGTGGCTTCGGATGGAGGGTTGAATCCTTGAACCAGAAGGCGAGATCGCCGGCGCTGCAGCCCTCGCCCCCGGTCGGCTCCGGCTGGCTCTCGCATTCGCCGTTGCCCGGCGGGCATTTGATGCGGATGTGGAAGTGATAGTCGTGGCCGTACATCGGCCGTACCTTTTGCAGCCAGCTGCGGTCGCCCTTGGCTTCGCGGCACAGTGCCTTCTTGATCGCGGCGTTGACGAAGATGCGCTGCACGCTCGGCTCCTGGGCCGCGGCGCGGATTACGCCGAGATGGGTCGGCGTCCAGTTCTTGGGATCAATGTCGAGCCGGTCGGGGCGCACCATCATCACAGCGGAGGTTTCCTCGCGCTCTTCGCGTGACAATCTTCGGTTCGGCATCGGCGTCAGCCAGATATCGGCGTCCAGCCCGGCTTGGTGGCTGGCGTGCCCGGTCAACATCGGGCCGCCGCGCGGCTGCGACATATCGCCGACCAGGATTCCCGGCCAGCCGGCATCCTTGCGCGCCTTCGCTGCCAGCCGCGTCACCAGCGCCACCAGGTCGGGATGGCCCCAATGGCGATTGCGCGACAGCCGCATCACCTGCCAACTCTCGCCATTGATCGGCAGCCCTTCCGCGCCCGCGATGCAGCCCCTGGCATAGAAGCCGACCACGCGGGTCGGCATCGCCGCCGGCAGCACCTTGCGGCCGAACAGTTCCTTGGCGCCGAGCTTGGGATCGCCAGGATTGGCCAGAGGCGGCAACGGTTTCGGATTGACGCTGCCCTTGTCCTGCGCCAGCGCCATGGTGGCGCTGACGAAGGTTGCGGATATCAGCAGGAGGGTGAGGATCAGGCGAGGGTTCATCGAGTCACTCTGTATTCTCAAGCCTAGCACGAAATCGGCAGCCGGCGAAAAGCCGCGCCTTGTGGCAAGTCACAGTTTTCAGCGCAAGTTCAGCTGAACCGCGGGGCGGCGGGTTAAGATTAACCGCGACTGGTTGCATCGGGATGTCGCCCCGGTCTTTACAACCCGCATTCGGCAACGACATCATGCCCGCCATAAAAAAAGTGGTGGCAGGGCGCGATCATGAAACGGCTGTCGAAGCGACGGCTCGCACGGCTTGCATTTGCCGTTGCGGCGGTCTTTGCGATCTTGGCGGGATTGGCGCTGACACAGGCGCAGGCCGGAGTCGTGGTCCGGATCGACAAGTCGTCGCAGCGCATGGCCGTGAGTGTCGACGGTACGTTGCGATACTCCTGGCCGGTGTCGACCGGCCGCCGCAGCTTCGGGACGCCGAGCGGCGTCTTCCATCCGCAGATGATGGCGCGACGCTGGTTCTCGCGGAAGTATTACAATTCGCCGATGCCGCACTCGATCTTCTTTTATCAGGGCTACGCCATTCACGGCACCAATGAACTGGCGCGGCTCGGCGGCCCGGCCTCGCATGGCTGCGTCAGGTTGCATCCGTCGAATGCGGCGGCGCTGTTCGCCCTGGTCGAGCGCCGCGGCCGCGGCAATACCCGGATCGTGATCTCGAACTGACACTTTTCTTAACCGTCCGATAACCTTGTTGCGCATTGGCGAAATTTGGTGCGCGCGCAGGGAATTCGCGTGTTCGATGTGCAATTTTGATCCCCGGCATTGCCGCGGGCATGATTTTCCCGCGCTGCTGCGCGTCGCGCGCCTCCGATGTGTCGGAGGAACGACATCGGCCGCGCGAGTTCGCCCGTTTTGCAGGCAGAAGGAGCCTCACTTTGGTCCGCCGCAAGCCCGTCGGGTGATGCCGCCACCGCCAAGTGTTACCAATTTTTCAGACACTTATCGGAGAACAGGGCGGCGCAGAATGCGAGTGGGCGTAACCGAATGCAGAGTATCCGGCCGAAGCCGACCAAAAAACGCAAGCGTGTGGCGATGGCCCGCATTCCCGGCCGACCGGCGAAGCCCGGTCCGAAGCTTGCAGGGAAACTTGCAGGTAAACTTGCAGGTAAACTTCAAGGCAAGCGACAGCGCGTATCACCCGAGATCGGCGAAATCGTGCGCAAGCGCGCCGAGGCCGAAGCCGCGATCGCGGATGCGCGAAAATCCCATGAACGGCTGCGCGAGGCGATTGACATCCTGCCGCAGGGCATCGTGTTTCTCGACGCCGACGGGCGTTACATTCTCTGGAACAAGAAGTACTCCGAGATCTACAACCGCAGTTCCGACCTGTTCCAGCCGGGCGCCCGGCTGCAGGACACCATCCGCATCGGCGTCGAGCGCGGCGACTATCCGGAAGCGGTCGGCTGCGAGGAAGAATGGATCGCCGAGCGACTGGCCAAATTGCATCAGCCCGACGGACGTCACGAGCAGACGCTGGCCGACGGCCGCGTCATCCTGATCGAGGAGCGGCTGACCGAAGGCGGCGGCATCATCGGCTTGCGCGTCGACATCACCGAGTTGAAGCAGCGCGAGGCTTCGTTCCGGCTGCTGTTCGACAGCAATCCGGTTCCCATGATCGTCTGCGCGCTGGACGACGAGCGCATCCTCGGCGTCAACGAGGCCGCCATCGAGCATTACGGCTACAGCCGCGCCGAATTCGAGAAGCTGACCATCCGCAGCGTCCAGGCTTTCGAGACCGAACTGCCATGGGGCGGCGACCGCTCCAGCGACGAGCAGACCGCGCGGACCTGGAAGCATGTCAGGGCCGATGGCGCGCTGATTGACCTCGCGATCTATTCGCGCCAGCTGGTCTATAACGAGCAACCCGCGGTGCTGCTGGCGCTGATGGACATCACCGAGCGCAAACGCGCCGAGGCGCGGCTCGCCTTCATGGCCCAGCATGACGGTTTGACCGGGCTGCCGAACCGCAACCTGCTGCGCCAGCAGATGGACGATATCCTGATGCATACGCGGCGCAGCGCGGAAAAGGTCGCGGTGCTGGTGCTCGGCCTCGACAATTTCAAGGCGGTCAACGACACGCTCGGCCACGGCATCGGCGACAAGTTGTTGCGCGAAGTCGCCAAGCGGCTGCGCTCCACCTTGCGCGAAGAGGATACGCTCGCCCGCCTCAACTCCGACGAATTCGCGATCATCCAGAGCGGGCTGACGCGCCCCGAGGATGCGGTGCTGCTGTCCAGGAGGCTGCTGGAGGCGATCGGCGATCCCTATCTGCTCGATGGCCATTCCGTCGTAATAGGCGCCAGCATCGGCATCGCCATGGCGCCCGGCGATGGCGACGAGTCCGAGAAGCTGCTCAAGAATGCCGATATGGCGCTGTCGCGGGCCAAGACCGAGCAGCGCGGCACGTTCTCCTTTTTCGAATCCGGCATGGATGCCCGGGCCCAGAGCCGGCGCAAGATCGAGATCGATCTGCGCGACGCGATCCAGAACGACGTGCTGCGGCCGTATTACCAGCCGCTGGTCGACCTCGCGACCGGGCGCATCACCGGCTTCGAGGCGCTGGTGCGCTGGCCGCACGCCGAACGCGGCATGGTGTCGCCGGCCGAATTCATTCCCGTCGCCGAGGAGACCGGCCTGATCAATCCGCTCGGCGCCCTGATGCTGCGCCGCGCCTGCGCCGACGCGGCGCTTTGGCCCGACGATGTCCGCGTCGCGGTCAATTTGTCGCCGCTCCAGTTCCGGACCGGCAATCTGTTGGCGCTGGTGATGGAGACGCTGAAGCAAACCGGGCTGCCGGCCAAGAGGCTGGAGCTGGAAATCACCGAAACGTTGCTTTTGGAAAAGAGCAGCCAGGTGCTGGCCACGCTGCACGCGCTGCGCGCGCTCGGCGTCCGCATCTCGATGGACGATTTCGGCACCGGCTATTCCAGCCTGAGCTATCTCCGGAGCTTTCCGTTCGACAAGATCAAGATCGACCAGTCGTTCGTGCGCGACCTCGGCGCCAACCGCGACGCGCAGGCGATCGTGCGCTCGATCATCAGCCTCGGCGTCGGCCTCGGCGTCACCATCACCGCCGAAGGCGTCGAGACCGAAGCCGAACTGAGTTGCCTGCGCACCGAGGGTTGCCACGAGGGCCAGGGCTTCCTGTTCAGCCGCGCGCGGCCCAATAGCGAGATCGTGGCGCTGCTGAAAGCGCAGCGCGGCTCCGAATTCGTCGCGCCGCAAGACCCGCCCGAAGAAACCGCGCTGGTAGCGTGAGGGCTCGACTCTTTCTTTCTCCCCTTGTGGGAGAAGGTGGCGCGAAGCGCCGGATGAGGGGTCTCTATCCGCGGAGACAAACCCCTCACCCGTCACGGACGCGCTCCGCGCGTCCGTGTCACCCTCTCCCACAAGGGGAGAGGCACCGGGTTCCGCCCGCTGACTTCGTCGCGGGAGCCTGCTTCTTCATCGCGCCGCCGGCGCCGTATCGAGCTTGCCCGACAGGATCACCTTGCCGACGTCTTCATAATGGCTGTCGCGGCCCTGCAGTTGCTGCGCGATGGTGTGCATGTCGCGGAAGCGGCGCTCGAACGGGTTGGCGCTGAATACGGCGGTGGCCCCCGCCATGTGATAGGCGATATCGACCACCTCCGTGGACTGATGGATGGTCCAGGTCGAGGCCAGCCGAAGCGCGCTGCGATGGGCTTCGGTGAAGGCATCGCCGCGCACAAGATCGCGCCATACCTCGGCGGCGGTGGCGTAGAGATAGGCGCGGGTGGAGCGCAGGCGGGCTTCGGTGCGTCCGATCAGGCCCTGCACCGCATTGTTCTCGCGCATCGCGGACAGGCCCTGCGGCTGCTTGGCGCGCGACAGCGCGATCGCGGCATCCAGCGTGGCGCGGGCGACGCCGAGCGAGGTGGCGCCAAAGCCCATGCTGTAAACCATTTGAGTGGGGATCCGGTAGAGCGGGCCGGTCTCGCGCAATGCACTGGGGTCGTCGCGCAGCGCGGTGAATTGCTCCGGAATGAACAGGTCCTCGACCGAATAGGAGTCAGTGCCGGTGCCGTTGAGGCCGATCACGTCCCAGACGTCGTACATCGTGGCGTTGCCGATCGGGAACAGGATGGTGCGGATCTCCGGTGAGCCGTCGGGCTTGCGGCGGGGCGAGCCGTCGGCCTCGACGATCCGGACATGGGCGCCGAGCCAGCTCGCCTGCCGCGAGCCGCTGGCGAAATCCCAGCGCGCGCTGGCCTTGTAGCCGCCGGGAACCGCCTGCACCGTATGATTGATCGCGCCCCAGGCGAGAATGCCGGGCGCGGTGTTGAAAATCTCGCTGGCCGGTTCGGGGTCGAGATAGGCCGAGATCATGGCGCAGACGCCGCACTGGCCGAGGCACCACGCGGTCGAGGCATCGGCCTTGGCGATCTCCTCCTGCATCTGCATGAAGATCTCGAGCGGCGCCTCGGTTCCACCGAGGCTTTTCGGCAGCAGCGCGCGGTAAAGCCCGTTCTCCAGCAGCGCGGAAACCACCGGCTGGGTGAGGCGCCGCGTCCGCTCGATCTCGTCGGCCTCGCGCGTGATCAACGGTTGCAGGGCCCGCGCCCGCTCGACCAGATCGAAACCGGCAGCCTTGTTCATGTTCCTCGCCCCTTGTTCCGCCGCTTGTCGGGCTCTTGTCGGGTGGCGGCACAATGGTGGTCCATCTGCCGCCGCCGATCAAGAGAGCCGGTCTACGCCGCTGCAGGCCCGAGCTGGATCGCGGGCTGTGGCGGCCGCCGCGGCGAGGGGAAACCCAGCGCCACCGCCACCGCCGCCAATCCGATGCCGAACGAGCCGACATAGAGCCAGAAATAGCCGTTATAGGTATCGAACACCCAGCCGCCGGCCCATGGCCCGAGCGCCATGCCGAGGCTGGCAAAGGCCGAAACCGCGCCGAACACCGTGCCCATGATGCGCGCGCCGAAAAATTCCCGCACCAGCACGGCGTAGAGCGGCATCACCCCGCCATAGGCGAGGCCGAACACGACGGAGAGCGCGTAGAATTCGCCGAGCTGGCCGACCGCCAGATAGGTCGCCACGCACAGCGCCTGTACCATTAACCCGGCGACCAGCACTGGCTTGGCCCCGATGCGGTCCGCCATCACGCCGAGCGCAAGCCGGCCGCCCAGCCCGGAGAATCCGGCGAGGCTGTAGACGGTGACCGCGGTCAGCGGCGCGATGCCGCAGACCATGGCGTAGCTCACCATGTGGAAGATCGGACCCGAATGCGCCGCGCAGCAGGCGAAATGCGCCAGCGCCAGCGTCATGAATTGCGGCGTGCGGAACGCCTGCGCCGCGCTCCACTCCACGGCAGGCGCCTCCGCGCCGCCGGCGCCGGAAGGTGCGGCTGGCTCCGGCGCCTGGCGCACCAGGAACGAGGCCGGGATCAGCAGCGCCGAGGCGACGATGCCGATCGTCAGCATTGCAGTGCGCCAGTCATAGGTCGTGATCAGCCAGCTTGCGAACGGCGCCACCGTCAGCGGCGCCACGCCCATGCCGGCCGACACCAGCGAGACCGCGAGGCTGCGCTGGTGCTCGATCCAGGCGCTGGCGATCGCCATCATCGGCGCATAGAACGCGCCGGCGGCGACGCCGATCAGGATGCCGAACAGCAATTGAAACTGCCACAGGCTGGTGGCCATGCTCGCCGTCACCAGGCCAAGGCCGAGCAGCACGCTGCCCGCGAGCACCACGATGCGGGTGCCGTAGCGGTCCGACAGCGCGCCCCAGAAAAACGCCGCGACCCCCATGCAGAGAAAATTCAGCGTCGACGCCGCCGAAACCCCGGCGCGCGACCACCCCATCGTCTCCGACATCGGCTGCAGGAACACCGCCAGCGACAGCATCGAGCCGAACCCGACGCAAGTCATCAGCGCGCCCGCGCCGACGACGACCCAGCCATAGTTGAAACCGGCGGATTTGCTCATGCGTTTCCTCGCATTTTTGGTGGTTATGATTTGAGCGGAGCCGATGGTGGCGCATCCGGCGGCAGAGGGCAAGGCGGGGAGGGAGATGGGTGTCATTCCGGGGCGCGCGAAGCGCGAACCTCAGATGTGCAATTGCACATCGGGAAACCTCGAGATTACAGGCGCGAGAGCCTGTGAACGAATTCCGACCTCATCCTGAGGAGCCGCGCGCCCTTCGCGCGGCGTCTCGAAGGATGGCAGCAGGCCATGCGCCAGATGGTTCGAGACGCGCGCCGGACAGCGCAAGGGCGCTGCCCGACGCGCTCCTCACCATGAGGCACGGGATGTTGCTGCCGCGCATCATTTCCAGCTGTCCCAGTCGGAAACCGCCTCGATCCAGTCGTTGATGATTTCGTCTTCCGGATGCTGCGCCATCACCTTTACCTGACGGCGGATTTCCGCCAGCACCTTTGGATCGCGCAAATCCGGCACCCAATGCTGCACCAGCCGCAGCCCTTGCTTTCGCAAGCGCTTGTGGTGCAACGACC
>JBKJUA010000229.1:0-15529 GCA_046590305.1 Bradyrhizobium sp.
TTCATCCCGGCTTGTGGCCGGGCCATCTTTAGTTCTAACCTCCGACCAGGGCGCCCAGGGGCGCCGCCTGAGGCATGCGTAACGCGAGGCACCAAGAGACCAATTTCCGGCACGACATCATCCTGTTCGCGGCAATCGGGGCGAAGCATCCGAACGCGGGCAGGCAACGGCAACGAAACACAGGGGAGATCACATGAAACGCAGGACGCTTCTCGGCGGCACAATCGCCGCCGCCGTATTTGGGCTGGCTTCAGCCGCCATCGCCCAGCAACCGATCAAGATCGGCATGAGCATGGCGCAAACCGGCGGCCTCGCCGGCGGCGGCAAGGCCTCGCTGCTCGGCATCGAGGTCTGGCGCGACGACGTCAATGCCAAGGGCGGCCTGCTCGGCCGCAAGGTCGAACTGGTCGTCTATGACGACAAATCGAGCGCTTCGGAGACGCCCGCGATCTATTCGAAGCTGCTGGATGTCGACAAGGTCGATATCCTGTTCGCGCCCTATGCGACCGTGCCGACGGCGCCGCTGATGCCGCTGGTCAAGCAGCGCGGCATGCTGCTGATCGGCAATTTCTCGTTCCAGGTGAACAGCAAGGTTGGCCACGACATGTGGTTCAACAACGCGCCATGGGGACCGGCCGACAGCTGGGCGTCCTCGTTCCTCGATCTCGGCCAGAAGGCCGGCGGCAAGACCATCGCGCTGCTCGCGGCGGACCAGGAATTCGCGCAGAACCTGGCCAAGACCGCCCGGGAAGTCGCGACCAAGCTCGGCATGCAGGTGGTGTTCGACCAGGCCTATCCGCCGAGCACGGTGGAATTCTCCGGCATCCTGCGCGCGCTCAAGGCCGCCAAGCCTGATATCGTCTATGTCGCGTCCTATCCGCCGGATTCGGCGGGAATCCTGCGCGCCGTGAACGAGATCGGGATCGGCGACAACGTCAAGCTGTTTGGCGGCGGCATGGTCGGCCTGCAGTTCGGCACCGTGATGGAGAACCTGGGTTCGCTGCTCAACGGCGTCGTCAACTATAACACATGGCTGCCCGAGCCGCAGATGTACAATGAGGGTACCAAGGCGTTCTTCGAGACCTATACGAAGCGCGCGGTGGAAGCCAAGGTCGATCCGCTCGGCTACTATCTGGCGCCCTATGGCTATGCCAGCGGCCAGATGATCGAGCAGGCCATCAAGGCCGTGGGCTCGCTCGACCAGAAGGCGCTGGCGAAATACCTGCGCGAAAACACCCACAAGACCATCGTCGGGCCGATCACGTTCGCGGCGGACGGCGAGTGGAAGGAAAGCGGGGTCGTGCAGGGCCAGTTCCGCGGCATCAAGGACAAGAACATCGAGCAGTTCCGCAGCCCGGGCAAGCAGGTGATCCTGTTCCCGGCAAAACTGAAATCGGGCGACCTCATCACTCCCTTCGAGGCCGCGCGCAAGTAAGATCTCGCGGCCGCCGCGGTGTGCCGATCGGGGTCGGCACACCGCGTTTTCGTGGCAAACGGGACGGGATGGACGGCGTGACCGGGAAACGGCGGCCGAGGGACGGGTCAGGGGGGACCTTACGTGTTTTCATTTGAACTGCTGCTCGATGCGGTAGTGATCGGGGTGCTGCTCGGCTGCTTCTATGCGGCGGTCAGCCTCGGGCTGTCGATCTCGTTCGGCCTGCTCGACGTTCCCCACGTTGCGCATCCGGCGTTCCTGGTGCTGGCTTCCTATGCCGTGTACTTCCTCAACGAGCATTACGGGGTCGATCCGCTGCTGGCGGGGCTGTTGATCACGCCGCTGTTCTTCCTGTTCGGCCTCGTCGCCTACCGGCTGTACTACGAAACCTTCGAAAAGCGCGGCAGCGACGCCGGCGTGCGCGGCATCGCGTTCTTTTTCGGCATCGCCTTCATCATCGAAGTCCTGATCATCCTGCAGTTCGGCGTCGACCAGCGCTCGGTCACCGCCGATTATGTCGGCAAGGCCTGGCGGCTCGGCGACATGCGGATTCCATTCCGGCTGGTGGTCGCGTTCGTGGTCGCGGTGGCGCTGACCATCCTGCTGACGCTGTATCTGTCGCGCACCTTCATGGGCCGCGCGATCCGCGCGGTGGCGCAGGACCAGGAGGCGCTGCGGCTGATGGGCGCCAATCCGATCCGGATCAAGCAATGGGCGTTCGGCATCGCCACCGCCGTGCTCGGCATCGCCGGCGCCCTGCTGATCATCGTGGCCCCGGTCGAGCCGACGCTCGACCGCGCCTATATCGGGCGGACCTTCTGCGTCGTGGTGATGGCCGGACTCGGCAGCATGTCCGGCACGCTGGTCGCCGCCATCATCCTCGGCGTCGCCGAAACCATCGTCCTTACCCTGTTCGGCGCCTCCTGGGCCCCGGCGATTTCCTTTGCGATGCTGCTCGGCGTGCTCGCCGTCCGGCCGCAGGGCCTGTTCGGCAGGCGATCATGAAGCGCACCGGCATCTATTTCTGGACCGGAGCTGCGCTGTTTCTCGCCGCCGCCCTCCTGATGACGCAGCTGATCGGCAATCAATATCCGTTCTTTGCCGGCTACGTGATCCTGCAGTTCATCGTGCTCGCCGTCGCCTGGAGCATCCTCGGCGGCTATGCCGGCTACGTGAATTTCGGCACCGCCGCGTTTTTCGGCATGGGGGTCTACACCGCCGTATTCCTGTTCAAGGCGACCGGCGCGCCGCTCTTCGTGCAGATTGCGGCGGCAGCCGCCGTCGGCGCCCTGATGGGATTTGCCCTCGGCCTGTTGACCCTGCGGATGCAGGGCATCTTCTTCTCGATCGCGACCATCGCGGCGACGATCATCATCGAGACTGCGATCACCAACTGGCGTTATGTCGGCGGCGCGGCCGGCATCCAGCTGCAGCGGCCGGCGGTAATGGCGCCGTTCGACAATTACGTCGAGATGCTGTTCTTCGTGCAGGCGATGCTGGTGGTACTGGCGGTGGCGGTCTCGCGCTACATCCAGAGATCATGGATGGGCCGCGGCCTGCAGGCGTTGAAGGACGACGAACTGGCCGCGGAATGCACCGGGGTTCCGACGCTGCGGCTGAAGCTGATGGCGTGCGTCATTTCCGGCGCGCTGATGTGCGCGGCCGGCGCCCCCTCCGCGATGTACCTGCAATATGCCGACCCCTCCTCCGCGTTCAACCTCAACTATTCGGTCTCGACGCTCGCGATGTCGCTGATCGGCGGCACCGCGCATTGGGCGGGCCCGGTGATCGGTGCGATCGTGCTCGGCACCACGCAGCAATTGCTCACCGTCACCATCTCCTCGGAAGTCAACGTGCTGGTGCTCGGCGTCATGCTGGTGCTGTTCGTGGTGGCGGCGCCGGAGGGCATCATCGGCCTGGTTCGAAAATTTCGCCGCAAACGCAACGAGGGCGAAGGATGATGGAAGCCGAACCCCAGGCACCTTTGCTGCGGATATCCGCGCTGACGAAACGTTTCGGCGGCTTCACCGCGCTCGACAATGTCAGCGTCGACATTCCGCCCGGCGAGCGCTTCGGCCTGATCGGACCCAACGGCTCGGGCAAGACGACCCTGATCAACTGCATTTCCGGCGCGTTCCGCACCGAGCCGGGCACCGTGACGTTCCGCGACGAGGACATTACCCGGCTGCAGCCGCATATGCGCACGCGCCGCGGCATCGCGCGCAGCTTCCAGATCCCGCGGCCGTTCCGGAGCATGACGGTCGCCGAGAACCTGATGGTCGGGCTCGACTTCGCGGCGGATACCAGCGTCATCGTCTCGGAGGCGCAACGGCGCGAGGCCATGATGTCGATCCTGACGCGGATGGGCCTCGCCTCGAAGGCGAACGTGTCCGCCAACCAGCTCAGCCAGGTGGAACTGCGCAAAATGGAGCTGGCGCGCGCGATGGCGACGCACCCGAAGCTGCTGATTTCCGACGAGGCGATGGCCGGGCTTTCCAGCTCCGAGGTCGACGAGGTGCTCGATCTGCTGATGAGTCTGGCGGACCAGGACATCACCATCATCATGATCGAGCACATCATGCAGGCGGTGATGCGGTTTTCGGACCGGGTGATGTGTCTCGAGGCCGGCAAGATCATCGCGATCGGCACGCCGGACGAAGTGATGGCCAACCAGCGCGTGCAGGAGGCCTATCTTGGCACTTAACCTCGCCATCAGGGACCTCGATGCGGGTTACGGCGCCGTCAGGGCGTTGCGCGGCGTCAGTCTCCATGTGGAATCCGGCGAAACCGTCGCGTTGCTCGGCACCAACGGCAACGGCAAGAGCACACTGATGAAGTGCGTCGCCGGCCTGGTGCGGCCGGAGCGCGGCAGCATGATCCTGACGATCGACGGCGTCGCGCACGATCTGACCCTGTTGTCGGCCGAGGCCATCGTCGATCTCGGCGTCGCCATGGTGCCGGAGGGGCGGCGGCTGTTTCCCAAACTGACCGTGCTGGAAAATCTGATGCTCGGCGCCTTCCGCAAGGCCGCCCGGCAGAATATCGACCGCAATCTGGCGCTCGCCTTCGAGACCTTTCCGGCGCTGAAGGAATTGCAGAAGCAACTGGCCGGCACCATGTCGGGCGGACAACAACAGATGCTGGCGATCGCGCGCGCGCTGATGTCGTCACCGCGCCTGTTGCTGATCGACGAGCCCTCGGTCGGCCTGTCGCCGCTGCTGGTCTCGCAGACCATCGCCAAGATCGGCGAGCTCAACCGGCATCTCGGTCTCACGGTGCTGATGGCGGAACAGAACTTCAACCAGGCGATCCGGATCGCCGATCGCGGCTACATCATCGTCCATGGCGAGATCGTGGTCGCGGCCGATTCGGTCGACGAGTTGCGCGGCAACGACATCGTCAAGCGGCTCTATCTCGGCGGGGTGGCCTGACGGCGGGCGGGGCGAAGACGCGTGCGTGGTTCCCGGAAGGTGTGGGAAAGACGGGGCCCTGCCGAAAGGGCGCCTCCTACGCGATGCCGATGTCGGTCAATCGAAAGTCATTGCCCTTGCACAACAACGACGCGTCCATTTTCTTCGCCAGTGCGTATGCAAAGCAATCGCCATAGTTCAGCGCCGCGCCATGGCCGGTCCCTTTGCCGAATTTCAGATGCGCGGAGCGAGCGGCGTGCGCCTGCTCCTCGGTCACCGGCTCGATCCGAATGGCCGCCGCCTTGATGAAATCGTCGAGCCAGCGCTCGGCTTTGCCGGGAGCGATTTTTTTCAACCCGCGCAGGACAATCGAAGTCTCTACCAGGTTGGCGGCCGACATGACCGGATCGTCGTCGGTGGCAATGCTTCGGGCATAGTCTTCTGCATCGTCCTCCTGGCGAAAGATGGCGATGACGGCCGAGCTATCGACCACGATCACGTCGGCAGTCCGTGATCGTCATAACCGAGTATTTCATCCGGGCTGCGCCCCGTGTCGGGCAGTGCGGCATATCGGCTTCCGATCTTCATCAATCGTAGCGCGACCTGGTCGGGACGCCGGCGTCGATGCTCACGCGCCAGGCGCTCGCGCAAGGCCATCGTGACCGCGGTCGTCAGGCTTTCGCCGGTAAGGCCGGCGAGTTCGGTCGCCAGCTTATGGGCTTCGTCGTTCTTGATGTTGAGATGCATGGCCTTCATCATGGTAGAAATGTAGTCAAACTCTACCATCGGCGCAAGGTGACGAAGGCCCCCTCACTCGATCACGATCTCGCCGACCATGCCGTGATCGGCGTGAGTCTTGCCGTCGCTGCCGGAGATGCCGCAGCGCAGGTCGGTGACCTTGCCGGTGGCGACCGGGACGAACCACCATTCCGCCGACGACCCCGGATAGACCTCGATCTCGCGGATCGCGCCCTTGAACTCGGCGAGGTTGACGGTCTTGCCGTCGCGCAGCTGCGTGACCTGGACCTTGCGGGTGTAAATCATCTGGCTGAAGGCGTGCGAGGTGAAGTAGTGCGGATCGTTGCTCGGGTTCTTCAGCACCAGTTTGTAGAGCTTGCCGGTCTCGAATTTCAGCCTGTTGGGCACGAAGGCATGCTCGCCCGGTCTGCCGAGTTCGACCGTGACCACGATGGGTTCTCCACCGGCCAGATTGCCGGCGGCCTGGGCGGCGGGGACCGCGACACAGAGCGCTGCGAGGATCGTCAGGGAACGGAGCAAACGCATGGACATCACCTCTTGGGAGTTGGGACCGGGGGCAGCTCGGGAACGTTATTGCAAATGCGAACTACTTGCAAGAGCATCACGGCGCGTCCCCGTGATGCTCTGCAAGCCATCCTGCTTCGCGGGCTATCACCGTTCGCCGGATGGGCTCGTCGTTCGCGGCTTTGAGGGAAGGCGCGTTACCGCCCGCTAAACCTCGCCGCGCGCTTCTCCACAAACGCATTGCGGCCTTCCAGCGCATCCTCACTGCGGCGAACCTCCGCCTGCACCTCGATTTCGCGCTGGAACTGGGCGGCATAGGTCGCGTGCTCGCTTTCCTCCAGCAGAGCGCGGGTGGCGACCAATGCACGCGTCGGCCCGGCCGCGAGGCGCTGCGCCAGTTGCATTGCTTCGCCGGGCAACTGCGCGTCATCGACCACCTGCCGCACCAGTCCCCATTCATGGGCCCGCTCGGCGGACAGCGGTTCGTTCAGCAGCATCAGTTCGAGCGCGCGCTGGCGGCCGATCAGCCGCGGCAGCAGCCAGGTCGAGCCGAGATCGGGCACGAGGCCTATCCGGCTGAACACCTGAATGAAACTCGCCGACCGCGCCGCGACGATGATGTCGCCGGCCATCGCGAGGCTGAAGCCGCCGCCGGCCGCGACGCCATTGACCGCGACCACGATCGGCACCCGGCATTCGCGCAGTGCCCGGAACGCCGGCCAGTAAAACTTCATCACGCCCGCGACGATGTCGCTGCCGAGCGCCTCCGAGGCTTTCAGGTTCTGGCCCGAACAAAAGCCGCGGCCCTCCCCGGTCAGCACCAGCGCCCGTATGCCTGGGTCGGCGGTCATCTCGCCGATCGCGGCGGCGAGGCCGCCGAGCAGATCCGGCGTCATGGCGTTCAGGCTGGCCGGCTCGTTCAGAGTCAATATGCCGACGGCGCCGTCTCTCGCTTGCTTCACCCCGGCCATTTTGCTCTCCTTGCTAAAATCCGAGCGGGCAATGTGCCATCCCTGGCGCACGACGCCAACTCGACCCGATCCGAACAAGAACAACAAGGCAAGCCCCATGCACGACCAGTTCTCCAACGCCCAGCAGCTCCGCAAACCCGCCACCGTCTCCAAAGGCGGTATCGTCGCCTCGCAATCACGCAGAGCTGCCGAGGTCGGAGCTTCGGTGCTGGCTGATGGCGGCGACTGCGTCGATGCCGTGATCGCGACCACCTTTGCGCTCGGGGTGCTGGAGCCCTGGATGAGCGGCATCGGCGGCGGCGGCGCGATGGTGCTCTACCGCGCCCGCGAAAACCGGTACGAGGTGATCGACTACGGCATGCGCGCGCCGAACAGCCTGCGGCCGGAGGACTACCCGCTGACCGGCGATGGCGCGGCCTCCGATATCTTCCCCTGGCCCCGGGTCAAGGACGACCGCAATTTGCATGGTCCGGGCTCGATCGCGGTGCCCGGCGTGGTCGCCGGCATGGAGGAGGCGCATCGCCGCCACGCGAAGATGCCATGGCAGGAATTGCTCGGCCCCAGCATCGAACTCGCCGGCGAAGGCCTGCTGGTGGACTGGTGGACCACGCTGATGATCGCGAGCTCGGCGGCGGATCTCAGGCGGTATCCGGCCAGCGCCGCCGCCTATCTGCAGGAGGGCCTGCCGCCGAATGCGCCATGGGGCATCAAGTCGAGCGTGCGGCTGCCGCAAGACCGGCTGAAGGCGACGCTGTCCTACCTAGCCGCCGAAGGCCCGCGCGATTTCTACCAGGGCGACCTCGCGCGCAGCATCGCGTCCGATATCCAGGCCGCCGGCGGCGCGCTCGCGGTCGACGACCTCGCCGCCTTCCGCGCCCATGGCCGCGAGGCTCTGGCGATTCCCTATCGCGGCGGCAATGTCTACGCGACGCCGGAACTGACCTGCGGCCCGACGCTGGCGCACACCTTGCGCCTGCTGCAGCAGAAACTGCAGCCCGGCCGCGGCGGACCGGATGCGGCGGCCTACATGGAATATGCGCTGGCGCTGCAATCGGCCTATCGCGAACGGCTGCAGGACATGGGCGACGCCGACGGCCGGCGCGCGCTCGGCGCCGAGCATCTGGCGCCGGCTTGCACCACGCATTTTTCGGCTGTCGACCGCGAGGGCAACATGGCGGCGGTGACGCAGACCCTGCTATCGACCTTCGGCTCTAAATTCGTCACGCCGCAGAGCGGCGTCACCATGAACAACGGCATCATGTGGTTCGATCCCACCCCCGGCGGGCCGAATGCGCTGGCGCCCGGCAAACGCTGCCTGACCAATTACACCCCGGTGCTGGCGCAGGCCGCCGACGGCAGGCGCATGGCGCTCGGCGCCTCCGGCGGACGGCGCATCCTGCCGGCGGTGACGCAGATACTGTCCTTCGTGATGGATTACGGCATGGACCTCGATGCGGCGATCCACACCCCGCGCATCGACGCGAGCGAAGGCGCGGTCGTGATCGGCGACATGCGGCTGCCGTCTCCGGTAAGCGAAGCGTTGCGCGCCGGCTTCGATTACGAGGAAGCGCGGGTACAAACGTTCCCGATGAAGTTCGCTTGCCCGAGCGTGGTGCTGCGTGACGGCGATACCAACTCAGGCGCGACGGAGAGCGCCCAGCCGTGGGGGGATGCGGTAGCGGAGGGGTGAGGACGATTTTCTCTTCCGATGCTTCATCCAGACGCATCGCCAGGCGATGCTTTACTCCCCTCCCTCCACGCGCCCTTGCGCGTGGTGGGGTCCGAGGCGAGCGAAGCTCGCTCTCGAGGTCGGGGGTGGGGTAGTGCAGCAAACTCACTGACAGTCGAATGCGCCGATAGGCCCCCCACCCCCGACCCCTCCCCACCGCTTAGCGGGAGGAGGGGAGAAGAAAGCCGCGTCAACGGTCTGACCACGAACGACTCAGTCAGACTGCCTTGGCGTCAACACGTTCGGCCAACGGCCTCGCATCAGCCCGCTCGCCCCCCGCAAAAACAATCCCCTCATAACCCTTCATCGTAACATCATTGATGGCCGCGACGTATTTCGGTGTGCCGCCGTTGAAGACGACGTGCCGGACCTTGCCTTCCTCGTGACCGGGCACATTGGAATTGTAGCCGGTGAACCAGCCCTTGGCATTACGCAGCAGCATGATCGCGTACATCTTGGCGACGTAGCCGGTCCAGCGCTCCTGCGCCGCGCGGGTTGGATCGGCCCGCGTGTAGCCGCGCGCCCACATATGCTCCAGCAAGGCAGTGCACCAGTTGACGCCGGTTTCGATGCCGCGCGGAAAATTGGTCGACGCCGAGCCGCTTTGCGGCCCGGTCGGCATCAGCAGATTCGGATAGCCATGCACCAGCATGCCAAGGAAGGTCGACGGGCCGTCCTTCCATTTTTCGGACAGTTTTTCGCCGCCGATCCCGCAGATGTCGATCTGGTCATAGGCGCCGGTGATGGCGTCGAAGCCGGTGGAGTAGACGATGATATCGAACGCGTGGTCTCCGGCGGTGGTGCGCAGGCCGGTCTCGGTGATCCGCTCGATCGGCGTCTCGCTGATATCGACGAGGTGCACGTTGGGCCGGTTATAGGCCTCGAAGTAATTCGTCTCCAGCGGCACCCGCTGCACGCCAAAACCGTGATCCCGGGGAATCAGTTTCTCCGCCACCGCGGGATCGTTGACGCGGCGGCGGATCCGGTCGGCGATGTAGGCGGAGAATTCGGCGTTGGCCGCCGGGTCGGTGAAAATTTCCCGAAAATTGCTCAACCAGATTCCAAATCCGGGTTCGTCATAGAGCCGGTCCCACAGCGCCAGCCGTTCCTCCCGCGTCACCTCGAAGAAGCCGCGGCGGTCGGGCTCGTGCACGAAGCCGCCGGGGGTGCGGCCGCAGGTCTCGAAAATGTCGTCATAGCACCCGCGGATGTCGGCCATCTCGGTGTCCGAGATCGGGCTGTTGTTGAGCGGCGCGCTCCAGTTCGGCCGCCGCTGGAACACCGCGAGTTCGCCGACCTTGTCGGCGATCTCCCCGATGATCTGAATCGCGGTGGCGCCGGTGCCGATGACGGCGACCTTCTTCCCTGCCAGCTCGACCGGCTGGTGCGGCCAGTGGAAGGTGTGGAACGAGCGGCCCTTGAAGCTGTCCATTCCCGCGAAGCGCGGCAGCGTCCGCGCCGACAGCAGCCCAACCGCCATGATGACGAAGCGGCAGGTCAGTTCGCGGCCGTCATCGATTCTCAGCCGCCATAGATCATCCGCCTCGTCGAATTCTGCCGCCTCGACCTTGCAGTTGAACTGCATGTACTTCCGCAGATCGAACTTGCTGGCGACGTGATTGAGATAGCGGAGATTCTCCGGCTGGCCGGAGAACCGTTCCTTCCAGTGCCACTCGTCGAGCAGCTCCTTCGAGAACGAGTAGCCATAAGTGTAGCTCTCGGAGTCGAAGCGGGCGCCGGGATAGCGGTTCCAGTACCAGGTGCCGCCGAGGCCGGGCGCGGCGTCGAGCACCAGCGCATCGACGCCGAGGTCGGCGAGGCGCTTGATCTGGTAGATTCCAGCCACACCCGCGCCAACGACGATGACCTCGTAGTGCGACCTGTCTCCCGCCATTATTCCCTGCTCCGGAATTTTGTTTTGGACATCGACGAATAATGCGCCCTGCGTTTCGCGACGGCAATAGCCGGCGCATGGCGAGACGCGGACGCGGTGATGGCGGCCGCCCCGCGCCGGTTTGCCGGCCGCCTCCACGCTGGTCAGGTCGCCGGAAATGGCCGGACCTCGACCGACGCGCTGGAAAGACGGCGGTACAGATCGCGCCGCCGGGCGACGGGCCACCAGTCGTACAGAAAGATTTCGAGCGGACGCCAGTTTGCGACCCAGCCCAGGATCAAGAAGCTCTCCTCGATCATGCGGCTGAGCGAACCCTCGACGAATCCGCCTGCGAATCGCGCGATGGCAAAACACGCGATCAGCACCACCATGCCGATACCGAGGGAACGGCGGCCAACCCGGAACAGCTCGGTGAGGTCGCGCTGCAGGATCGTCGCGCGGTAGGAAAAGTATCCGCGGAAGGCCTCGGCCAGATCCTGCGCTGCCTCGTTCTGAAGCTCGCTTGCCGGGAAATGGATGATAATTCTGATGGGTTGGTCGGTGCGCAATTCGCGCGCCCAACCCACGATGAATTCTTCCGCCTCGCGGTCGAGGTCGCGCTCCCGAAACGGCGACGGGTCCAGGGTATGAAAGAGTTGCGCGATCTCGTCGACACGCAACTCGATGGCATGGTCGGTGTTTTCGATTGTCATGGTAATTGGGCATTTCGTTGCTTCGAGGGTTGGGCCGCACCGGCGACCAGCCGCCATTGGACTACCCTCGCGTGACGCGAAATCTATCGCCGTCCGGCTGCCCGCGTTTGATCCATCGCAGAAGGTGGCGCACTCTTCCGCGGAAATGCGGGTCCCGTCGCAAGGCCCGTTCCCGCGCCGAACGGCAGCTGCGATGGTGGACAATTAGCTGAACCTTTGCGCTGGGCTGCCGCGTATCTGAGGGGTACGATAACCGCCAAGTGGAGCCCCTCATGCGCGCCCTCCTCCTGCTCCTCGCCTTGCTGATCGGCCTCGGCGCCCCTGCCCGCGCCGACGATGTCGCCACCGCGCAAAAAGTCATCCGCGCCCAGGTCGAGGCGTTCGGCCGCGACGACGCCGCGACGGCCTGGTCCCATGCCGCGCCCGCGATCCGGGAAGTCTTCCCGCAGGACGTCTTCATGGCGATGGTGCGCGGCAGCTATGCGCCGGTCTACCGCCACAAGAGTTTCGAATTCGGCGAGGCGCGCGCCGCCGATGGCCGAATCGCGCAACGCGCTCACATCGTCGATGCCGAGGGCGTGCCATGGGAGGCGCTCTATACGCTGGAACTGCAACCCGACGGCAGCCTGAAGATCTCGGGCTGCACGCTGCTGAAGGCGGGCCAGGCGGTGTAAAACCTCCGCCGCCGGCATCTCGACAACATCAGGCCGGAATTCGCGCCAGATCTTTTGGCATTGCCACCATGCGAGGTTTGCGCCTTACTCGCCGCGAACCAAAAAAGCGGCGTCCAGATCCCGGGAGGAATTACAATGAAGACCGTGCAATCGATGCTGGCCGAGGCGGAAGCCGCGGTACCGCGCATCAGCCCTGACGAAGCCAGGGGACTGGTCGGCCGGGCCGACGTGCTGTTTCTTGACGTCCGCGAACCGGCCGAGGTCGCGACATCGGGCAAGGTGCCGGGCGCCCTCGCGATCCCGCGCGGCCTGGTGGAATTTCGCGCCGATCCGGCTTCCGCGCTGCACGATGCGGCGTTCGACCGGGCCAAGACGGTGATTGCCTATTGCGCATCCGGCGGCCGCTCGGCGCTGGTCGGCAAGACCCTGAAGGACATGGGCTACGAAAACGTCCGCAACCTCGGCGGCTTCAAGGGCTGGCTCGATGCCGGCGGCGACGTCGAAAAGGGATAGGTGGCGTCACGCCATCGCCAGCCGCGAGCGCGCTCTCGCCCGCAGCAGCAACGCCGTCACGATCACGATGTTGAGCGCATTCCAGACCACGCCGTTGAGGAACGCCGCGGCGTAGGAGCCGGTGGCGTCGAAGATCACGCCGGAAATCCAGCCGCCGCCGGACATGCCGAACACCGAGGCCATGATCACGATGCCGACCCGGGTCGCGGCCTCGCTCGCCGGCATCGATTCCCGGACGATGATGGCGTAGCTCGGCACGATGCCGCCCTGGAACAGGCCGAACATCGCGGAAATCAGGTAGAGCGACGTGAGACCGTCGAAAAACAGATAGAACAGCAGGGCAAAGCCCTGCGCCACCGATCCGATCAACAGCGTCGGGATGCCGCCGATCTTGTCGGCGAGATAGCCCGAGCCGATCCGGCTGATGATGCCACATGCCATCATCAGCGACAGCATCTCGGCGCCGCGCGCCACGCCGTAGCCGAGATCGCCGCAATAAGCGACGATATGCACCTGCGGCATCGCCATCGCCACGCAGCAGGAGATGCTGGCGATGCACAGCAGCACCGTCAGCGTATTGGCCGACAGTTTGAGATCGATCCGCGGCGGCAGCGCCTTGCTGTGATCCTGAGCCGCGCTGCCACCCATGACGCGGCGCAGCACCAGCAGCAGGATCGTCATCAACAGGCCGACGGCAATGCCGATGCCGAAATGGGTGGCGCGCCAGCCATAGGCCTGCGTGCTCCAGTTGATCACCGGCGGCCAGAACGTGCCCGCGATATAATTGCCTGACGCGACGATGGTCACCGCAAGCCCGCGATAGCGCTCGAACCAATGCGAGGCCTCCGCCATCAGCGGCGCGAAGGTGGCCGACGTGCCGAGGCCCATCATGAAAGAGATGACGATGAACTGCCACAGCGCGGTCGACAGGCCAGCCAGCACATAGGAGCCGGTCAGGAAGGCGATGCTGACGGCCATCGCCGGCACGATGCCGAGCCGGTCGGTGATCTTGCCCATGATGACGCCGCCGACACCGAAGCCGAGGAAGATCATGGTGGCGGCGAACGAAACCGCGCCGCGGCTTGTCGCGAATTCCTGCTGCACCACCGGCATCACCACCACGACCGACCACATCCCGACCGCGCCGACGGAGCCGATCAGGACCGCCAGCGCGAGCCGCAGCCACGCCTGGGGCGAGTCCGGGGTGAAAGGCGGCGAATCTTTCGATGATTGGGAGGGGGCGTGCACGGCCGCAACTTCGTCGCCCCAGGGGTCCGGGTCAAGCCACATGGCGCGATATTGGGCATGCAGATGCAGTGCAACAGAATCGAGGCCGTCGTTCCGGGATGGTCCGAAGGACCAGACCTCAGATGTGCAATTGCACATCGGGGAATCTCGAGGTTCCGGGTTCGCTTCGCGCCCCGGAACGACGATGGGGCCGTCCGTTAACCCTTTCCTAACCATACACCCGGCAAGAATTGCCCAGGTGGAGTTGAGTGTCGTCAGCCGCGTAGAACGGGAGAACCCCCGTGGACGCCAGAGCGGTGCCTCACTTTCGAAACGGCGGCCCTTCGGCCGCCGCGCAGACGTTTGGCGCCCGGGGCCGGCATTCGCGGGGGGAAGCAGCTACGATGGTCGATGTCACGGCGGGTCAGGGCACGGGTACGGCGGGCGGCGGATTTCCCGGCCTGGGTGACATCGGCAACATCCTGAAGCGCGGCGATCTCGCGCTGGCGTTCGGCGTGCTCATCATCCTGGTGGTGCTGATCATGCCACTGCCTGCGATGGTGCTCGATTTCCTGCTCGCGATCTCGATCATCCTGTCGATCCTGATCCTGATGACGGCGTTGTTCATCCAGGCGCCGCTGGAATTCTCCTCGTTCCCGACCATCCTGCTGATCTCGACCATGCTACGGCTGTCGCTGAACCTTGCCTCGACCCGCCTGATCCTGTCGCACGGCCATGAGGGCACCGCCGCCGCCGGCCACGTCATCGAAGCCTTCGGCAATTTCGTGATGGGCGGCAATTTCGTCATCGGCATCATCGTGTTCGCGATCCTGGTGATCGTGAACTTCGTGGTCATCACCAAGGGCTCGGGGCGCATCGCGGAAGTCGCCGCCCGCTTCCACCTCGACGCCATGCCGGGCAAGCAGATGGCGATCGACGCCGATCTCGGCGCCGGCCTGATCGACGGGGCCACCGCCAAGAAACGCCGCAAGGATCTGGAGGACGAAAGTGGCTTCTTCGGCGCCATGGACGGCGCCTCGAAATTCGTTCGTGGCGCCGCGATCGCGGGCCTGCTGGTTGTTTTCATCAACGTCATCGGCGGCATCATCATCGGGGTCGCCCAGCAGGGCATGGGCTTCGCCGATGCCGCGCGCATGTACACCCTGCTGACGGTCGGCGACGGCCTCGTCACCCAGGTGCCGGCCCTGATCGTGTCGACCGCGGCCGGCCTGCTGGTCTCCAAGGCGGGCGTCAGCGGCGCCGCTGACAAGGCGCTGATGAAGCAGCTGTCCGGCTATCCGCAGGCACTCGGCATGTCGGCCGGCGTCATGCTGGTGCTGGGCATGCTGCCGGGCGTACCGATGCTCCCCTTCCTCGCGCTCGGCGGCGGCGCGGCCTATCTGGCGGTGACGGCACGCAAGCGCAACGAGGCCAACACGGAAGCCGAAGCCGTTGCCGCGGCCGCCCCGGATGCCGCCGCGGCCGCCGCAGCGGCCGGCGCGGAAGAGCCGATCGCCAATTCGCTGAAGATCGACGATCTCAAGATCGAACTCGGCTATGCACTGCTGCCGCTGGTCAACGGCCCCGACGGCACCGATCGGCTGACCGAACAGATCAAGGCGCTGCGCCGCTCGCTCGCGGTCGAAATGGGCTTTGGTTTGTTCTGTCAGCCGGTCGGTGCCGTCGGGGCCGGTGGCCAGCGGCAGCAGTGCATAGCCCAG
>JBKJUA010000232.1:0-15577 GCA_046590305.1 Bradyrhizobium sp.
ATCATCGAGGTGGTGGACGGGCTCAACACGCTGATCGACTACCGCTATCAGCAGCACTTCAAGGCGCAGAAGGGCACCAATGGCATGGGCAAGGACCGCCATGGCGCCAACGGCAAGGCCATCGTGCTCAAGGTGCCCGTGGGCACCCAGCTGTTCGACGAGGATCGCGAGACCCTGATCCACGACTTCACCGCGCTCGGCGAAAAATTCGTGCTGGCCGAAGGCGGCAATGGCGGCTTCGGCAACGCGCATTTCAAATCGTCCACCAACCGCGCCCCGCGCAACGCCAATCCCGGCCAGGAAGGCGAAGAGCGCTGGATCTGGATGCGGCTGAAGCTGATTGCCGACGCCGGCCTGGTTGGCCTGCCCAATGCCGGCAAGTCGACCTTCCTCTCCGTGGTCAGCGCCGCCAAGCCGAAGATCGCCGACTATCCGTTCACCACGCTCCATCCGCAGCTCGGCGTGGTCGATGTCGACGGCCGCGAATTCGTGCTGGCGGATATTCCCGGCCTGATCGAGGGCGCGCATGAAGGCGCCGGCCTCGGCGATCGCTTTCTCGGCCATGTCGAACGCTGCCGCGTGCTGCTGCATCTAGTGGACGCGACCTGCGAGCATGCCGGCAAGGCCTACAAGACGGTGCGGACCGAACTCGATGCCTATGAAGGCGACCTCGCCGACAAGATCGAGATCGTCGCGCTCAACAAGATCGATGCGGTGACCCCGGACGAATTGAAGAAGCAGAAGGACCGGCTGAAGCGCGCTGCGAAGAAGACGCCGCTTTTGATGTCGGGGGTCACGGGCGAAGGCGTCAAGGACGCCCTGCGGGCGCTGGTCGAGGTGATCGGCGAAGCCCCGGTGTCGCTCAAGGCCAGGGGCACCCCGGCCGAGCCGTGGTCGCCAGCACCGCAGGGCTGACATCAGCCCTGACTTGCGCCGGTTTCCCCCGGCTGCAAAACTCGCAACAACCGCCCCACTCGACTGCATCCATGACCCGCCCCTCGCTCAAAAATTTCCGCCGCATCGTCGTCAAGGTCGGTTCCTCGCTGCTGATCGATTCCGATGCGGGCGAAGTGCGGGAAGCCTGGCTCGCCGCCTTGGCCGCAGACATCGCAAAGCTGCACGGCGAGGGCCGCGAAATCCTGATCGTCTCGTCGGGCTCGATCGCGCTCGGCCGCAGCCGCCTGAAGCTGCCGCGCGGCGCGCTGAAGCTGGAGGAAAGCCAGGGCGCCGCCGCGGTGGGGCAGATCGCGCTGGCGCGGATCTGGTCGGAGGTGCTGGGGCATCACGGCATCGGCGCCGGGCAGATCCTCGTAACGCTGCAGGACACCGAGGAGCGCCGTCGTTATCTCAATGCACGCTCGACCATCGCCAAGCTGCTGGAATGGCGCGCGGTGCCTGTCATCAACGAAAACGACACCGTCGCCACCAATGAAATCCGCTACGGCGACAATGACCGCCTCGCCGCCCGCGTCGCCACCATGGCGAGCGCGGACCTGCTGATCCTGCTGTCCGACATCGACGGCCTCTACGATGCGCCGCCGGGCGCCAATCCCAACGCAAAACTGATTCCAATCGTGGAGTCCGTCACCTCAAAAATCGAGGCGATGGCGGGTGCCGCGGAATCCGAACTGTCGCGCGGCGGCATGCAGACCAAGATCGAGGCGGCCAAGATCGCGACCACATCAGGCACCCACATGCTGATCGCCTCCGGCAAGATCGAGCACCCGCTGCAGGCCATCGCCGACGGCGGACGCTGCACCTGGTTCCTGACCCCCGCCAATCCCGTCACCGCGCGCAAACGCTGGATCGCGGGCTCGCTGGAGCCGAAGGGCACGCTGACCATCGATGCCGGCGCCGTGAGCGCGCTGCGCGCCGGCAAGAGTCTGTTGCCGGCCGGCGTGATCCGGGTCGATGGGCAATTCTCCCGTGGCGACGCCGTGGTGGTGCGCGGCCCCGACACCCACGAGATCGGCCGCGGCCTCGTCGCCTATGACGCCGAAGATGCCGAGAAGATAAAAGGCCGCTCGTCGCCTGATGTGATGGTGATCCTTGGCATCAGCGGCCGGGCGGAGATGATCCACCGGGATGATCTGGTGATGGGGACGTCGCGGGGGTGAGGTTAGACTAGCGCATGTCGTCAGCGTCGATGTCCCGTCGGCCATTCATGACACGCACAACTCCAATACCGTCGGACAACGGAACATAGAAAATGACGTAGCTTCCGACGGGGAAGCTGCGGAGCATCGATGACAGATCGCCTCGTGCTCGGCCGGCAAGTGGATTCTGCGCCAGCATGTCAAGAGCATGGTCGATGCGATCGATCAACGCATCGGCGGCCCTAACGCTGTCTTCAGCAATGAACTGCCAGATCGACGTAATGTCGAGCTCAGCTTGCGGGCTCTTGCGCGGCCTATTTGCCATTCTTCGCGGCCAGCCGTTTTCGTCCCTCCGCCTTTATCCGTGCGAACATATCGCCCACCTCTTCCATCGGCCCGCTATCGAAACCCTTCTGGATTTCTGCACGCAGGGTTTCCAGTTTGGCCTTGCGGTGCTCTTCACGTTCCTCGATTAGGCGCAGCCCGTCGCGCATTACCTCGCTTGCCGTGCTGTAACGTCCACTTTCGAGCAAGCTCTGGATGAAACCTTCGAAATGCTTGCCGATGCTGTAACTCGTAGCCATTCGCGATCTCCTCTACCTCATAAAATAATATTTAATGCTATACTCGGCAAGTGCTGCTTTTACCCCCGATCATCCCTTACCCGAGTTCGGCCAATGGCTTGGCGCTCCATCGGCCCGACTTCTCCCGCCAGCCATGCTCTCTCCACCCTTCGCAAAACGTCGATTTCCGTGCTAGGACATGGCCTTAATTGACCAGGGAACTGCTATGAGCGCGCCGCTGAAGGCGATCGACGGCAACGACGATTTGCCGGCCTTGATGACCTTGCTTGCCTCCCAGGCCCGCGCTGCCGCGCGGGTGCTGGCGCTTGCGTCGCCGGAACTAAAAAACCGGGCGCTGGAGGCGATCGAGCGCGCCATCCGCGCCAATGCTTCTGATATCCTCGCGGCCAATGCCGAGGACGTCGCCGAAGTCCGCCATGGCGGCGCGACTGCTGCCTTCATCGACCGGCTGACGCTGACCCCGGCGCGAATCGAGGCGATGGCCGACGGTGTCGCTGTTGTGCGCGGGATCGCCGATCCCGTCGGCCTCGTCACTGAAAGCTGGCAGCGTCCGAACGGCATGACCATCGAACGGGTGCGGGTGCCACTCGGCGTCGTCGCGGTAATCTTCGAAAGCCGCCCCAATGTCGCCGCCGACGCCGGCGTGCTGTGCCTGAAATCCGGCAACGCGGTGATCCTGCGCGGCGGCTCCGACAGTTTCCGCTCCTGCCGCGCGATCCACGATTGCCTGGTGCAGGGCCTGCGCGAAGCCTGCCTGCCGGAAGCCGCGATCACGCTGGTGCCGACGCGGGATCGCGCCGCGGTCGGCCTGCTGCTGACCGGATTGAGCGGCGGCGTGGACGTGATCGTGCCGCGCGGCGGCAAGAGCCTGGTCGCCCGGGTCGAGGCCGAGGCGCGGGTGCCGGTGTTCGCGCATCTGGAGGGCGTCAACCACGTCTATGTCGATGCCGCCGCCAATCTCGACATGGCGAAGTCGATCGTGCTGAACGCCAAGATGCGGCGCCCCGGGGTCTGCGGCGCGGCCGAAACCCTGCTGGTCGATCGCGCCGCTGCATCGGCTATGCTGAAGCCGCTGGTGACGATGCTGATCGACGCCGGCTGCGAAGTGCGCGGCGACGATGCCGTGCAGCGCGTCGACAGTAGGGTGAAACCGGCTTCCGAAGAGGACTGGGACACAGAATACGAAGATGCGATCATGTCGGCGAAACTTGTTGACGGCATCGATGCAGCCATCGCACACATTCAGAATCACGGCTCGCATCACACCGATGCGATTGTGACGGAGAATGCGGATACCGCCGGAAAATTTCTCAATGAGGTCGACTCCGCAATCGTTCTGCATAATGCCTCGACCCAGTTCGCCGATGGCGGCGAGTTCGGTTTTGGCGCGGAAATCGGTATCGCCACCGGCAAATTCCACGCTCGCGGCCCGGTCGGCGCCGAACAGTTGACCAGCTTCAAGTACCGGGTCCACGGCACCGGACAGACGCGGCCGTGAAGACAACATTTGGTGGCCGCGTTGGGTAAAGCTCCGGTCGCCGCGCTTTCGGTCGCCCAATCGATTCCGCTCTACAGCACCGGCATGCGCATCGGCCTGCTCGGTGGCTCGTTCAATCCGCCGCATCTCGCGCATCGCGCCATCAGCCTGTTCGCGATCAAGCGGCTGAAGCTCGACCGCGTCTGGTGGCTGGTAACGCCGGGCAATCCGCTCAAGGATCTTGGCGGATTGCATGACATCGACGCGCGCGCCGAAGCGGCGCGGAAAATGGCGGATGATCCGCGTATCGATATCAGCTGTCTCGAATCCGTCATTGGAACGCGGTACACTGTCGACACCATCAGCTACCTGCGCCGCCGCGCTTCCGGCCTGCGCTTTGTCTGGATCATGGGCGCCGACAACCTTGCGCAATTTCACCGCTGGCAGAACTGGCGGCGGATCGCCTCCGAGATGCCGATCGCGGTGATCGACCGTCCGCCGCAAAGCTTTCGCGCGCTGGCGGCACCCGCGGCCCAGGCGCTGGCGCGCTATCGCCTGCCCGAGAATCAGGCCGTCCGGCTGGCAGACCAGCGCGCGCCGGCCTGGGTGTTTCTGACCGGCATGAAACTGAACCTGTCATCGACCGGGCTGCGGAACCCGGACGGCAGCTGGAAGACAAAGAAGTAACAGTCGGAATGGAAGTGAGAGCCGGGGTTCACTGGAATATTGAAACCATTAACCCCACATGCCTAGAATAGCCCGTGGACGCCAGGATTCGGTGTTCGCGATACAGTGAAAGGAATGGTCCCTGACCACATCTGTATTGTCCAAGTCTGTTTTACCCAAGGTTGCGAAAACGGCCGCAAAAACCGCCCCCAAAACCGCGCGTAAAACATCGACCAAAGCCGTGGCCTTGAAGGCGCTACCCGACGCCGACAAGACCCTGAACCTGATCCTCTCCCGCCTCGACGATATGAAGGCGGAAGAAACGGTCACCATCGACCTTCGCGGCAAATCGGCATTTTCCGACTACATGATCGTCACGTCAGGCCGGGCCAACCGGCATGTCGGCGCGATCGCGGAGAATGTCGCCAAGAGCCTCAAGGAAAACGGAATCAGGAGCCTTCACATCGAGGGCTTGCCCAATTGCGACTGGGTGCTGATCGATTCCGGCGATGTGATCGTGCACGTGTTCCGGCCCGAGGTGCGCGAATTCTACAATCTCGAGAGATTGTGGACCCAGGGCCCGACGGCGGCGGCGACGTAGCAATTGGTTTGGGGCGATCGGTTTGCGCCGACCGGTTGCGCCGACGTGAATCGGCTGAGCGCACGGTAACGTGCGGCGCGCCAATGCGCGTGGAATTAAAGATATGCGCCTCGTCGTCATCTCAATCGGCCGGCTCAAGCAGGGTCCGGAGCGGGAACTTGCGGAGCGCTACCGCGAGCGATTCGGCGACATCGGCCGCAAACTCGGCTTTCGCGGGCTCGACATTCATGAAATTCCGGAAAGCCGCGGGCGCGACGCCACCTCGCGGATATCGGAGGAAGCCGCGGCGATTTCGGCCGCAATCCCCGAGAAATCCGTGCTGGTGGCGCTGGATGAGCACGGCGAAAATATCGACAGCGCCGCCTTCGCCCGGCATCTTGGCCGCTGGCGCGACGAGGCCGCCGCCAACACTATTTTCGCGATCGGCGGCGCGGACGGACTTTCGCCCGATTTGCGGCGCAAGGCTAAACTGTGCGTTGCGTTCGGCGCCGCGACCTGGCCGCACCAAATGGTTCGCGTGATGCTTCTGGAACAGATTTACCGGGCCGCGACCATACTGGCGGGCCACCCCTATCACCGCGCCTGACGCCGTAGCGTTTTCGATCGAAGTGGATACCGGTTCGCGTGAAGAAAACGCGTCAAACCAAAGATTTAGAGCACAGATCGGGATCGATGCAGCCAACGCGGAACAGCCAATCGTACCCAGACACCGGCCGTCGCGGCCGGCTGTGTTCGGTCCGCATTCCGCTTTCCATCGCCTTGTTGTCTGCCGGCTTTGCCGGCATCCATCTGGCACCGGCGGTAGCCCAGGCCGCGGCAGTCCCGCCGCAGACCATTTCGGCTTCACCCGACGCCATCAAGCTACGCGAGCAGGAGCTCGAAGCCACCCGCGCGCAGCAAAAGAGCGCCGCTGAACTGCAGGCGAAGCTCAAGGCCGATATCGCCGCGATCGGACAGGATCGCAGCAAGCTCAATGCGCAGCTGATCGACATCGCCGCCCAGGTGCGCGGCGTCGAGACCCGGATCGGCGATGCCGAAGCGCGGCTGCGGCCGCTCGACAGCCGCGAGCAGCAAATGCGCGGCTCGCTGGAGTCGCGCCGTTCCGAAATCATCGAAGTGCTGGCGGCGCTGCAGCGCGCGGGAAGGCGCACACCGCCGGCGCTGCTGGTGCGGCCGGAAGACGCGCTGCAATCGCTGCGTACCGCCATGCTGCTGGGATCGGTGGTCCCCGAATTGCGCGGGCGCGCGGAAAAACTGGCCGGCGACCTCACCGAGCTGGTGACGCTGCGCAAGACCATCGCCACCGAGCGCGACCGGCTTGCGGCCGACCGCGACAAGCTCCGGGACGACCAGACCCGGATGGCCGCGCTGGTCGACGAGCGGCAGCGCAAGCAGAGCGCGGCCGAGAAGGACATGGATGCGGAAGGCGCCCGCGCCATCGCACTATCCCGGCAGGTCGACAGTCTGCAGGGCCTGATCGGCAAAATGGAGCAGGATTTGAAGAGCGCCGCGAAGGCGGCCGCGACCGCCAATCTGAAGGGCGCCCCGACCGGCAAGCCTCATCTGGGGGCGCTGAAGGACCCCGCCCGGATGACCCCGGCCATTGCCTTTGCCTCCGCCAAGGGCCTATTCGCAATGCCGGTTAACGGCAGCAAGATTCGCGATTATGGCGGTTCCGACGGCGCTGGTGGCGTAGAAAAAGGCATTTCTTTGGCAACCCGGGTCGGCGCCCAGGTCACAACACCGTGTGACGGCTGGGTTGTTTACGCCGGGCCGTTCCGCAGCTACGGACAACTCTTGATCCTCAACGCCGGGGGCGGGTATCATGTCCTGATCGCCGGGATGGAGCGCATTTCGGTTAACATTGGCCAGTTTGTAGTTACGGGGGAGCCGGTCGCGACCATGGGATCGAGATCCCAGGTTGCATCCATCCTCGCGACCAACGCGAGTCAGCCCGTGCTCTATGTCGAGTTCCGTAAGGACGGCACTCCAATCGATTCAGGTCCATGGTGGGCCGCAAGTGAAGGCGAAAAGGTTCGCGGATGATGCGCAAGACTTCTGTAATTCTCCTTAGCGCCGCTACCGGCGCGGCGTTGACGCTGTTCGTGACCCAGCCCCGCGCCGTGATGGGATCGAGCGCCCGTGCGGCGACATCGGACACCTATCGCCAGCTCAATCTGTTCGGCGATGTGTTCGAACGGGTCCGCAGCGACTACGTCGAGAAGCCCGATGACTCGAAGCTGGTCGAATCCGCCATCAGCGGCATGCTGACCGGCCTCGATCCGCATTCCAGTTACATGGACGCCAAGAGCTTCCGCGACATGCAGGTGCAGACCCGCGGTGAATTCGGCGGTCTCGGCATCGAAGTCACGATGGAAGACGGGCTGATCAAGGTGGTCTCGCCGATCGACGACACCCCCGCCTCCAAGGCCGGCGTCATGGCCAACGACATCATCACCAATCTCGACGATGAAGCCGTGCAGGGCCTCACCCTCAATCAGGCCGTCGAGAAGATGCGCGGCCCCGTCAACACCAAGATCCGGCTGAAGATCATTCGCAAGGGCCAGGACAATCCGATCGACGTCACCCTGGTGCGCGATAACATCCGCGTCCGTTCGGTCCGCGCGCGTACCGAGAGCGACGATATCGGCTATATCCGCATCACCACCTTCAACGAGCAGACCACCGAAGGCCTGAAGCGGGAAATCGGCAACCTGACCACGCAGATCGGCGCCGACAAGCTGAAGGGCTTCATCATCGACATGCGCAACAATCCGGGCGGGCTTCTGGAGGAAGCGGTGACCGTTTCCGACGCCTTCCTCGAGCGCGGCGAGATCGTCTCGACCCGCGGCCGGAACGCCGAGGAAACCCAGCGCCGCGCCGCGCATGCGGGCGATCTGACCAAGGGCAAGCCTATCATCGTTCTGATCAATGGCGGCTCGGCATCGGCCTCGGAAATCGTCGCCGGCGCACTGCAGGACCACAAGCGGGCGACCCTGATCGGCACCCGCTCGTTCGGCAAGGGCTCGGTGCAGACCATCATTCCGCTTGGAAGCGGCAACGGCGCGCTGCGTCTCACCACCGCGCGCTACTTCACGCCGTCGGGCAAATCGATCCAGGCCAAGGGCATCGTTCCCGATATCGAGGTGCTGCAGGATGTGCCCGATGAGCTGAAGGCGCGGGCCGAGACCAACAAGGGCGAGGCCTCGCTGCGCGGCCATCTGAAGTCCGAGGGCGACGAGAAGACCGGCTCGCAATCCTACGTGCCGCCGGACGCCAAGAACGACAAGGCCCTGAAGATGGCGGCCGACCTGCTGCACGGCGTCAAGGTCAACGCCTCAGCGCCGACCGGCGACAAGGCCGCGATCGACAAGCCCGCCGGCAAGGTGGCGAACTGATCAGACCCCACGCCAGTGGGTCTTGCGAGCAGGGCGGCCTTCGGGCCGCCCTTTTTGCTGGACGGTCCCGACCGGGTCCCGGCCGCGCCTGATCCACGCTTTCGCTGAACTCTCGCGGTGGCGTCTGCTGCGGCCTTGCCCCACCGTGGTATCGTCGAATCAGTTGATTCGGGGAGACCTATGGCAGAGACGGCCGACGATCTGAGCACACCGCTCGGACAGCAGACGGCGCGCCGCAAGCGCCGTTTCCGGCTGCCGTTTACCGGTATTCAGGCTCTTGCCGTGTTGCTGGGCCTGTTTCTGGCGGTCTTCGCGGGCTTCGCCATCTTCGGCGACAATCCGCTGGGCGGCGAGCCGGTCGCGCGCATCGCGCTGCGTCCGCCCGCCACGCCGGCCGACCAGGGCGAAAAGGCTGCGCTGGCGCCTTCCGGCGCGGCCGAGCCCGCCGCCAAATCCGTCGCCAGGCAGGCCGCACCGGCCGACCAAAAGACCGTCACCATTATCGACGGCTCCAGCGGCAAGCGCCAGGACGTCGTGATCGGCAGCGGCGACGACGCCGACAAGGCCGGCAGCGACAAGGCCACCGCCATGGCCGGGGTGGACCCCCGCCTGCTTGAAAAATCACGCTACGGCATGATCCCCGTCGTGTCCGATGGACTAAAGCCGTTCACCGTCTATGCCGCCGAAGCCGACCGCGCCAAGGCGGCGAAGATGCCCGTGGTGTCGATCGTGATCGCCGGCCTTGGGGTCGGCGCGGCCAAGACCACCGACGCGATCATGAAACTGCCGCCGGCGGTGACGCTGGCGTTTACGCCCTATGGCTCGGATCCCGCCAAACTGGCCGAGCGGGCGCGCGCGCAACGCCACGAAATCCTGCTGCAGATTCCGATGGAGCCGTTCGACTATCCCGACAACGACCCCGGTCCGCAAACCCTGCTCACCACGCTCTCGGCCGATGCGAATCTGGATCGGCTGCACTGGCATCTCAGCCGCTTTCAGGGCTACGTCGGAATTGCCAACTTCATGGGTGCGCGCTTCGTCGTCACCGATCCCGTGATGCAGCCGATCATTCGCGAGGCCGCCAAACGCGGGCTCGGCTATCTCGACGACGGTTCGGCGCCGCGCTCGACCGCGCCTGCTCTGGCGGCGGCCCAGGCGATGCCGTTCGCCAAGGCCGATTTCGCCATCGACGCGGTGCCGACCGCGGGCGAGATCGACCGGGCGCTCGCCAAACTGGAAAATCTGGCAAGGGACCGTGGCACCGCCGTCGGCGTCGCCTCGGCGCTGCCGATCTCGGTCGAGCGGATCGGCGTCTGGATCAAGGCGCTGGAGAGCCGCGGCATCATGCTTGTGCCATTGACAACCGCGATGCTGAAATCAAAATCGGGCTGATCACCGACTGGCGCGACTTCGGACCGCAAGGCTTGGGACCGGAGGTCTTGCCGCCAGATCCGCATCTTTGACCGCAAGAGGTTTGCAAAAGGTTTTATCGTAATGGCGCGCTACGAAGACCTGCCCTACCGAACATGCGTCGGCATGATGCTGATCAACGCAGCCGGGCTCGTCTTTATCGGTCGTCGCGCCGGCGGCATCGAGCATGTCGACGAGACCCATGTCTGGCAGATGCCGCAGGGGGGCGTCGATCCCGGCGAGGACACCTGGGCCGCGGCGAAGCGCGAGCTCTACGAGGAGACCAGCGTCCGCTCGGTCGAGAAGCTCGGCGAAGTCTCGGACTGGCTGATCTACGACATTCCGCGTACCGTGGCCGGCCGCGCCTGGAAGGGACGCTATCGCGGCCAGCGCCAGAAATGGTTCGCGGTCCGCTTCACCGGGCAGGACAATGAGATCAATGTCGCAATCCCCGGCGGCGGCCACAAGGCGGAGTTCGTCAACTGGCGCTGGGAGCCGATGAAGAATCTGCCCAACCTGATCGTTCCGTTCAAGCGCCCGGTCTATGAGCGCGTGGTGAAGGAATTCTCCGACCTGGCCGGCAGCTAGGTTTCGGATGTCCGTGAGCAAACCCTACCGCCCCAATGTGGGCATCGCGCTGTTCAACGCCGCCGGTGGAGTTCTGATCGGGCGGCGCTTCAGGGACGACGGACCGGAGATCATTCTTCCAGGTCTGGAATGGCAGATGCCGCAGGGTGGCATAGACGCCGACGAGAACCCGCGCGACGCAGTGATGCGCGAATTATGGGAAGAGACCGGCGTCAAGCACGCCGATTATCTCGGCGAGACCGGCTGGCTGACCTATGAGTTTCCCGCCTATGACGGACCGCCTTCGCACCGGCTGGCAAAATTCCGCGGCCAGCGCCAGAAATGGTTCGCGCTGCGCTTTGCGGGAGTTGACGCCGACATCGACCCGCTGACTCCGCGCAACGACCAACCTGCGGAGTTCGACGAGTGGCGTTGGGAAGGGCTCGACCGCGTCGCCGACCTCGTGGTGCCGTTCCGCCGCGAGGTGTACCGGATTGTGGCGCGGGAGTTCGCGAAGTTCGCGCAGCGGCAGTCGGTCTAACGGCCCGCACGCGAACCGACCGATCGCCCCTGCATGCTCGAATGAGAAGATTATGACGGGTCGGATTCCGAGCTAAATCGGACCCTAATGCATCGCCGTCGAAGTGAGCTGATGCTGGATGCTCTTGTAGTGATCGAGCCGCTCGATGGCGCGATCGAGTTCGGAGCCTTCATGCTGGGCGAGCTTTTCTTCCATGCCCGAAATCGTATCGGCGAACTGCGCCCGGTCCAGATCCTGCACCGAGGTCGCGACATCGGCCAGCACGGTGAGGCCCTTGTCGGAGACTTCGGCGAGGCCGCCGAGTACGATGATCTTGTGCTGCGTGCCGCCTGCGGTCACCGTCAGGATTCCCGGACGGATCACCGCCACGACGGGCGCATGGCCGGCGAGTACGCCGAAATCGCCCTCGATGCCGGGAACGTCGACCTGATCGACTTCGCCGGAGAAGGCGAGTTTTTCGGGCGAGACGAGATCGAAGTGGAAGGTGGCCATGAAGAACCTGCGAATGGTGAGTGGCGAATAGCGAGTGGCGAAGGAGGAGGAGCTATTCGCCACTCGCCATTCGCCATTCGCTTCTTAAGCTGCTTCCGCCGCGAGCCGCTTGCCCTTTTCGACCGCTTCCTCGATGGCACCGACCATGTAGAAGGCGGCTTCCGGAAGGTGATCGTACTTGCCTTCGCAGATGGCGCGGAAACCCTTGATGGTGTCAGCGAGGTCGACGAACTTGCCCGGCGATCCGGTGAAGATTTCGGCGACGTGGAACGGCTGCGACAGGAAGCGCTCGATCTTGCGGGCGCGGGCGACCGCGATCTTGTCCTCTTCCGACAGTTCGTCCATGCCGAGAATGGCGATGATGTCCTGCAGCGACTTGTAGCGCTGCAGCACCTGCTGAACCATGCGGGCGGTCTGGTAGTGCTCCTCGCCGACGATCAGCGGCGACAGCATGCGCGAGGTCGAGTCGAGCGGATCCACCGCGGGATAGATACCCTTTTCGGAGATCGCGCGGTTCAGCACCGTGGTGGCGTCGAGATGCGCGAACGAGGTGGCGGGGGCGGGGTCGGTCAAGTCGTCGGCCGGCACGTAGATCGCCTGCACCGAGGTGATCGAACCCTTGTGCGTGGTGGTGATGCGCTCCTGCAGCGCGCCCATGTCGGTGGCCAGCGTGGGCTGATAGCCCACCGCCGAAGGAATACGGCCGAGCAGCGCCGACACTTCGGAGCCTGCCTGGGTAAAGCGGAAGATGTTGTCGATGAAGAACAGCACGTCCTGGCCCTGATCGCGGAAATGCTCGGCGACGGTGAGACCCGACAGCGCGACGCGCATGCGGGCGCCCGGCGGCTCGTTCATCTGGCCGAACACCAGGGCGCATTTCGACTTGACGCTCGGATCGGGATTGTGCGGGTCGGCGTTGACCTTGGACTCGATGAACTCGTGATAGAGGTCGTTGCCTTCGCGGGTTCGCTCGCCGACGCCGGCGAACACCGAATTGCCGCCATGGGCTTTCGCGACGTTGTTGATCAGTTCCTGAATCAGCACGGTCTTGCCGACGCCGGCGCCGCCGAACAGGCCGATCTTGCCGCCCTTGGCGTAAGGCGCCAGGAGGTCGACGACCTTGATGCCGGTGACCAGAATTTCAGCTTCGGTGGCCTGGTCGGTATAGGTCGGCGCTTCCGCATGGATCGGACGCAGGCCTTCGTTGACGATCGGGCCGCCTTCATCGATCGGTTCCCCGATCACGTTCATGATGCGGCCGAGCGTGCCGACGCCAACCGGCACCTGGATCGGGCCGCCGGTATCGCTGACTTCCTGGCCGCGAACCAGCCCTTCAGTGGTGTCCATCGCGATGGTTCGCACCGTGGATTCACCGAGATGCTGCGCAACTTCGAGCACCAGACGGTTGTTGCCGTTGGTGGTCGTGATGGCGTTCAAAATCGCCGGCAGATGGCCTTCGAACTGTACGTCGACGACGGCGCCGATGTCTTGCGTGATGCGTCCGGTCTGGTTGGCGGGTGTAGCCATAAACTCTCTCCTTCGAATTCTATCTCAGCGTCCGTCAGTTTGATCGCGCCTGCGCCGTTAAAGCGCCTCGGCACCGGAGATGATTTCGATCAGCTCCTTGGTGATCATGGCCTGACGGGTTCGGTTGTAGATCAGGGTCTGCTTGCGGATCATGTCGCCCGCGTTGCGGGTAGCGTTGTCCATCGCGCTCATTTGCGCGCCGTAGAACGAGGCGTTGTTTTCCAGCAGCGCGCGGAAGATCTGCACCGCGAGATTGCGCGGCAACAGGCGCGTCAGGATCTCGTCTTCTTCCGGTTCATAGTCGTAAGAGGTTGCCGGACCGGCATTCGCGGCCGGCGCTTCCACCACCAACGGAATGATCTGCTGCGCGGTCGGAATCTGGGAGATGACGGATTTGAAACGCGAGTAGAACAGCGTGCAGACGTCGAACTCGCCGGCATCGAAGCGCGCCAGAACCTTTTTGGCGATATCTTCGGCATTGATGAAGCCGAGCTGACGCACCGATTTCAGGTCGAGATTTTCGACGATGTGCCGGTCGAACTGGCGGCGGAGCTGCTCGTAGCCCTTGCGGCCGACACAGAAAATCTTGACCTCTTTGCCCTGGCCGAGCAGCGACAGCGCGCGCTCGCGGGCCAGACGTGCGATCGAGGAGTTGAAGGCACCCGACAGGCCACGCTCGCCGGTACAAACCAGCAGGAGATGGACCTGTTCCTTGCCGGTACCGACCAGCAGCGCCGGTGCACCGGGCGAACCTGCAGCAGCGGTCGCAATGTTGGAGATCACCGCATCCATTTTTTCCGCGTAGGGCCGCGCCGCTTCCGCGGCGGTCTGCGCGCGGCGCAGCTTGGACGCTGCGACCATCTGCATGGCCTTGGTGATCTTCTGCGTCGCCTTGGTGGAGGCGATGCGGACCCGCATGTCTTTCAGTGAAGCCATTCTTAGTTCACCCCGACGATCCGATCGCTACGATCCGACCGCAAGCCTCTCTTTCATCAGGCCCGGCGTTAAGGCCGGGCCATGACGGCCCATCAAGCAAGCGTCCAAATCAAACAAGCGTCTTGGCGAAACCTTCGACAACCGCCTTCAGCTTGCCCGCGGTGTCGTCGCTGAGATCGCGGCTTTCGCGGATGCTGTTGAGGATTTCGATGTTCTTGCCGCGCAGCAGCGACAGCAGGCCGTCTTCGAAGGCGCGCACCTTGCTGAGCGGGAGCGCATCGAGATAGCCGTTGGTGCCGGCCCAGATCACGCAGACCTGCTCTTCCATCTTCAGCGGCGAGAACTGCGGCTGCTTCAGGAGTTCGGTGAGACGCGAGCCGCGGTTCAGCAGGCGCTGCGTCGAAGCGTCGAGATCGGAGCCGAACTGCGCGAAGGCCGCCATTTCGCGGTATTGCGCCAGCTCGCCCTTGATCTTGCCGGCGACCTTCTTCATCGCCTTGGTCTGCGCCGACGATCCGACGCGCGACACCGACAGGCCGACGTTCACCGCCGGACGGATGCCCTGGAAGAACAGGTCGGTCTCCAGGAATATTTGCCCGTCGGTGATCGAGATCACGTTGGTCGGGATGTAGGCAGAGACGTCGTTGGCCTGAGTCTCGATGATCGGCAGCGCGGTCAGCGAACCGGAGCCGTGATCCTCGTTGAGCTTGGCTGCGCGTTCCAGCAGGCGGGAATGCAGGTAGAACACGTCACCGGGATAGGCTTCGCGGCCCGGCGGGCGGCGCAGCAAGAGCGACATCTGGCGGTAGGCGACGGCCTGCTTCGACAGATCGTCATAGATGATGACGGCGTGCATGCCATTGTCGCGGAAATATTCGCCCATGGTGCAGCCGGTGAACGGCGCGATATACTGCATCGGTGCCGGATCCGACGCGGTGGCCGCGACGATGATCGAGTACTCCAGCGCGCCCTGTTCTTCGAGCACCTTGACGAACTGCGCGACGGTGGAGCGCTTCTGGCCGATCGCGACATAGACGCAATACAGCTTGATCTTCTCGTCGGTCTGCGCGTTGAGCGGCTTCTGGTTCAAAATGGTGTCGAGCGCGATCGCGGTCTTGCCGGTCTGACGGTCGCCGATGATCAGTTCGCGCTGGCCGCGGCCGACCGGGATCAGGGCGTCGATCGCCTTCAGGCCGGTTGCCATCGGCTCGTTGACCGATTTGCGCGGGATGATGCCGGGCGCCTTGACGTCGACGCGCATGCGCTTGTCGGCCTGGATCGG
>JBKJUA010000294.1:0-2934 GCA_046590305.1 Bradyrhizobium sp.
CGGGCATGGCGCGGCCAGATCGAGGCCTTCAGTGCTCGCTATCGCGCCATCGCCTGGGACATGCCGGGCTATGGCGGCTCGGCACCGCTGACCGCCGTCCGCATTGTCGCCCTCGCCGACGCCTTGCGCGATTTCCTGCAACAGGTCGGCGCCACAAAGCCCATCCTGGTCGGACATTCGATCGGCGGCATGATCGTCCAGCAGTTGCTGGCGACCAGCCCTGATATCACCAGCGCGGTGGTGCTGGCGCAGACCAGCCCGGCATTCGGCAAGCTCGACGGCGACTGGCAGAAATCCTTTATCGACGCCCGGCTCGGCCCGCTCGATCGCGGCGCAACGATGGTTTCGCTGGCGCCGACATTGGTCAAGGAATTGGTCGGTGACGGTCCCGACGCCGGCGGCATGGTGCTGGCACGCGACTGCATGGCCGCCGTTCCCGAGGCGACCTATCGCGCGACCATGCTGGCGCTGCTGGGGTTCGACCAGCGCAACGCCCTGAAGAATATCGCGGTGCCGACGCTGGTACTGTCGGGCTCGAAGGACAACAATGCCCCGGCGCCGATGATGGCGAAGATGGCGACCTATATTCCAAGGGCAAGATACGTTGAGCTCGAAGGCGTCGGCCATCTCGCCAATCTGGAGCGGCCCGGTGAGTTCAACGCCGCGCTGGATCAATTCCTTGGGGCTCATGTGGCGACAACCCGAGTGACGGCATGACGGTACAGGTAGGCAAGAGCGCAGCAGCGATCGACGGAGTAGTTCTGGACGCGCCGATCTTCGATCCGCATGCATTCCGCCTCAACGACGAACAGGCCGGGATCATCGCGCGCGCGCGCCAGCTCGGCCAGGCGGTGTTTGCGGGCCGCGCCGCGGCCTATGACCGCGAGGCAAAATTCCCGACCGAGAATTACCGCGACCTGCACCATGCCGGCCTGCTCGGCATCGCCATTCCCAAAAAGCATGGTGGCCTCGGCGCCGGCTATCAGACCTATGCGCTGGCCGCCGCCGAAATCGGACGCTATTGCGGCGCTACCGCGCTGACCTGGAACATGCATGTCTGCTCCACGCTGTGGTCCGGGCCGCTGGCCGACGACCTCGACATGGATGCCGCCACCCGCGACGAGCACGAGCAGCGGCGCGCCGTACACTACAAGCGCATCGTCGGCGACGGCGCGGTCTATTCGCAGCCATTCTCGGAAGGCGGCGCGGCCGCGGCCGGCGGCGTCGCATTCGGCACCGAGGCGAAGCCGGTCGAGGGCGGCTGGCTCGTCAACGGCAAGAAGATCTTTGCCTCGCTCGCCGGCCACGCCGATTATTACGGCGTGCTCTGCACCGAGATCGCGGAGGGTGAGAAAGCCTCGCGCCGCAACACGCTCTATCTCGCCCTGCCCGCCAGGGCGCAGGGCATATCGGTGGTCGGCGACTGGGATCCACTCGGCATGCGCGGCACGGTATCGCGCACGCTGCTGTTCAAGGACGTGTTCGTGCCTCACGATGCGGCGCTGATGCCGCGCGGGGTATATTTTCAGGCAGCGATGCGCTGGCCGCACATGTTCCTGACGCTGTCGCCGACCTATATGGGCCTCGCGCAAGCCGCCTATGATTTCACCGTGCGCTATCTGCGCGGCGAGGTGCCGGGCACGCCGCCGGTCAAGCGGCGGATGTATCCGACCAAGCAGATCGCGGTGGCGCAGATGCAGATCAAGCTGGAACAGATCAAGGCGATCTGGTTTCAGGCGGTCACCGAGGCCGGCCCCAATCCGGGCAAGGAGCAGGTGCTGCGCGCTTACGCCGCGCAATATTCCGTCATGGAAGGCGCCAGCGAGATCGCCACATTGGCGATCCGCACCTGCGGCGGTCAGGCAATGCTGAAGTCGCTGCCGCTGGAACGGATCTATCGCGACAGCCGCTGCGGTTCGCTGATGCTGCCATGGACCGCCGAACTCTGTCTCGACCGCATCGGCCGCGAAGCGCTGTACGAGACCGGCGAGACGGACGACTAGTTCGACCATGAACCTTTCCGATCTCATCGAACGGAACGTGGCATTCACGCCGGACAAGCCCGCGACCATCTTCGAGGGTGACGTTCTCAGCTACGCGGCACTCGGCGCCCGCATCGAACTGACGGCGCGGGCGTTGAAGGCCGAGTTCGGTGTCAGCCGCGGCGACCGCGTCGCGATCCTCAGCCTGAACCGGCCGGACTACCTCGTGCTGCTCTATGCCTGCGCGCGGCTCGGCGCCATGCTGGTGCCGCTGAACTGGCGGCTCGCGGTGCCCGAACAATTGTTCATCCTGTCGGACGCCTCGATCAAGGTACTGTCGCTGGAACAGGCCTTTGCGGGAGTTCTGCCCGCGCTGGAGCAAGCCCTGCCCGAGGCCAGCATCGTCGGGCTGGATTTCGCGCCGCCGTCGGGAATAGCGTTCGACGCGTTGCTGAGCCGTGCAAGCGGTGACGGCCGCAATCCGCACTCCGACCTCTCCTGCCCGCTGCTGATCGTCTATACCTCCGGCACCACAGGACGCCCCAAGGGCGCGGTCTTGCGGCAGGAAGCGCTGCTGTGGAACGGCGTGATGAGCCAGCACATGCACGGCCTCACCTCCGACGATCACGTGCTGACCGTGCTGCCTTTCTTCCATGTCGGCGGCCTCAATATCCAGACCACGCCGGCGCTGCACATCGGCGCCACCGTGACCATCCATTCGCGCTTCATGCCGGACACGACACTCGCCGCCTTCGAGAGCGACCGTCCGACCCTGACGGTGCTGGTGCCCGCGATCATCCAGGCCGTGACGGACCATCCGGACTGGGCCGCCACTGACCTCACCTCGTTGAAGGCGATCTCGACCGGATCGACCATCGTGCCGCCGCATCTGATTGAACGCTTTGTCAATCGCGGGGTGCCGGTGCTGCAGGTCTATGGCTCGACCGAAACC
>JBKJUA010000393.1:0-2661 GCA_046590305.1 Bradyrhizobium sp.
CAGGGCAAGATCGAGATCGATCCGATGATCACCCATGTGATGCCGCTGCCCGAGATCAACACCGCATTCGAACTGATGAAACGCGGCGAATCGATCCGCGGCGTGGTGACGTTCTAGGAGTGGCTGATGCGCCTGCAATTTCAGACCGTCGATGTGTTCACCGGCACGCAATTCGTCGGCAATCCGCTGGCCGTCGTCCTGAACGCCGAAGGGCTGTCGGCCGGGCAGATGCAGGCCATCGCCGCCGAGTTCAATCTGGCGGAGACGACCTTCGTGTTGCCACCGAGGGACGCCGCGCATACGGCCGAAGTGCGGATCTTCACCCCGCGCAGCGAACTGCCGTTCGCAGGCCATCCCAATGTCGGCACCGCCTTCGTGCTGGCCCGCGCCGGCACCAGTTACGGCCGGCCCGTCAGCGGTGATCGCGTTGTCTTTGAGGAAAAAGCCGGACTGGTCCCGATCCAGATCCTGCGGGAGGGCGCGACCGTAGTGGGTTCGAAAATCGCCTCTCCGCAACCGCTCTCGGTGGGGGCGGAAGTTGCGGGCGAGCTCGTGGCCTCGGCTTGCGGAATCTTGCTGGCCGAGATCGAGACCATCCATCATCGCCCGCGTATCGCGTCCTGCGGCGCCCCGTTCATTCTGGCCGAACTGAAGAGCCGCCCCGCACTGATCGGTGCAAGCCCGAACAACGATGTGTTCCGGCTGGACGTGAGCAAACAGCCGGCCGTCAGTATCATGCTCTACGCCCAGGTCCATGAGGGCGATATCGATATCCGGGCCCGGATGTTCGCGCCGCACCTCAACATTCCCGAGGATCCGGCGACCGGCGCGGCCAACGTCGCGCTGATCGGCCTGCTTGCCCATTTGCGCCCGGAAGCGAACCTTTCGCTGTCGAAGACCATCGCGCAAGGCGTGGAGATGGGACGGCCGAGCATCCTGCAGGCGGAGGCAGACAAGAAAAACGGCACGGTTACCGCGACCTATATCGGCGGTCGCTGCGTGCCTGTCATGTCAGGGACGATCGATCTGGCCTGAGCGGATCAGAAGAACTCTTCCGGACAGGGATCGACGATCTTCCACATGTCCGTACCGTTCTTGATCTTCTTCATGTCGGTGGTCAGCCCGCCATTGCGGCGGATCCAGTCCTTCACCGGCTGCGGGTAATAGGACATCAGATCCGACGTTCCTTCCGAGCTGGTGACCTTGATGCCGAAGGTGAACGCCTTGTCATAGTAGGCCTGGTGGAAACCGAGACTGGCGCGCGGCGTCACGCAGACCTTGTTCATCGGCACGATGCCGAACACCATGGTGCAGGCCGAGTTGCAGATGCCGTCGATGATGACGCGCTCCTTGCGGTCGCGGATGCGCTCGTACTTCGCCTTGTACTCGGTGACATAGCCGCCGTGATCCCGGGTAATCCGCAGGTCGGCGCGCGCCGGCGACGCAACCAGCAGACAGAGCAACAGCAAGGGTAGAAGTGTGATGCGCATGGATTGATCGAAAACCAGGTAGACGGAACAACAATCGGCCCTCAACGGACCAGGCGGCAGAACTCTGGCGGCACTAAGTTAGAATTTCGTTAAGCATTCCGAAAGGGCGAAAAAGGGGCATCTGGAGACGATTTGCTCACATTCAGGAGGAATTTCCCTCGGACGGAACCCAATTTTGCGCCAATATCGAATATCTCAACTCGTTCGTGAGGCTTCAAGCGCTCCCTCCGGCCGGGCCGCGGTCCCCCGGACGCTGCTGCTGATCCGGCGGACTGGTAAGGCGGCGTGTAATTTCACTTCGGCACGCACTGCAAGCCGGTCTGAACCGCTATTCATCTGCGTGGACAAAGTGTCATCATCCGTTCCGTTGCAAACGACTACCCGCCTCCTATGTCAGTTCAAAGGGGAGGCATCTATGAAGCAGTCACAACATTTCCTGGAGAACGCCGAGAACTGCGCCCGCATGGCCGAGCGAGCGCCAGGCGAGCCCAGCCATAAGCGCTACAAACGCATGGAGGCCGCCTGGAGAGCCCTCGCGATCGAGCAGGACTGGCTTGACGGCCAAATCCCACCGGTCCGGATTGCGACCAATGGACACCAGCGAAATGCGCCGGCCTTGTGAGGCGCGTTCATGGAGCGCATCAGGGTGTGGGATAGCCCTTCTCGATCAAGTCTGGTAATCGGAGCCGTCGAACGCAGTTCGGCACCGTTTTCAGTGCTTGGATAGTTGGCCTACGAAATCAGGCATCCGCGCTAACACATTGAAAACATTGATGCGCTCGTAGCTCAGCTGGATAGAGCATCGGATTTCGATTCCGAGGGTCGGGAGTTCGAATCTCTCCGAGCGCGCCATTTCCTCCGGTGATTTCCCGGCCAGCGCCTTCCAAAGCAAATCAGCCCGTCAACTCTAACCCGCCAGCGTTCGTCGCAACCGCGCGATCGCGGCCGGCAGGCCACGCACCCGCATGACCCGGCCGTTGGCATCGTAGTCTTCGGAAAGCACGCGGGCGTTCTCGTAGACATCGCTGAGCAGTCCCTGCTTCGCATAGGGCAACATCAACTCGTCTTCCACCATCGACGCCTCGAAGAACGCGATGATGGTCTCGCGCAACGCCGCCACGTCTTGCGCAGACGTCGCCGAGAGCAGGATCGCGTCGGGATGTTTTTCGCG
>JBKJUA010000419.1:0-6536 GCA_046590305.1 Bradyrhizobium sp.
GGTGAGCACGTCGCGGCCCGACGCGCCGACCATCTCGCCGATCGCGAACGCGGCCGGAACCACCGGCGCGCTTGGATGCAGCGAGGAATCCGCATGGGTGTCGTCGAAATCGAGGGAATGGCCGAGCGCGCCGTTAAGCAGCGCCGCCACCGCCGGCGTCCAGGTCTTGCTGTCGCCGAATACGGTGGTTTCGCCCTTGCCGTCGAGCGCCAGCGCTTCCAGCATCCCAAGCAGCGACGCCGTGGATTCAGCGTCGCGCCGCGCCCGGATCGCGCTGCCGAGAAAATCCAGCGTCAGCACCTTGGCGCGCGCCAGCACCTCGTCCGGAATATCGTCGAATTTCAGGTTGGCGACGTAGGCGGCGAGGATTGCGGTTTCATTGGCCATGTTATTTGTTCCTTGGACCCGGACCGGCAAACTATTCGCATGATACCGACTGTTCAAGCCGGGATGATCCGAAGGCTGCCGTTATTGTCGGGTCTTCAGCGCCTCGAGCGCGTGAAGGCGCAGGCGCCCGGAATCCCGCTCGCCGCGCGAAGCCGCTTCGAGAATGCTGCTCGACAGCAGTTTCAGGGCGTCCGTGGGGATCCGGAACGGCAATTCATCGAGGCAGAGATTGAGCGCCGTCGACATCGTGGCGATGGTTTCCGGCGTAAACGCATGCCCGCCCTGCGCTCCCGGCGGGACTTCCGCCGCGAACGCCATGTCAGGGCTGTTTCGGCCGCCGAGGCGGGCGGCTTCCGCGAGCACGCGGATGTGGATCAATGCGGCCTCGACCAGTTCGTTTTCGTCGATCTCGCCGGAACGCGCCAGTCCGACGATCCGTGCGGCAAGCCGCCGGCGATTTTCAACGGTATCGGCTTCGTCCCCCTCGATCGCAAGAAACCGCTCCCAGACCTCATCGAAAGCGCGCGCCAAAGCCGCTTTGGTCTCGTCACTGTCGGAAGGTATGTCGGTGGATGCCACCGTCGATAACCGTCGGGGAGACCCTTGGTTCCTGCCGTTGCGGCGATCCCGGCATCAGCCGCGGCGGGTCAGGCCCTTGCTTTCCATCCGCCAGATCAGCATGTCGATGCGGTCCTGGCCGAAGAACGGCTCGTTCTCGAACACGAAGGTCGGCACGCCCCAGTGGCCGGAAGCCGCGTGGGCCGCTTCGTTGCCCGAAATTATCAGTTCGTAGCGGTCAGGGTCGGCGGTAATTGCAGCGTCCATGGCGGCTAGGTCGAAGCCGGCGGCGCTTGCGACGCGGGCGAGGTGATCGCCCTCGTTCCAGCCCTTGACCGTGCCGTCCCACAGCACCCGGCTGATCGCTTCGGTAAATTCCAGCGAGCGGCCTTCCAGCTGAGCTGCGGCGCCGAGCCGCGTCAGGCGGTGGATGTGGGGCTGATGTTCCGCGACATCCAGCGTCGTCATGTCCTGTACGATCGGGTCGGGACGGGGAAACCGGAACGGGATGTTTTCGTGCCTGGCGACGCGGCTGGAGTCGAGCACCACATAGCGGGCGAATTGCGGATTGGCGCGCTTGAAGAATCCGGGCACCCGCACCGCCAGCGGATAGACCGGGCGCAGGCTCAGCGTCACGTCGTAATCGTCGATCATCTTTCGCGTCCTGGGCAGCGCGAGATAGCTGTAAGGACTTCGGAACGAAAAGAACAAATCGACGGATAATGTCATGGAGCCTCGTTACGCCGGTGATGGACGGGAACAAAGCACGGGCGCAGCCAGGCGTCCATGCGGGCCAAAGCGATACAGGCGATGCACCGCGGTCAGGCCGCAACTTGGCGCAGCATGCTGCGGACCACGAGCCGGTGAAACGGCAGGATGATCGCGAGGTAAGTCCGCCCGAGCCGATTGTGCGTCTTGACCAGCGTGGTCGCGGTGACCTGCTGGCCGGAGCCATGAATTGCGACATCGACCACGACACGGAAATCCAGGTGGGTGTCGTTGAAGCCGGCGACGAGGCGGTCCGGCGTCTGGCTGATGACCGGAAATATTCCGATCATGTCCCGCAGCGCGGTCGCCACGGCGCCCGATGTCTTCAGGCCGAACGGCGTGACCAGGATGTTGCGCAGTGTCACCAGCGCGTCGATCCATCGCGGCGCGCGGCCGACCATCCGCTCTGTGGCCTGCCGTGCATCAAGCGTGTGGCCGTCGACCTCGAGGCCGAAGGCGTCCGAAAATTGCGCGCCGGCCAGCAGGGCATCGGCATCGACGGTCGGTTTGATCTCGCGAATTTTAATCATCACTCCTTATCGCACCGATGCCAGCCGGTTAGCCAGCAGCCGGAAGCGCAACACCAGCAGCACGGCATAAACAGCGGTGCCGCAGGACAGCCCGATCCAGACCCCGATCGCGCCCCATCCGGCCCAGAAGGCGAGTCCCCAGGCGGCGGGAAATCCGATCAGCCAGTAGCTGATCGCCGCGAATAACAGCGGTATCCGCGTGTCGTTCATGCCGCGCAACGCGCCGGCGGCGACCGTCTGGATACCGTCGGCGACAAAAAACGTGGCGCCGACCATCAGCAGCGTGGCCGTGAGTTCAATGACGAGACCTGCGCTCTCCACCGCCTCGCCGAAGAAGAAGCGCGCGATCTCAAACCGGGCGAGGATCACCGCCAGCGTCAGCGCGGAAACCAGCGCCATGCCCAGCAGCGTGGCGACGAAGCCGGCCCGCCTGACCGCCGCGGCATCGTTGCGGCCGACGGCATGGCCGACCCGCACGGTGGCTGCGATGCCGATGCCGAACGGAACCATGAACAGGATGGCGGTCACCTGCAGCGCGATCTGGTGCGCCGCCAGCGCGGTGGTGCTGATCAGGCCCATCAGCAGGGCTGCGGCGGAAAACAAACCGTATTCCAGCAGGAACGAGATCGAGATCGGCGCGCCGATCACGATCAGCTGCCGCATCAGCATCCAGTCGATGCGCCAGATTCGGCCGAGCACGTGATATTTCCGGAACGGCCGGCGGCTGTGCGCGAACCACAGCGCCGCCAGGAACATGCCGAAATTGATGATGGTGGTGGCGAGGCCGGCGCCGAACAGCTCCAGCCGCGGCAATCCCCATTCGCCGTGGATCAGGAGATAGACCAGCACGGCATTGGCCGGGATCGCCACCAGCGTGATCCACAATCCCGGCTCCGGCCGGTTGACCGCGCCCATGAAGCCGCGGATGGCGAGAAACCACAGCGCCGGCGCAATGCCCCACGCCAGGCCCAGCAGATATTCCTGCGCCAGCCGCGCGGTGGCCGGAGCCTGACCGAGCATCAACAGGATCTGTTCGCCGTACAGCGGCGGCAGGATCATCGGCAGCGAAATCATCAGCGCGGCCCACAGCCCGACGCGCAGCGAACGCCGCACCATTCGCGGGTTGCGCGCGCCGAAGGCCTGCGCCGCCAGCGGCGCCACCGCGGACACCAATCCCATGCCGAAGGTGAAGGACATGAAGAACACCGAACTCGCCAGCGCCGCGGCGGCCACGGCGCCGTCGCCGAGCCGTCCGACCAGCGCCAGATCGGTGGTCATCATCGCGATCTGCCCGAGCTGCGTCAGCGCGATCGGCACCGCGAGCTTCAGCGTCTCGGTCAGCTCGAGCGTGAGGCGGCTGCCGCGCGTGGTCGCGCCGGCCGGGGCCTGCTCGATTTTATCAAGGGATGTCATGGGGTGACACTAACATGGCGGCTTGAGCGAAAGGTGACGTGAAAGCCAGAAGATCAGTTGCGCGTACTTAAATGTACTCATTTAGCGAAATGAGTAGATTCAGTCTGTCGACGTACCGTCACTCACGCGTCGCGCTCCGGCACCCGCGTGATTCTCGCCCCAAGCGCGTTGAGGCGCTCGTCGATGCGTTCATAGCCGCGCTCGATCTGGTCGGCGTTGTTGATGGTGCTGACGCCCTTGGCGCACACCGCGGCCAGCAGCATCGCCATGCCGGCGCGGATGTCGGGCGATGTCATCAGCGCACCGCGCAGCCGGCTCGGGCCGGCCACGATGGCGCGGTGCGGATCGCACAGCACGATGCGCCCGCCCATTGCGATCAGCTTGTCGACGAAGAACATCCGCGACTCGAACATCTTCTCGAACATCAGGATGACGCCGTCGCACTGGGTCGCGGTAACGATCGCGATCGACATCAGGTCGGCCGGGAATGCCGGCCACGGCTGATCCTCGAGTTTTGGCACATGGCCGCCGAAATCGTCCCTAATCTTGAGGGTCTGGTTCGACGGCACGATGAGGTCGTCGCCTTCGACCTCGCAGACGATGCCGAGCCGCTCGAAGCCCATCCGGATCGAGCGCAGATGCCCGACGCCGGCCCGCGCGATCCGCAGCGGCGAACGTGTCACCGCGGCGAGCCCGATCAGCGAGCCGACCTCGATATGATCGGGCTGGATCGTATAGCTGGCGGAGCCGAGCGTCGCCGGTCCGTGCACGATCATGGTGTTGGTGCCGATGCCCTCGATGCGGGCGCCGAGCGCGACCAGGAAATGCGCGAGGTCCTGCACATGCGGTTCGGAGGCGACGTTGCGCAAATAGGTGGTGCCGTGCGCCGCCACGGCGGCCGTCAGCGCGTTTTCCGTGGCGGTCACGCTGGGCTCGTCGAGGAAGACGTCGGCGCCCCTGAGCATGCCGGCGCGAAATTCGAGCCGATCGGTGGCGGTGACCGTGGCGCCGAGCTGTTCGAAGGCCAGAAAATGCGTGTCGAGCCGGCGCCTGCCGATGACGTCGCCGCCGGGCGGCGGCAGCATCACTTCGCCGCAGCGGGCCAGCAGCGGTCCCGCCAGCAGAATCGAGGCGCGGATCCGCGCGCACAGCACCGGATCGAGATCGGTGGCGCGAATGTTTTTGGCGTGGATGAAAAGCGTATTCCGCGCCCGCCATTCGGCCGACGCGCCGACCGAGCGGATCAGCTCGACCAGCGTTTCGGTGTCGCGAATCCGCGGTACGTTTTCGAGGGTGACTGGATGTTCGGTGAGCAACGCCGCCGCGATGATCGGCAAGGCCGCGTTCTTGTTGCCGGACGGCTCGATGGTGCCGGACAGCCGATGACCGCCCTCAACGATGTATTGAAGGGCTGACACCGGATCGTTGCTCACACGTCGACATTGGCGCTGAGGGAATTGTCCTGGATGAATTCGCGGCGCGGTTCGACCACGTCGCCCATCAGCTTGGTGAAGATGTCGTCGGCCTCGTCGACTTCCTTGATCTTGACCTGCAGCAGCGAGCGTTCGTTGGTGTCGAGGGTGGTTTCCCAGAGCTGGCCCGGGTTCATTTCGCCGAGACCTTTGTAGCGCTGCAGCGACACGCCCTTGCGGCCGGCATCGGTCACCGCCTCGAACAGGCTGACCGGACCGTGGATCGCGGTCTCGGTATCCTTGCGGCGCAGCAGCCCCGGCTTCGGATAGGCTTCCTGCAGCCTGGCCGCGTAATCGTCGAGCTTGCGCGCATCGGCCGAGCCGAGCAGCGCGTCGTCGATGATGGCGACGTCCTTGACGCCGCGCACGGTGCGCTCGAACAGGAAACCCTCGCCCTCGGTGAAGCGCCCGGTCCAGCCGCGTTCGACTTCATCGGCCAGCGCGTCGAGCCGGCGCGCGATGTAATCCGCGGCGGCGTTGGCGGTGGCGAGGTCCCCGGTGATCTTCGGGCTCATCACGCCGGCGATCGCCGCCTGCTCGATCACCTTGCGGTTATAGCGGCTGTGCAGATTGTGCAGCGTGCCGCGGATGGCGCGGGCATCCTCCACCAACGCCAGCAGGTCGCGGCCGGCGCGGCTCTCGCCCGACGCCAGCTTGAACACGCAGTCGTCGAGGCCGGTCGTGATCAGATAGTCCTCCAGCGCGCGCTCGTCCTTCAGGTACTGCTCGGACTTGCCGCGCGTCACCTTGTAGAGCGGCGGTTGCGCGATATAGAGGAAACCGCCCTCGATCAGCGACGGCATCTGGCGGAAGAAGAAGGTCAGCAACAAGGTGCGGATGTGCGCGCCGTCGACGTCGGCGTCGGTCATCAGGATGATCTTGTGATAGCGCAGTTTTGTCAGATCGAAGTCGTCGCGGCCGATGCCGGTGCCGAGGGCCGTGATCAGGGTGCCGATCTGCTCGGAGCCCAGCATCTTGTCGAAGCGTGCGCGTTCGACGTTGAGGATCTTTCCACGCAAAGGCAGCACCGCCTGGAATTCGCGGTTGCGGCCCTGCTTGGCGGAGCCGCCGGCGGAGTCGCCCTCGACGATGAACAGTTCTGATTTGGCGGGGTCTTTTTCCTGGCAGTCGGCGAGCTTGCCCGGCAAGCCGGCGATGTCGAGCGCGCCCTTGCGACGCGTCAGCTCCCTCGCCTTGCGCGCAGCCTCGCGCGCACGAGCGGCCTCGACGACCTTCTCCGTGATCGCGCGTGCCTCGAGCGGATGTTCGGCGAGGAATTCCTGCAGTTTCGCCGCGACCACGCCTTCGACCGCGCCCTTCACTTCCGACGAGACCAGCTTGTCCTTGGTCTGCGAGGAAAACTTCGGATCGGAAATCTTGACCGACAGGACGGCGATGAGGCCCTCGC
>JBKJUA010000084.1:0-3439 GCA_046590305.1 Bradyrhizobium sp.
GAAGTAGCAGTCGAAGCCATTTGTTCTCCAGATGCGGGTATCGCCGGCCATTCGGGTTAAGGGGCGTATCGGGCGTGAAGTGTCAGGGTTCCGCAAACCCTGACGACCGCCTCGCAAAAAATCGCGAGAGCGGGCCGGCAGCATGCCTGCACGTTCGATACGTTGATTATCCGGAACCTGAACGAGGCAAGGTGCCTCGGAATCGATGTTCAAGACCTGGAGCGGGCTTTCCTCCAATGACGGCAGCGGTTTCGTTTGAGGATCACTCAAACCCGATGCCGGCCCGCTCGGACGGCCTCGACAATGTCGATTGCGGCCCGGACGCCGCTTTCTATATCCAAATGCGAGTTATCGAGCAAGTGTGCATCCGGCGCGGCAATTAAAGGCGCGGTGGCCCGGTTCTGGTCGCGCTCGTCGCGCCGGAGGATATCCGCCAGCACGGCGGCCTCGTCGGCGGGCTCGCCCCGCGCCTTCGCCTCCAGGGTCCGGCGCCGGGCCCGGACTTTGGGGTCGGCGATGACGAAAATCTTCACATCGGCATGCGGGCAGATCACGGTGCCGATATCGCGGCCGTCGAGCACCGCGCCGGGCGGATCGGCCGCGAATTGCCGCTGAAAATTGATCAATGCTTCCCGCACCCTGGGGATGGCCGAAACCACCGAGGCCGCCTCGCCCACCAATTGGGTCTTGAGCGCCGGATTCCCGAACTTTTCGGGATCGAGTTCCAGCGCGGCGGCCACCGCAAGGTTCTCGTCGGTGAGGTCGGCCCCGGCATCCAGCAGCGCCTTGGCCACCGCGCGGTAGATCACGCCGGTATCTAGATGACGATAGTGGTAGTGATGGGCAAGCCGCTTGCCCAGCGTGCCCTTGCCCGAGGCTGCGGGTCCGTCGATGGCGATGATCATGCTGGCCTTTGTTTCGCTGGTTGCGGGCCACGGGCCCGCCGCAGCGGCCGTTCCTCGGTAAAGATGTTGCGCGACGCAAATTCGGCCGGACTGGCGAAGGTGAGGTATTCCCGCATGGCGTCCGACGGCGAGGCCGTCGTAAACCACGGACTGGTCAACCGACGCGCCGGATCAGACGCCCAATGCGGAACACGACCGAGCCTGCGCTGCTTGGCGAGGTATTCGGCGATCGCGCCGACAAGCGCATCAAGTTTGACGTCGCCGGTCAGCTTCGGCTCCCGCTCGATCGACGCATAGCGATCCTGGTCGGTTTTCGCCAAGTCGAAGGTGTCGACGAACTCAGCCAGGACGGTATCGCGTGGTGAACTGGCCTGAATGCTTTCGACGGCATCAGCGAGGGTATTTGGGCGCATCGATGCCTCCCTCACGGTTCATGTTCTTCAATAGAAAAAGCTGCTTCCCGGAGGCGGCGGCACTTACCGGAAAATACTTTCCAAGCAACGCTATTGCACCCTCTACCGTCGAGATGCCGACAACTTGCATCAGATTGAGAATATCGAGCCGCTCGGCTTCGCCTCGGACCGGGTCCAGGATCCGCGCAGCTTTGAGCTTCAAGGCGAGCAAGTATTCTGCCGATGGCACCGAAACCGCAAGTCCCGGCGGAGTTTCGTCTCTCGGAAACGTCCCGAACTCCAGATGGTCGATCGCGCGATCCGCGAGTGAACTGAGATGGAATGCGACCCCGTCATTGAACCAGTCGGGCTGCCAGCGATTTTTCTCTGCGATGTTGTGTACGACAGCTGCCAGCCAGTCGGGCAGCGGATGTTCAAGTTGGGAGACAACGACATCCTCCGTGGCAAACCTGAAATTACTCGCCAGCATCAGCGCCGAGCCGCCGTAGACCGCGATCTGCAGCTTCGTTCCAGCTTCCACCGCCGCGCGACCGATCTGGTCGAATGCGTCCAGCAGCGCGTCCCGGTCGAAGGCTGCAGCCATCACGCGCCCCTCATGAAAACTCCGCGCCGAGCCCGCGCATTATCGGGATGAAATCCGGAAATGAAGTGGCGATGAAAGCGGTGTCGTCGACCCTGACCGGCTTGTCGGAGGCCAGCCCCATCACCAGCGCCGACATCGCGATGCGGTGATCCATGTGGGTGGCGACCAGGCCGCCGCCGGGCACATGGCCCTTGCCTTCGACGATCAGATCGTCGCCCACGATCTCGATCTGGACGCCGTTGACGCGCAACATGGCGGCGGTGGCCTCCAGCCGGTCGGATTCCTTGACCCGCAATTCCTGCAGGCCGCGCATGATCGTGGTGCCTTCGGCGAAGGCGGCCGCCACCGCCAGCACCAGATATTCGTCGATCATCGAGGGCGCCCGCTCCGGCGGCACCTCGACGCCACGCAGTTTCGAGGCGCGGACCCGGAACTGGGCCATCGGCTCGCCGGCATCGCCGCGAACCTCGCTTTCCTCGATCGACGCGCCCATTTCGCGCAGCGTCGTAAACAGGCCGGTGCGCAGCGGATTGGTCATGACGTCCGACAGAATGAGATCCGAGCCCTCGACAATCAGGGCCGCGACGATCGGGAACGCCGCCGATGACGGATCGGCCGGCACCACGACACCGGCGCCGTGCAGTTCCGGCTGACCCGTCAGCACGATCTTGCGGCCGTGGCTGCCCTCGGGCGTTGAGACGACCTGCGCCCCAAAGTGCTTCAGCATCAGTTCGGTATGGTCGCGGCTGGCCTCGGTCTCGATCACGGTGGTGATTCCCGGCGCCGCCAGCCCCGCCAGCAGCACCGCGGACTTGATCTGGGCCGAGGCCACCGGCGTGCGATACAGGATCGGCAGGGGATCGCGCGCGCCGGTGAGGGTCAGCGGCAGCCGGCCGCCTTCGCCGCTGGCACCGACGGTGGCGCCCATCAAGCCCAGCGGATCGAGTATCCGCCGCATTGGCCTGGAGCGCAGCGAGGCGTCGCCGTCGAAGACGGCCGTGATCGGGCAGCCGGCGACGGCTCCCATCACCAGCCGGCAGCCGGTGCCGGAATTGCCGAAATCGAGCGGAGCCTGCGGTTGTGCGAACCCGGCGACGCCGACCCCTTGCACGACCCACGCGAACGGGCCGGTTCGGTCCACTTTCGCGCCCAGCGCCTGCATCGACTTGGCGGTGTTGAGCACGTCCTCGCCCTCGAGCAGGCCTGAAATCCTGGTTTCGCCGACCGCCAGCGCACCTAAAATCAGGGCGCGGTGTGAAATAGACTTGTCGCCGGGAACACGGACTTTTCCGGTCAGGGGGCCGCTGACGCGGGATTCAAGCGGCGTGGGCTGGTCAGATTGGGTCAAGATTGTGTCCTCTGCGCGAGCGCAGGTACCACATGACCCGCGCCGCGTCACGCCACCGTCGGAATGCGCGCACAGCGCTATTGACAGGGCCGCGTCAACTAGCCAAGTGAAGCACCGTTTTTCGACAAATTCCCAGGACTCCCCACGTGGCCAAATCCGATCTCGGAACCAAACGCATTTGCCCGACGAC
>JBKJUA010000233.1:0-4500 GCA_046590305.1 Bradyrhizobium sp.
GCAGCTTTCGCCGAGATCAATACCTCGCAACCACCGGGCCGCCGAACTTGTAGTTGATGCCGGCACGCAGGATGTGGTCCCTGAAGTCCGAATCCACCCGGGCGCCGATCACGGCGAGCGGGGCCAGCGTGTAGGTGCCGGCATTGAAGCTGCCAAGATCCATGTAGAGATATTCAAGCTTGGCGGTCCAGTTCCGGGTGATCATGCCCTCGATGCCGGCGCCGACGGTCCAGCCAAAGCGAACGTCGGAATTTGAGCCGATGGAAGCGACCGCGACGCCATTGCCGTTGAAGCCGGCGAGCGCAGCGGTGGTCTTGATCTCACCATAGGCCAAACCGCCGGTGGCGTAGAGCAGCACGCGAGGTGAGGCGAGCCAGCCGCCGCGCAGACGCGCGGTGCCGAACCATTCGAGGCTCTGATCCAGCGTGAGGGTGGTTCCGGTCGCGCCGGGCGGGACGAACGTCAGGCCGGGCAGGCAGGGACCGCCGATGATAGTGGCAGAGCAGAGCAAGTTCGCCCTGCCCTTTTCGTCCGACCACTGAATGTCGGCCTCGACGCCCCAGACCCAGCTGCCGGTCTGCCAGTTGTAACCCGCCTGACCGCCGGCAATGGCGCCGTTCATGTCGAAGCGAGCGCCGGTGATGGAGCCCGGGGGCGGCACAATCGGCAACCCGGTGAGGGTGTTGAAATAGGAAACGGTCGAGTCCGAACGGCCCCAGCTATATCCGGCATTGCCGCCGATGTAGAAGCCGGTCCAGTTCCAGACCTCGACGATCGGCGGCGGTGCCTTGGCATAGCGCGGCGCCATATCGGCCGCGGATGCGACCGAACTCACAGCCATCGCGGCGAAGGCTGCGGTCGCGAGTGCCTTGATTGTTGATGTGCGCATGGGACCCTCTCTTCGAAAGACAAAATCAAGAAATCTTGACTTGATCCTAACGGAGATTCCCGGCCGAGAGGACACCCAGTTGTATCCCTCCGTCATTTTGCTCGCGGATGTTGCAAAAAAGCGTCACCGCTCTGAAAACGCCCGCCCTTCGGTCTCATACTATTGAACTATCGATGAAATTCAGGTCGACCGAACCAGGGATCTGAGCCATCCCCGGCCGAACAGCAACAGAATCGAGCCGGCATAGACCGCGGCGCCGGTGACGATCAGCAGCAGCAGCGCCGTTTCGTCGCGCAGCGTGCCCCAATGCGCCAGTTGTTGGTTTGCGTACCAGGCGACGGACCACAGCGCGGCCGCCAGCACCACGCCGCACGCGACGAACTTCGCCATCGACTGCATCAGCGCGCGGTCGAATTCGAAGTACCCTGCCCGCACCGCAAAGGCGATCACCAGCAGAAGGTTGATCCAGGCGCCGACCGCGGTCGCGAGCGCGAGCCCGACCTGGGCCAGCGAGCCGACCAGCGCGACCTTCAGCGCGACATTGACGGCGATCCCGGTCAGCGCCGCCTTGACCGGCGTCGCGGTATCCTGGCGGGCGTAGAAGGTCGCGACCGCGCTGCGGATCAGCACGAACGGAATCAATCCGATGGCGTAGGCGGCGAGCGTGGCGCCGGCCGCCGCCGCATCGGCTTTCGAGAACGCGCCGCGCGCGAACATCGCGCGCATGATGAAGTCCGGCACGGTCAGGAAGGCCGCGACGAACGGCACCGAGAACAGCAGCGTGAAGTCGAAGGCCCGCCGTTGCGACGCCATCGCGCCGGCATGGTCGTTCGCCGTCAGGCGTCGCGACATCTCCGGCAGCAGGACGGTGCCGATGGCGATGCCGATCACGCCGATCGGCAGCTGGTTGAGCCGGTCGGCATAATACAGCGCCGAGAGCGCGCCGGCCGGCAGGAAGGTCGCAATGATGGTGTCGGCGAACAGCGCGAGCTGCGTGCCCATCGAACCGAGCGTCGCAGGCCCCAGCGCGCGAAAGAAGGCGCGGACGTCTTCGTCGAGCTTGAGCGGCGCGAATTTCGGCAGGATGCCGTTCCTGGCCGCGTCCGCCGCCAGCAGAAAGAATTCGAGGAAGCCAGCGATCAGGACGCCCCAGGCTGCGGCATGGCCGACGCCAGGAAAGAACGCCGCCAGCGCCAGCGTCGTCATCATCGACAGATTGAGAAAAATCGGCGCCGCCGCGTAGCTGGCGAAGCGGTGCATCACGTTGAGCATGCCGCCATAAAGCGTCACCAGCGTGATCAGCAGCAGATAGGGAAAGGTGATCCGCGTCAGTTCGACCGCGAGTTCGCCGCGCACCGGATCTGCGGAAAATCCCGGCGCCAGGATGGCGATCACCTGCGGCATGAACAGCCATGCCACGGCCAGCAACACCAGTTGCGTCAGAAACAGCAGGGTGAAGATGCGGTTCGCGAACAAGCCGGCGGAAGCTGCCCCGCGCGCGCCGTGGACATGCGAGTAAGCCGGCACGAACGCCGCGTTGAAGGCGCCCTCGGCGAAAATCGCCCGGAAGTGATTGGGCAGCCGCAGCGCCACGAAGAACGCGTCGGCCACCGGACCGGCGCCGAGAATCGCCGCGAGCATGATGTCGCGCGCAAAACCGGTCAGCCGCGAAAGGAGCGTAAAGCCGCCGACGGTGAAGATACGTTTGAGCATCAGCCGCTTCTACAGCATGCGGCGGCGCTGCAAAATGACGAAATCAGGTAGAAACTGCGTCACGCACAGCCCGGATGATCCGCTCCTGCGTCGGTTCATCGAGATAGGCATGCATCGGCAGGCTGATGACGTCTTCGGAAAGCCGTTCGCACGCCGGCAAGCCGCCATCGGCGACCGGGAAATCCCGGTACGCGGTCTGCTGATGCATCGACTTCACATAATAGATCGCGGTCGGAATGCCCTGCGCCTTGAGGGCTGCGGCGAAACCGTCGCGGTCGCAGCCCGCGGGCAGCCGGATGGTATACTGCGCCCATATCGAGGTGCAGCCGCTGGCGAGCCGCGGCACCGACACCACATTGCCGAGGCCGCGCGCATAGCGCTCCGCGACCTGGTTGCGCGCAGCGATCTCGTCGTCGAAAATCTTCAATTTCTCGAGCAGGATCGCCGCCTGCATGGTGTCAAGGCGGCCGGTGAGCCCGAGACGGACATTGTCGTATTTGTCGGAGCCCTGGCCATGGACGCGGATGCTGCGCAGGGTTTCGGCCAGTGCGGCGTCATCGGTAAAGATCGCGCCGCCGTCGCCGTAGCAGCCGAGCGGCTTGGCCGGGAAAAAGCTGGTCGCGGTGGCAAGGCCCAGCGTGCCGAGGCGGCGGCCCTTGTAGGTCGCTCCGAATGACTGCGCCGCGTCGTCGAGCACGAACAGGCCTTCGGCCTCCGCCACGACAGCGATGGCATCGTGGTCGGCACTTTGCCCGAACAGGTCGACCGGCATCACCGCTTTCGGCACCAGGCCGCGCTGGCGCGCGGTCGCGATGCCGCGCTTCAGCGAATTCACGTCCATATTGAAGGTCGCTTCATCGACATCGACGAACACCGGCACGGCGCCGGCCAGCGCCACCGCCTCGCCGGTCGCGCAGAACGTAAACGACGGACACAACACCGCATCGCCAGGGCCGACACCCTTGGCCATCAGCACCATCAGCAGCGCGTCGGTGCCGCTGGCGCAGGTCACGACATGTCTGGCGCCGCTGTAGTCGGCCAGTGCGGCCTCGAGCGCGGTCACTTCCGGACCGTTGATGAACTGGCAATGCGTCAGCACGCGGGTCACCGCTTCATCGATCGACGTGCCGAGCCGGCGGCGCTGCGCGGCGATGTCGATGAACGGTACGGGTTCTGGACGCATGTGCTGGTTCATGGAGCCTTTAATGGAGACTTTAATGGATTCTTGCGGGGATTGGGAATGTGACATGCGGAGATCGCTAGCCGACGACGCGGCGTGGCCCCTTGCGGGCGGACGAGGCGGCGGGCTTGGCGGGCGTTTCCAGGCAGCGGATCGCAATTTCCAGGCTCGCCACGCCTTCGTCGCCGGTGACCGCGGGCACGGCGCCGGAGTTCACGGCGCCGAGAAACGAAATCAGTTCGGCGCGCAGCGGCTCGACATGGCCGACCGGCAGATGGCGCATCGAATAGCTGCCGTCCGGCTTGAAGCCGAAGCACTCGGTGACCTGACGGGTCAGCAGATCGCCCATCACATATTTGCCGCGGGTCGCGACCGTGACGCTGCGCGCCTTGAACGGCGTCAGCCAGTTGGTGTTGATATGGGCGAGTACGCCGGAGGCGGTACGGAACTGCAACAGCGCGATATCCTCGCGCTCGGCGATGGCACTGGATAGTTGCGGCTGCACCTCGACGATATCGGATTCGGTGAACCAGCGGATCAGATCGATGTCGTGCACGGCGAGATCGATCACCACCCCGACGTTCGACATCCGCGGCGGAAACGGACCGACGCGGGTGATCGCGATCGACAGAATATCCTCGCCCGTCAGCGCCGCCTTGATGGCGGCGACCGCCGGGTTGAAGCGTTCGACATGTCCCACCATCAGCGTCACGCCGGC
>JBKJUA010000276.1:0-17935 GCA_046590305.1 Bradyrhizobium sp.
GATCAGGCGCTCGACATAGACGCTGTCATTGCCGAATGCGGCCTTGGCCTCGGACTGGCAGCGCGCATAGGCTTCCTCGAGCTTTGAAGCGTCCTCGACGAACCGCATGCCGCGCCCACCACCGCCGGCCACCGCCTTGATCATGACCGCGCCGCCGGCGCCGAGCGAGGCGAAGAATGCCTTTATCTGATCCAGCGTGGTCGGGCCGCTGGTCCCTTCGATCACGGGCACGCCGCAACGCCTGGCGAGCGCCTTGGCCGCGATCTTGTCGCCGAACAGATCCAGCGCTTCGGGAGACGGTCCGACGAAAACGATCCCCTCCTCCGCGCAACGCCGCGCCAGCTGCGAATTCTCGCTGAGAAAGCCATAGCCGGGGTGCAGCGCGTCGCAGTTGGTGGCCTTGGCGGCAGCAATGACCGCTTCGATATCGAGATAAGCGCGGGCGCCGCGTCCCGGGATCTCAAAACTCTCGTCGGCAGCGCGGACGTGCAGCGAAAGCGCATCGTCCTGGGGGTGGATGGCGACGGTGATGAGGCCGGCTTCGCCAGCGGCACGGCTGATACGAATGGCGATCTCGCCACGATTGGCGATCAGGAGTCGATGAAAGGGCATGAACGGTTCCGGTTAAAACTCAGCGATCCTTCATGGTGGGATCGAGCACGATGCGCAAGGATTCTCCCAGCGCGTTGAAGGCCAATGAGACCACCAGAATGGCCAATCCGGGCGCATACATCTGCTCCGGCGCGATCTCCATATATTGGTAGGCGCGGGCCAGCATCGCGCCCCAGCTCGGATTGGGTGGCTGGATCCCGAGACCGAGGAAGCTGAGGCTGGCTTCCGCGAGCAGTGCGGCGGCCAACAGCAAAGTCACCTGGACGATCACCGGCTGCAAGGCGTTCGGCAGCACGTGCTTCCACAGGATGTGCCAGACCGGGGCGCCGAAACAGCGGGACGCATCGACATAGAGTTCCTGGCGCACGATCAGCGTACGCGCCCGCACGATCCGCGCCAGCGACGGAAACATCACGATGCCGACGGCGATCATGCCGTTGGTCAGACCGATACCGAGCGCGCCGGTCACCGCGATCGCCAGTACGATCGCCGGAAACGAAAGAAACGTATCGATCACGCGACTGATGACATCATCGGCCCAGCCGCCGAAGAATCCGGCCATCAATCCGATTGGCAGGCCGATGGCGACGGCAACGCTGACCGCCAGCAGGCTGGCATATACCGTGGCCGGCGCGCCCCAGATCAGCCGGCTGAAGATGTCGCGGCCGAGATCGTCGGTCCCGAGCAGGTGGTCCGGCCCGGGCGCCGCCAGCATATTGTTGACGTCCTGCGCCGTTGGCTGATACGGCGCGATCCACGGCGCGCCGACGGCGACGATGACCAGCCCAAGCAGCACGAGGATCGCCAGTGCGGCCCGCAGGTCCGACGCCAGCCACCTGACGACACGGCTTGCGCGGCCTATTTTCGCTGGGCGCTGCTGGCCTGAAAGTGCGAGGTCGGTCATTGCTCGATCCTCGGATCGACCGCCGCGCACAGAAGGTCGGCGATCAAATTGACCGTGATCACGACGATCACCATGGTGAACACCACGCCCTGCACGATCGGGAAATCGCGCTGAATGGCGCCGCGCACGATCAGGCTGCCCAGGCCGGGAATCGCGAACACCGCTTCGATGACGACGGTCGCCGCCAGCATCCGATTGACCAGCAGGCTGATGATGGTGAACAGATTGACGCTGACATTCTTGAGGCCGTGCTGCCAGAGGATCCGCGTCATCGAAAGCCCCTTGGCGTGCAGCGTCCGCACATATTGTGACGACAGCACCTCCAGCAGAGAGCCCCGCAACTGCCGCGCCACCTCGGCCATCCCGTAGGCAGCGATGGCAATTCCCGGCAGCAGCGCATGCCGGATCGCTTCCAGCGGCGACACCGCGAAGGATTTTGCCCCGGTGGCCGGCAGCCAGTTCAGTTTCAGCGAGATTTCGGCAACCAGGATCATGGCGAGCCAGAAGCCGGGTATCGCCACGCCGAGCGAGGCGATCATGCTGACGATCTTGTCGACCCAGCCGTTGGGCTTGATCGCCGCCACGATGCCCATCGGAATTCCCGTAGCCAGCGCCAGCAACAGCGCGATGGAGACGATCAGCAGCGTGTTCGGAAAGGCCCGGGAGATCGACGTCGCGACTTTTTCTCCTGACAGTAGCGATTGCGACAGGTCGCCTTGTACCGCGTTACCGAGCCACGAGCCGTACTGCACCAGGAACGGCCGATCGAGACCGTATACTTTTCTGATCTCGGTGATGCGCGCGTCGGTGGCGTTATCGCCTGCCAGCGTCACCGCGATGTCGCCGGGCACCAGCTTGAGCAGCGAGAACACCATGAAAGTCGCGAGCAGGATCACCGGCAGCGCCTGCAACAGGCGGCTGCCGATGACCTTTGCCGGGCTTCGTCGCGCCATGCCTCTAGCTCTCCAGCCAGACGTCGTCGTATTTCGGCTTGCCGAGCAGGTTCGGCCTGTAGCCTTGCACTTTCTTGTTCATCGCGACCAGTTCGTACTGGAACGCCAGCGGCACCACGAAGGCATTGTCCATCACCAGCCGTTGCACCGTGGCAAAAGCCTTGCGGCGCATCTCGATGTCTTCGGAGGCGCGCGACTCCTTGATCGCAGCCTCCAGTTCCGGCGGTACCGGCGCCCTGCCGCCATTGAAATACGCATCCTTGGTGAACATCAGCGCATAAGTCAGGCTCGGATCCGGCCGTCCAGTCCAGGCGGCGAGCAGCCCGGCGCCACGTTTCTCGGCGCCGAAAAACGCGCCTGCCGCCTCGGCAACCGGTGCGTTGATGAAGCGCAGACCGATACCGACCTTGCGGAGCTGCTCGATCAGGATTTCCTGACGCTGAACCGAATCCTGATCGGGATAGCTGCCGATCTCGATCGTCGTTCCCTCCTTGAAACCCGCTTCCGCCAGCAGCTTGCGCGCCTTGTCGGGATCGTAGGAATAGAGCCCGGCGACCGACTTGTCGTAAGCCCAGTGCGATTTTGGCAGGTTCATGAAGGCGGGCTCGGCGAGGCCCGCGAGCGACGCCTTGACGAAAGCTTCCCGATCGATGCCAAGGTTGATGGCCTTGCGGATCCGGATATCGTCGAACGGCGGCTTCGCCCAGTTCAGGAAAATCTGAAAGACATAGAGTGTTGGCCCGTTGACGACCTTGAGCGTGTTCGAGCGTTCCACGACGATCTTCTGGCGCGGCGGCAGCTGGTAGATCAGGTCGTTTTGTCCCGCGGTGACCGAGCGCACGCCGGTGGTCAGTTCGGGAATGATCGCAAACTCGATCCCATCGGGGTAAGGCCGGTTTGCCTTCCAGTATTTTTCATTGCGCTTGACCACGATCCGTTCGCCGTCCGCCCAGCTGACAAAAGCATAGGCGCCGGCGCCGACCGGCGTACGCGCCAGGTTGCCGGCCGCGCTCGCCTTGACGGCGGCGGGCGAGACCATCATGCCGGCGCGATCGGAAAGGATGCCGGGCATTGCGGCGTCCGGCGTATTCAGCTTCAGCGTGACCTGCATCGGACCGGTGACGGCCACGGACGCCATGGTCGCGAGGTCGGCCTTGATGTTCGATTTCGGGTCGGTCTTGTTGCGCTCGAAGTTGAACTTGACCGCTTCGGCGTCGAGCGGCGTGCCGTCGTGAAAGGTGACGCCGGGCCGGATGTTGAGCACGAAGGTGGTCGGATCGGTGAAGCTCCAGCTTTCAGCGAGGCCCGGCCTCGGCTTCAGGGTATCGAAGTCCCACTCGGTCAACGTATCGTACATGGTGAACAGAAACGCGTGATCCGAGCCGGCGCCGCCGGTGGCCGGATCGAGGCTCGAGGGGTTGGTGAAAGCCGAGACGCGCAGGATGCCGCCGCGCTTCGGCGCAGCCTGCGCGCGGGCATCGCCACCGAGCGCGACGCCGGCTACGGCGCCCGAAAGCAATGCCATTGCCTCACGTCGCGTTGTCCAAATCGTTTTCGTGGTCATGGCGTAGTCCTCCATCGAACGTGACTATTGCTGGCTCGGCGAAAAATTCGGGCGATCGGCGAAATGGCAGGCGACCCAGTGGTCGGGCTCGAGTTCGCGCCACGCCGGGGCCTGTTCCGCGCAGACCGATTGTGCATACTGGCAGCGGGTGCGGAAGCGGCATCCCGAGGGTGGATCGATCGGGCTCGGGATCTCGCCCTGCAGGATGATTCGGCGATCGCTGCGCATGGTCGAGGGTAGCGGCAGCGGCTCCGCCGACAGCAGCGCCTGGGTATAGGGATGCAACGGCCGTCCGGAAACGCTCTCGGTCGGGCCGAGTTCAACGAAGCGGCCGAGATACATCACCGCGATGCGGTCGCTGATGTGGGACACCACCGACAAATCGTGGGTGATGAAGACGTAGGTCAGCCCGAGATCGCGCTGCAGCTCGGCGAACAGATTGAGAACGTCGCCGCGGATCGACATGTCGAGCGCCGCGACGACTTCGTCGCAAACGATCAGCTTCGGCCGCAGTGTGAGTGCACGCGCAATGATCACGCGCTGCTTCTGCCCGCCGGACAGCTGGTGCGGATAGCGCTCGCCAAGCTCCTGAGGCAGGCCGACACGCTCCATGGCCTCTCGTGCCCGCGCCAGACGTTCGGCTCTGGTTCCGGCATCCGCGAGTTCCAGCGGCTCGAGCACCGACGAGATGATCGACATGCGGGGATTCAGCGCCGCATTGGGATCCTGGAAGATGATCTGGTAATCGCGGCGGTGGCTCTGGAATTGCTTGCGCGGCAGCGCCTGCGGATCGACGCCATTATGCAGAATGCCGCCTGCGGTCGGTTTCAAAAGAAACACCAGCGCACGGCCGATGGTGGTCTTGCCCGATCCGGACTCGCCGATGATTCCGAACGTTTCGCCACGGCGGACGTCGAAGGAGACGCCATCGACTGCTTTCACCGTGGCGCGGCGGTCCATGGTCTGAAAGCCCACCTCGAGGTCTCGCACCGAGACGATGGGATCCGCCTTGCTGTCGCCTGCCCGGGGCATCATTGCTTGATGACCCTTCCCGCAATCGGCGCCGAGGCCGCGTGCTGCAAGGCGCCGGGCAGTTCGAGCTCCCTGAAACGCCAGCAGCGGACCTTGCGGCCGTCGCCGGCGTCGAGCAATTCCTGCTCGGCTTCACAGCCGGCTACCGCATGCGGACAGCGCGCCTTGAAGCGGCACCCGTCGGGCATTTCGGCAATGGAGGGAACCCGGCCGGGGATCGAGGGCAGCTTACCGAGCCGCGGGCTCAAATGCGGCAGCGAGCGCAGCAGGCCGGACGTATAGGGATGCAGCGGCCGGACTAGCGCAGCGTCGACCGCGGCATCCTCGATCACCTCGCCCGCATACATCGTGATCATCCGCGTACAGGTTTCGGCGACCACGCCGAGATCGTGGGTAATCAGCATCAACGCGGTTTTCGATGTTTCGCTCAAACTCCGCAGCAGATCGAGGATCTGCGCCTGCACGGTGACGTCGAGCGCCGTGGTCGGCTCGTCGGCGATCAGGAGTTGCGGCCCGCAGATCAGCGCCGCCGCGATCATGACGCGCTGGCGCATGCCGCCGGAGAGCTGATGCGGATATTCGTCAATCCGCCGCTCGGGCGAGGCTATGCCGACGCGGCGCAGCATATCGATGGTCTGCGCCCGCGCCTCTTCCTTGCTGACATCGGTGTGAACCCGCAGCGTCTCGGCGATCTGGTGTCCGACGGTGAACACCGGGTCAAGCGCGCTCATCGGCTCCTGAAAGATCATCGCGATCCGGCGTCCGCGTATTCCGCGCATCGTCCTGGTGCTGCACGAGGCCAGATCGATGTCATCGAACATGATCGAACCGTCCAGGCCGGACAGATTGTTCGGCAACAGGCGCAGGATCGAAAGCCCGGTGATGGTCTTGCCGCAACCGCTTTCACCGACGATCCCGACGCGTTCGCCCGGCGCGATGTCGAAGTCGATCTTGCGCGTCGCTTGCCAGATCCCCTGCGCGGTCTTGAACCGAATGCCAAGCCCGCGCACCGACATCAACGCCTGCTGGCTGCGGGTAGCGCCCGCTCCCGATATGCGCTCTGCCGGTTGAGCCGTTTCCATCAGCCTGCCGCCCGTTTCTTCGCTGTTACGAGCTGCTCTTCCATCAGCATCTCGGTGCCGATAATGCCGTCGTGCGCCAGCTGGCCGATCTCGGCATCGGACAGTCGCAGCCTGCCCGCGAGGATCTCACGGTTGTGTTCGCCGAGCGTCGGCGGCGCGGAGCGAATCTCGAATGGCCGGTCGGTTTCGCGGAACGGCATCGATGGCTGCGGGTGCCGGCCGATGAAGGCGCGATCGATCTCCTGAATAAATCCACGCGCATGCAGCTGCGCATCTGTCAAAAGATCGATCGGCAGCCGCGCCACACCCGACGCCACACCGGCGGCCTGCAACGCTTTCATGGCGTCGTCAGGCGTCCGCGTTGAAGTCCAGGCCGTGATGGCCGCTTCGATCTCGTTCTCGATCCGGCGCCGCGCCGCCGCGCTCTTCAGGGCGTCATCCGCGGCCCAATCCGACCAGCCCAACAGCTTGCAGAGCTTTGGCCACATCGTATCGCTGGATACGGCGACCACGATCCAGTTGTCGCCGCCGGCGCAGGGAAAGCAGCCGTGCGGCACAAAATCCGGATGGCGGTTGCCGTACTTCACCGGCGTCCTGCCATCGATCGAATGCGCTGTTATCCAGGGCGCGGCGAACGGCATCATGCATTCGATCTGCGCGAGGTCGATGAACTGGCCGTTGCCGGTCAACCTGGCATGGATCAGCGCGGTCAGAACGGCGGCGCAGCCATTCAGCCCACCAACGGCGTCGCCGAAAGCAATGTGGCTCATGACCGGCGGCCCGTTGGCGTCGCCGACGACACTCGGCAGGCCGGAGCCCTGCTCCAGCGTCGAGCCATAGGCGCGGCAATCGCGGTGGATGCTGCCGGTGCCGAACGCAGACATCGACATCATGACCAGCTTTGGATTGAGCTGGCGGAGCACCTCATAGCCGAGCCCAAGCTTTGGCAGCACCTCGACCGAGTAGTTGTCGACGACGAGATCGGCGTCCGCGAGCAGCCGCTTGGCCAGCTGCAAGCCCTGCGGCCGGGTCAGATCGAGCGTAATACCACGCTTGTTGCGGTTCATGATGCAATAGCGCACCGACTTCTCGTACATTCGTTCGAGAACGTAAGCTGGACGCCGGTCGACACCGCGCCACCAGTCCGGATACTGGATTGCCTCGATCTTGATGACGTCGGCGCCGAGATCGGCCAGCGTGCGCGTACAGATCGGACCGGCCCAGCCCATCGAGAAATCGATCACGCGAACGCCCTCGAGAGGCAGGCGCTTTGCAGCGCCGGATGCAGGCGCCGCGGCGCGTGCGGCCGCAGTGCCGGGATGAGCCATGACGGGCTGCGCTTCGCCGATGTCAGGAACGGTCCCGCCGCGCCGCGGTGGCGTGCCAGTCAGCCGCTGCATGGAACCCGCGGTAAACCCGGTCTCGTCACCGATCCCGATCGGGACGATGGCGCCTCGCGATCGTTTCTCCGCATCGCCAATGAGGTCGACGATGCCGGGCACCGGCACGATCGGGATTTTCCGTCTCAACGCCTCGGCGAACCATTCCTGCGCGGTGCGCTGCTTCAGTCTCGGAATGAACTTGCCTTCGATTTCTTCCATGCGCTGCAGCCGGTCGACGCCCATGGACAGTGTGGCGTCGTCGCGCAGGTCGTTAAGTCCCAACATGTCGCAGAAGGCGCGCCATTGCGCGGGGGTCACCGTGGTAACACCAAGCCATCCCTGTCTGGTTTGGTAGATGCCGGCGGGAAAGGTCGGCCAGAAGCGGTTGACGCCGATCCGCCGCATGATGTCGCCGTGCACGAACGATTCGAACATGGTGTATTCGGTGACGGCGATGCTCGACTCGAAAATGCTAAGCGAACTGGAACGGCCATGTCCGTCCTGCATACGGCCGAACACCGAGGATGCCGCTGCGATAAAACCCCAGAGGCCGGCGAAGATCCCGGTCTGGAAATCCGGCGCATGCATCGGCGGTCCCTCGACCGGACCGACCAGCTTTATCAGGCCCGTCAGCGCACGGATCGTCGAGTCCGTGGCTTCGAACTTTGCATACGGTCCTTCACGTCCGAACCAGCTGACATCGACATGAATGAGGCCAGGATTTTTCTGTCTGAGCGCGGCTAGATCGAATGCCGGACAATCCGCCGCGTCGACATCGCGGCCATCGACCAGGACATCGCAATTGGCGATCAACTCGATCAGGCGCGCCGATGCGCCGGCATCATTGCCATCGAGTACGATGCTGGACTTGTTGAAATTCAGGAACGCGAACCAGGCGCTCTGGCCCTTCGGCGTCAATGGCGCGGCGCGGCGAAGCGGATCACCCCGCGGCGGCTCGATCTTCTGAACGGTCGCACCGAAGTCCGCGAACATCCGGGCGCAGTAACTCGCCGCCGCCGCGCTTCCGATCTCGACAATTCGCAGATGCGACAATGCCTCCATCACGCTCCCTCATTCCCGGATGACCAGAGCGCATCGCGTCCAGTTTCGCTTTGTTGTTGTCGGACATGAAACCTTGGTTGGTATGCGATGCAAGCGGAATTTTGTTCCGTGTTACGGAATTGACCGCATAAAGCGTTCCCGATCTCGAAACAGCGTTCCACCGAACTCAAATGATCCAGTTTACTCCTGAATGCCGATTGTGCGACGACGGGAAGCAGAGCAAGTTCCGATCATGCAGCGGGCGAACGGCTGTCAGCAGCAAGCTCGCCTCGATGCTTGCGCGAACTCGCCATGGTCCGCGTGTGGACGATGATGAAACGACTTATAAAGAGGTACTGCAACAGTACCCGACTCCGGGAGTGAACTGACATGCGCTTAAAAGATCGCGTCGCCATCGTCGTCGGTGCCGGCCAGAGCCCCGGCGAAGGCATCGGCAACGGCCGCGCCACCGCGCTGACCTTCGCGCGCGAAGGCGCTCGCGTGCTGTGCGTGGATCACAATCTCAAATCGGCGCAGGAAACGGTCGACATGATCGGCGCCAATGGCGGCACGGCGGCGGCTTTCAGGGCCGACGTGACCAGGAACGCCGAACTCGAGGCCATGGTGGCGGATGCGCGCACCCGCTGGAGCCGCATCGACATCCTGCATAATAACGTGGGAGTGAGCATCGCCGGCGGCGACGCCGAACTGCTCGATTTCACCGAAGAGGCGCTCGAACGCTGCGTCGCCATCAACCTCAAAAGCTGCATCTTCGCCGCCAAGCATGTCATCCCGATCATGCGCCAGCAGAAGAGCGGGACCATCATCAACATCTCCTCGATGGCTGCCATCACCACCTATCCCTACGTCGCCTACAAGGCGACCAAATCAGCAATGATCGCCTTCACCGAACAGCTCGCCTACCAGAATGCCCAGTACGGCATCCGTGCCAACGTCATCCTGCCCGGCTTGATGAACACGCCGATGGCGGTCGACACCCGCGCCCGGGAGTTCAAGAAGAGCCGCGCCGAGGTCGAGGCCGAGCGCGACGCCAAGGTGCCGTTGCGCGGCAAGATGGGCACCGGCTGGGACGTCGCCAACGCGGCCCTGTTCCTCGCCTCGGACGAGGCCAGCTTCATTACCGGCGTGACGCTACCGGTGGATGGCGGCGCGAGCGTGCGGCGGGGTTAGATTGACGCATGGCCCCATTGGCGCAATGAGCGTTGCGCGAAGCCCTTCACGCTGATTAGCCTGCTGGCGGACAGCGGACCGGTTACATCGCCCGCAGGGAGTGACAGCACATGGCCGCCAGACACGAAGCCGGGGCCCCAGGCGACGCAGCATCGGCCTACGACTTCGACGCCATCATCATCGGGGCGGGCATGTCGGGCATGTACCAGCTTCACCGGTTGCGCCAACAGGGCATGCGGGTGCGGGTGTTCGAGGCCGGCACCGGCGTCGGCGGCACCTGGTACTGGAACCGCTATCCGGGCGCGCGCTTCGATTCCGAAAGCTACTCCTATGGCTATTCCTTTTCGCAGGAATTGCTGGATGAATGGGACTGGTCGGAGCATTTTGCCGGACAGCCGGAGACACTGCGTTATCTTAATCATGTCGCTGACAAGTTCGACCTGCGCCGCGACATTCAGTTCCGCAGCCCGGTCACCGCGGCGATCTGGGTCGAGGACACCCGCAGCTGGACCATCACGCTGCAGGATGGCCGCCAATTTCGCGCGCGCTTCCTGATCACCGCGATCGGTCCACTCTCCGCGCCTACCTTGCCACGGATTGAGGGCGTGGACTCGTTCAACGGCCAGTCGTTCCATACCGCCCGCTGGCCGCATGAGCCGGTCGACTTCACGGGCAAACGCGTGGCGGTAATCGGCACCGGCGCCACCGGCGTGCAAACCATTCAGACCATCGCCGGCAGCGTCGGACACCTCACCGTGTTCCAGCGCACGCCGAACTGGTGCGCACCGCTGCACAACGGCAAGATCGACGCCGAGAAGCAAGAAAAGATCAAGGCTGGCTATCCCGAAATGTTCAGGCGATGCCAGGAAACCTTTGCCTGTTTCATCCATACGCCGGATTCGCGCGGCACCTTCGAGGTGTCCGACAAGGAGCGCGAGGCCTTCTTCGAGAAACTCTATGGCGAGCGCGGTTTTGGCATCTGGCAGGGCAATTTTCGTGACATCCTGATCGACCGGAAGGCGAACGCGCTCATCAGCGATTTCGTGGCGCGCAAGATCCGTCAGCGGGTGAAGGATCCACAGATTGCGGAAAAGCTGATCCCCAGCAATCATGGCTTCGGCACGAGGCGACTGCCGCTGGAGACTTTCTATTACGAAGTCTACAACCGCGACAATGTCGAGCTGGTCGACATCACGCAAACGCCGATCGAGCGGATCACGCCTGATGGTATCAAGACCAGCGACAGGGAATATGAGTTCGACATCATTATCTACGCCACCGGCTTCGACGCGATCACCGGCAGTTTTGACAAGATCGATCTCCGCGGGGCGAACGGCGCGCGACTGAAGGACCGATGGAAAAGCGGGCCGGAAACCTTTCTCGGCGTCATGGTCGACGGCTTCCCCAACATGCTGATGCTGATGGGACCGCATACCGCGCTCGGCAATATCCCGCGCAGTATCGAATATAATGTCGACTGGGTAACCGGACTGTTGAGCTACGCCGAGCAAACCGGCCTGACGCGCATCGAAGCCACGCCATCGGGCGTCGCGTCCTGGACCGATCACGTCAAGGCGCTCGGCGTCGGCATGCTATCCAACGAGGTCAACTCGTGGATGACCGGGATCAACAGCAACGTGGAAGGCAAGCAGACCCGCATCGTCGCGCGCTACAGCGGCAGTGCTCCCGCCTACCGCGCCAGATGCGACGAGGTGACGGCGACACGATATCAGGAGCTTGCGCTGGCTTAGGCGGCCGGCAGCCCGAATGCTGCCGGCGAAGCTCCAAAAGTCCGAAATGCAAAAGGTCCCGAATGGGACCTTTTGAAGCTTTAGACCGCGTCTTTGGCCGCCTTGACGGGGCGCGCTCTGACGATTTTCCGGGCCGGTTTGGCCTTGAACGTCATGGCTTCGCCGGTGAAGGGGTTGGTGCCCTTGCGCGCCTTGGTGGCGGGCTTCTTGATCACCACGAACTTGGCGAATCCGGGAACGAGGAACACACCGGACTTCTTGAGCTCTTTGTAACCGATCGTGGCCAACGTCTCGAGCACGCCCTTGACGTCCTTCTTCGCGATTTCGTTCTCGGCAGAGATCTTCTCGATCAGCTGCGACTTCGTCATTTGTACTGCCATTTGGGCTCCTGTAAGTTGATTCGCATCGCAGACAGTATTGGGAATCTAGCGTAAAAACCGCGTTTTTCGCGATCTGCACAGTTTTGTTGCTGCGCCAGATAGCCCCTGCCCGCTTCGCCTGCTGCTTCAGCCGCGAGGTTCAACTCGCCGAATCAGCAGTCCTGCGGCCTGAAAGTAACAAAACCGCAGCCGCTATGCGAAGATTCGTTCAACGCGGCACCACTGCGGTGGCCTCGATTTCGACTCTGGCCGCCTTTTCCACAAGGCGTACGACCTGGACCAGCGCCATGGCCGGATAGTGCGCGCCGACGATCTCGCGATAGGCCTGTCCCAACAACTTCAGGTTCGCCAGATACTCCTCGATATCGACGACGTACCAGGTCAGGCGAACGAGGTGTTCGGGCCGCGCGCCGCCCTCGCCAAGAATGGCTGAAATGTTGCTCAGGGTTTGACGGACCTGCGCGACAAAATCGGCCGCCAGATGTCCCTGGTTGTCCCAGCCGATTACGCCACCGGTCACCACGAGGCGACCGTCGGCCGCCATGCCGTTGGCGTATCCCTTCGGCGCCGGCCAACCGGCCGGCTGCAAAATCTGCGGACCGGTCGCCGGCGTCTCGCCCTTGGCGATCGGCAGCACCGCAAGGGTGGGCGCTTTTGGCGTGCTCACAAACAGCTCTCCATCACATGCATTATTCGGCGGCCATGCCGGAGCACGGCGCGGCCGATCCGGTCTGAGCCAGCTGCCGCAGCGCAAATCGCTGCAGTTTTCCGGTCCCGGTCTTGGGCAATTGCGCGACGAATTCAACCGCGCGCGGATATTTGTATGGCGCGATCTCGCGCTTGACGTGATCCTGCAATTCAGCCGCCAGCGCAGCATCGCCATCGATGCCGGGAGCGAGCACCACATAGGCCTTGACGATCATGCCGCGCGCCTCGTCGGGAGCGCCGACGACGCCGCATTCGGCCACTGCCGCATGGCCCAGCAACGCCGCTTCGACCTCGGGTCCGGCGATGTTGTAGCCGGAGGACACGATCATGTCGTCGGACCGAGCGACAAAGGAGAATCGGCCCTGCTCGTCGCAGACGAAGGTATCGCCGGTCAGATTCCAGCCGTCGCGGACATAGTTCGATTGCCTGTTATCCGCGAGATAGCGGCATCCGGTGGGACCGCGAACCGCCAGTTTGCCTGATGTGCCCGGCGGCAATTCGTTCATGGCGGCATCGACGATCTTGGCTTCGTAGCCGGAAACCGGACGCCCGGTGCTGCCGGCGACGGCGTCGCCGGTTCGGTTGGTGATGAAGATGTGCAGCAACTCCGTGCTGCCGATGCCGTCGAGAATGGTCTTGCCGGTCCTGCCGGTCCAGCTGTCGAACACCGGCGCCGGCAAGGTCTCGCCCGCCGAAACGGCAATACGCAGCGACGACAGATCGGCGCCCTCGTCCATCGCCGCTATCATCGCCCGATACGCCGTCGGCGAGGTGAAGCAGATCGTCGCCTTGTAGGTTTCGATGATCTTGACGATCTCGGCGGGCGCCGCGTTCTCCAGCAGCGTCGCGGTGGCGCCAAACCGCAGCGGAAAGATCGCGAGCCCGCCCAAGCCGAACGTAAAGGCCAGCGGCGGAGACCCCACGAAGACATCCTCCGGCGTGACCCTGAGCACTTCCCTGGCATAGCCATCCGCGACGATCAGGAGATCGCGATGGAAATGCATCGTCGCTTTCGGCTCGCCCGTGGTGCCCGATGTAAATCCGAGCAGCGCTACATCGTCGCGGCCGGTCCTGACCGCATCGAACCGGACCGGCTTGCTCAACGCCACCCGGTCGAGTTCGGCGTCATGGTTTGAGGTTCCGTCAAAATTCACCACCTGCTTGAGAAACCGGCTGGTCTTGGCGCAGGCGACCAGTTCGTCGGCGATGCGGCTGTCGGTCAGCGCGAGGCCGATCTCCGCCTTATCGACGATTTTTGTCAGCTCGCCGGCGCGCAACATCGGCATGGTGTTGACGACGACGGCGCCGGCCTTGGTGGCCGCGAGCCATGCCGCAACCAACGCCGGATTGTTGCCGGAGCGGATCAGGACGCGGTTACCAGGCTTGACGCCATAGTTCTCCACCAAGGCATGCGCCAGGCGGTTCGACCAGTCGGTCAGTTCCTTGTAGGTGCGCTGGCGGCCATTGCCGATCAGCGCGACATGATCGCCGAACCCCTGCGCGACCATTCGGTCGGTCAGCTCGACCGCGGCGTTGAGATAGTCGGGATATTGAAACTCCGGCCGGTCGAGAACCAGTTCCGGCCATTGCTCTGATGGCGGAAGATTGCGCCGCGCAAAATCATCAACGTGGCCCGTCGGGCCAAGCGGTCGACCTGGGCCTGGAATTCCACCTGACATTTCCATCGCCTCCATCGTCCCCGTATTCGGGATGAAAGGGTTGAGACCAATATCCAGGCCGTCCGGCAGCGGACCATTCCAAAACATTTTATACTTAAAGTAATTTGGCGCAATAGGCCAAATTCACGCAAGCCAGAACTTTCTTGAAACCTAGCGTCCCGCCAGTTGCTTCAGGCGCGACACCATCGGCGAGGCCGGATCGGCGAGCGGGGCGATGGCGGTAAAATGGTTGGCGCCGGCAACCACGCCAAACCGTGTCGCGACGCCGCCGGCGCCCCAGACGTCGACGATGGTTCGGCTTTGCCGGAAATACTCGGCGCTTTCATTCTCGCCTACCACCGCGTCTAGACTCTTACCCGCAGGCGAAGGCCAGAACAGCGGACTCGCGGTCCTGGCGGCGGCGGCATCGAGGTGCAAGGCGCGGTTGATCGACGTCTCGACCAGCGGTCCGAGATCGAACAGGCCCGAAACGGCGAAGGCCGACGCGACGAGGTCTCGCGGCAGCAACGCGTCAACAGCCGTCCAGTCGGTCGCCAGCATGCAGGCAGCGAGGTGCCCGCCGGCGGAATGGCCGCTGACAACGAGGGACTGACTCAGCCGCGCCAGTTCGCGGCAGGCCTCCCGCATCTCCGCGATGATACTGTCGATGGTGGCATCGGGACAAAGGTCGTAGCTCGGAATGGCAACGCCGATGCCATGGGCATTCAGCCCGCCGGCGAGATGGCTGAACAACGAATTGTCCAGGGCCTGCCAATAGCCGCCATGGATGAAGACGACGATCGGCCCGTCTTGGTTGCCGGGAAAGTAGTCGATCACGTTGCGCGCGCCGGCGCCGTAACGGACCAGGCGCGGAACGTGCCGCTGGCGATAGGCCGCCGCGTCCCTCGCCCAGCCTGCGATCAAAGCGGGGTTTTCCGGAACCCGCGCCCGGTTGTTGTACTCGACCTCATAGTCGGGAGCGCTCACGCCTGCAGTGCTCGCTTTTGCGCGGACTTCTGCGCCGAGCCCTTGGTCTTGGCCAACAATCGCATCAATTCGCGAACGTCCTTCGGCGAAAGGTCCGAGAATATATCGGCGATCCAGGTCTGGTGCTCCGCCGCCATCCGGCGAAATTCGGCACGGCCAGCCTTGGTCAACCGGATCACCTGAACGCGCCGGTCGGTGTCCGAGGTACGCCGGTCGAGGTGGCCGGAATCGACCAGCCGCTCGACCAGCCCGGTGACGTTGCCGTTCGAGACCATCATCCGCTTCGAAACATCGGACAGCGTCATGCCGTCAGGCACCTTGTCGAGCTGGGCCATCAGATCGAAGCGCGGCAGGGTGACATCAAACCGCTCGCGCAGCCGGCCGCGCACCTCGCCCTCGATCAGGGTCGTGCAGGTCAGGAGGCGCAGCCACAACCTGAGTTCGTCGCCGTGATCTTCCGGAAGCTCGACCGCCTTGGTCTCGGAATCAAGGATCATGATCTGGTCTTGTCTCTAACTTGCCTGCCCGGCGACGCTCGCCGGAAGCGAACGGTTGCGGCGCACGCCGCAATTGTTGCATTTCTTTAGGCTTCAAGCAATTGGCGCGCGGTTTGCATGAGATTTCCTTACATGGCTTTATCGCCCCAACTATGCTTGCGGCGATGGCCATCATCAGAATAGGCTTGGGCATGAGCGTCGCCGATCAAGGAGAATTCATGAAACAGCATTTGAAGATGGCCGCACTGTCGGTCCTGTTGAGCGTTGCAACCGGTCAAGCGATCGCGCAGGAAAAACTCAAGATCGGCGTGATCGTGACGCTGTCAGGTCCGCCGGCGGCACTTGGCGCGCAGGTCCGCGACGGTTTTGCGCTCGCCGTCAAGGACCTCGGCGGCAAGATGGCGGGCCGGGATGTCGAGGTGATCGCGGTCGACGACGAGCTCAAACCGGATGGCGCCGTCACCAAGGTCAAGGGCCTGCTCGAACGCGACAAGGTCGATTTTGTCGTGGGGCCGATTTTCTCCAACATCCTGCAGGCTATCCACAAGCCGGTGACGGACTCCAAGACGTTCCTGATCAGTCCGAACGCCGGTCCCTCCAGCTTTGCCGGCAAGAACTGCAGCCCTTTCTTCTACGCCACCTCTTATCAGAACGACCAGGTGCATGAGGTTCTCGGCAAGGTTGCCCAGGATCGCGGCTACAAGCGCGTCTACATCATGGTGCCGAATTATCAGGCCGGCAAGGATTCCGTCGCCGGGTTCAAGCTCGACTACAAGGGAGAAATCGTCGAGGAGTCCTATCTGCCGCTCAACACCCTGGATTTCCAGGTCGAGCTCTCCAAGATTGCGTCGCTGAAGCCCGACGCCGTGTTCACTTTCATGCCGGGCGGCATGGGCGTGACCTTGGTGAGACAGTACAGGCAGGCCGGCCTCGCCGACAAGATTCCGGTGCTCTCGGCGTTCACGGTGGACGAGTCGACGCTGCCGGCGCAGCAGGATGCCGCGGTCGGCATGTTCGGCGGCTCGAACTGGGCGCCCAATCTCGACAATCCGCAGAACAGGAAATTCGTCGCCGGCTTTGAGGCCGCCTACAACACCGTGCCAGGCACCTATGCCATGCAGGCCTACGATACGGCCATGCTGATCGACAGCGCCGTCAAAGCCGTTAAGGGCGATCTGTCCAACAAGGAAGCGGTCTCGGCCGCGTTAAAGAAAGCCGACTTCACCTCGCTGCGCGGAAGTTTCAAGTTCAATACCAACGGTTACCCGATCCAGAATTTCTACCTCACCAAGGTCGCGAAACGGCCGGATGGAAAATTCCAGACCGAAATCTCCGAGAAGGTGTTCGAGAATTACGGCGACCGTTACGCCAAGGATTGCGCGCCGGCTAAATAGACGGCCGAAAGCAATAACGATTTTGGAAGGAACAACACGATGACAAGCGAGATCACCGGCATCACCCGGGCCAATGAGGGCATGCAGGGCATTTCCTGGAATATTCTCGGCCAGACCTACGTGCCGAAGAACCGCACCGAGCACAGTTTCTCGTGGCACGCGACATTGCCGCCGGGCACCTTCGTGCCGCCGCATATTCATCCGGACCAGGACGAATATCTCTACATGCTGGAAGGCAAGCTCGATTTCATGCTCGGCGGCGCGGAAGCCCAGGCCACCGCGGGCGACCTAATACGCCTCGGCATGGGCGTTCCCCATGGCATCTTCAACAAATCAGATCAGACCGCGAAGGTGCTGTTCTGGGTATCGCCGACGCGAAAACTCTACGACCTGTTCTGGGGGCTGCACAACATGAAGGAGCAGAAACCGGAAGACGTCGTGGCGATGGCCGCGGAATATAACATCCACTTCCTGCCGCCGCCGCCGGGGGCGTGAGGGCGAACGCCCTAGACTAGCCGTCATCCTGAGGCGCGAGCCCCTTCGGCGAGCCTCGAAGGATGACTGACGACGGTGCACGCGGCCATCCTTCGATGGCGCGCGAAGAGCGCGTACCTCAGGATGACGTCGGTGCACGCGGTTACAATTACGCCCTTACCGCCGCCAGCCCGGGCACCGCGGCAAAGCCAGCCTTGCTGGCATAGCCGCGCACGATGGCCTCGCGCTGGCTATAACTGAGCACCTTGTCGATGTCGTCGAACCCATCGGGCGCCAGTTGCTCGACCGCATCGATCACGCCCTC
>JBKJUA010000080.1:0-2841 GCA_046590305.1 Bradyrhizobium sp.
CAGCGCGGTCGAATCCTGCTCCAGAACATGACCAAGCTGACGGCAGTGGCGCGGAACGACTGAAGCCCGTTCGGAGCCCGAGGAAATGGAACGATCCGGCCACAGCCGGGTTTCATAGGGTTAGCGTTTAACCGGGGGTATTCAATGCAGCCTGATCAGCGGCCTGACGCGTCCGTTTCTGACGATGGCCGCTACCGCATGCTGATTGAGGCCATTACGGATTACGCCATCTATATGCTCGATCCCGACGGCATCGTGTCGAGCTGGAACCCGGGCGCCCGGCGTTTCAAGGGCTACGAAGCCTCCGAGATCGTCGGCGAGCATTTCTCGCGTTTCTACACCGAGGCCGATCGCGCGTCTGGCTTGCCGAAAAGGGCGCTGGAAATCGCGGCCCGCGAAGGAAAATTCGAGAACGAGGGATGGCGTATCCGCAAGGACGGCAGCCGGTTCTGGGCCTATGTGATCATCGACCCGATCAAGGATGCTTCCGGCAATATCGTCGGCTACGCCAAGATCACGCGCGACCTGACCGAGCGCCGGCTGGCCGAGGAGCAGCTGCGGCGAAGCGAGGAACAGTTCAGGCTTCTCGTCCAGGGCGTCACCGACTATGCGATCTACATGCTGACGCCGGAGGGTCTGGTGTCGAGCTGGAACGCGGGTGCGGAGCGGATAAAGGGTTACCGCGCCGGGAAATCATCGGGCAGCACTTCTCGCGATTCTACACCGAGCCGGAGCGCGAGGGAACCCCGCAAGCCGCGCTCGAAACGGCGGTGCGCGACGGCAGGTTCGAAAAGGAAGGCTGGCGCCTCCGCAAGGACGGCAGCAAATTCATGGCCAGCGTCGTCATCGATCCGATCCGCGCCGACGATGGAACGCTGCTGGGCTTCGCCAAGATAACCCGCGACATTACCGAGCGCAGAAGGGCCGATCGCGCGCTGCAAGAGGCCCGCGAAGCCCTGTTCCAGTCGCAGAAGATGGATGCGATCGGACAGCTTACCGGCGGCGTGGCGCACGACTTCAACAATCTCCTGATGGCGGTGCTGGGCAGCCTCGAATTGCTCCGCAAGCGACTTCCCGACGATCCCAAGACGGTACGTCTGGTGGATAACGCCATGCACGCCGCCCAGCGCGGCGCCGGGTTGACGCAGCGGATGCTTGCCTTCGCCCGCCGGCAGGAACTCAATCCGGTGACGCTCGACGTTGCGAACCTTGTTCGCGGCATGACCGATCTGCTGCACAGTTCGCTCGGTGCCACCGCGCAGATCAGGATGGAGTTTGCCTCCGGGTTGAACAAGGTTCTCGCCGATCCGAACCAGCTCGAACTGGCCATCCTCAATCTCGCCGTCAATGCGCGGGATGCGATGCCGAAAGGCGGGTTGATCGTCATCACCGCGAAGGAGGCGAAGATCGCAGGCGCGGCAGATCTGAAGGACGGAAATTACGTCGGTCTGTCGGTGACCGACAACGGGGTCGGAATGGATGAAGCTACCCGCCGGCGGGCGCAGGAGCCTTTCTTCACCACCAAGGGCGTCGGCAAGGGCACCGGACTGGGGCTGTCGATGGTGCATGGCATGATCCAGCAATCCGGCGGCAGGTTCGTGCTCAGGAGCAGCAAGGGCGAAGGCACCACCGCCGAGCTTTGGCTTCCGGTCGCGGACGGTGCCGATCTCGTCGAGAGCGAGGCCGCGCCGAAGCTGCTCAGTGGCAAGGAAGGCCCGCTCCGGATCCTCGCGGTGGACGACGACGCGCTGGTGCTGCTCAATACCACGGCCATGCTGGAAGACCTCGGTCACATCGTGCTGGAGGCGACCTCCGCCAGAAGCGCCCTCGACATTATCCGGCGCGAGGACGACATCGACCTCGTGATCACCGATCAGGCGATGCCGCACATGACCGGCTCGGATCTCGCCGCTGCGATCAGGCTGGAAAAACCCGGCCTGCCGATCATTCTGGCGACCGGATTTGCCGAGCTGCCGCCCGGCGCCGATGAAGGCCTGCCCAAGCTGTCGAAGCCGTTCCTGCAGCAGCAGCTGGCGGATGCGATTGCGAAGACGGTGGTGGTGTGAGGCGAGGCATCAATCGCTGGCGATTGCCGGTCCCTTCGAAGCTCAGGCCGCTTCCGGGGCGTAGTGCAGGATCAGCAGCCCAGCACGAGGGCAGGGCGCGATAGCGTATGCACGACCTTGCTCGTCGCTGAATTCCACGCGCGACGTACTGAGATCCAGTTGCTCGACGACAGTGCCGACCTGCCCGCGTGCAAGTCGTTGCGTCGGAATATCCGTCAGGAGTGCCACTGCGTCCAGGACGGGCGGTCCCTTACTGTTTACGCCGTTGGTTGTGTTCATCATAACACCAGCAGGTGACAAAGATCGACAGACTCTCGCCGGCTCGCTTCACGGCGTCACTCGCGACTAAGCTTACTTCGCCGTGGGTGAATGCGCGACGATTGGCGGCGGCTTGTGGCCGGCGGAATGATCTTCCGGCCCCGGCTCGTTCTCGCCGCTGGAGGCCAGCAGCTTCTTGCCGAAGCGCCAGATCAATGCGCCGAGATCGTCCATCAGGATGAACATCGCGGGAACGAACACCAGCGACAGCAAGGTCGAGAACACCAGGCCGCCGATCACCGCCAGCGCCATCGGCGAACGGAATTCGCCGCCGGCGCCGAACGCCAATGCGGAAGGCATCATGCCGGCCGCCATCGCGATGGTGGTCATGACGATGGGCCGCGCGCGCTTGATGCCGGCGTCGATCATCGCCACATCGCGCGGCGTGCCCTCGCGGATCGATTCGACCGCGAATTCCACCAGCATGATGGCGTTCTTGGTGACGATGCCCATCAGC
>JBKJUA010000180.1:0-17458 GCA_046590305.1 Bradyrhizobium sp.
CCCCGCATTCGGTTGCCGCGCCTGACCGCGTCGGGTAAACCCTGACCCTCCTCGGACGGGCTTTTGGCCTCGATTCGACCTCTCCACATCTGTTTTTGGAAATTCCATGCATCGCTACCGGTCACATACATGCGGCGCGCTCCGTGAGGGCGAAATCGACCAGACAGTTCGGCTGTCGGGCTGGTGCCATCGGATCCGCGACCATGGCGGCGTGCTGTTCATCGATTTGCGCGACCATTACGGCTTGACGCAGTGCGTGGCCGACCCGGATTCGCCGGCTTTCAAGGATGCCGAAAAGCTGCGCGCCGAGTGGGTGGTGCGGATCGACGGCAAGGTGCGCCGCCGTCCCGCCGGCACCGACAATCCGGATTTGCCGACCGGCATGGTCGAGCTCTACGTCAGCGAGATCGAGGTGCTGGGTCCGGCCGCCGAATTGCCGCTGCCGGTGTTCGGCGAACAGGAATATCCTGAGGACATAAGGCTTAAGTACCGTTTCCTCGACCTTCGTCGCGAGAAACTGCATCAGAACATCATGACCCGCGGCGCGGTCGTCGATTCCATGCGCAAGCGCATGAAGGAGCAGGGCTTCTTCGAATTCCAGACCCCGATCCTGACGGCGTCGTCGCCGGAAGGCGCGCGCGACTTCCTGGTGCCGTCGCGGATTCATCCGGGCAAGTTCTATGCGCTGCCGCAGGCGCCGCAGCAGTACAAGCAACTCCTGATGATGTCGGGCTTCGACCGCTATTTCCAGATCGCGCCGTGTTTTCGCGATGAGGATCCGCGCGCCGATCGCTTGCCGGGCGAGTTTTATCAGTTAGACGTCGAGATGAGTTTCGTCGAACAAGAAGATGTTTTCGAAGCTATGGAACCCGTAATTACGGGCGTGTTTAAGGAGTTTGCCAAGGGCAAGCCGGTGACTGCGAACTGGCCGCGGATGTCTTATACGGCTGCTGTAAGGGCCTTTGGATCTGACAAACCCGACCTAAGGTCACCGCTGGTTATTCATGACGTTTCAACAATCTTCAGGCAGTCCGGGTTTGGAATCTTCGCCAGAAGTCTTGCGGCCGATCCCTTGGTCAGGGTCTGGGCGATTCCCGCTCCCGGCGGTGGATCACGAGCTTTCTGCGATCGAATGGATAGTTGGGCAAAGTCAGAAGGGCAGCCCGGACTGGCCTATATCTTCTGGCGGGATGGCGAAGACGGAGGGGCTGGACCAGTAGCAAAGAATATTGGTCTAGACCGAACGGAATTTCTCCGTGCCGGCTTGAACGGAAGATTGAGTGACTGGGTTGAATTGCCAGCACCCGAGATGAATGATCTTGGCTTGGAATTTTTTCCAGCAGAGCTTGCAGAGAGATACAGGCAACTTCGTCCGCTTGGTCTGAATCCCGGCGATTCCGTATTTTTTGTCTTGGGAAAACCGGGTGATATGTCCAGATTTGCGGGACTTGCCCGCATGAAGATATCGGAAGAGCTGAACCTTATCGATAAGGAGCGGTTCGAACTGGCCTGGATCGTCGACTTCCCGATGTACGAATATGACGAGGTCGAGAAAAAGGTCGACTTCTCCCACAACCCGTTCTCGATGCCGCAAGGCGGCCTCGATGCGCTGCAGAAGCGGGATCCGCTGACTATTATGGCGTTTCAATATGACATCGTCTGCAATGGCTACGAGATCGCCTCCGGCGGCATCCGCAACCACCGGCCCGAAGCGATGGTGAAGGCGTTCGAGATCGCCGGCTATGGCGAGAGCGATGTGGTCGAGCGGTTCGGCGGCATGTACCGCGCGTTCCAGTATGGCGCGCCGCCGCATGGCGGCATGGCGGCCGGCGTCGATCGCGTCGTCATGCTGCTCTGCGGTACCAACAACCTGCGCGAAATTTCGCTGTTCCCGATGAACCAGCGGGCCGAAGACCTGCTGATGGGCGCGCCCTCGGACGTGGCGCCGAAGCAATTGCGCGAATTGCACATCCGGCTCAATCTGCCGGAGAAATAACGGCTGCGTTCCCAATTGCGGGAAGCAGCGCCGGCCAATCGCCGCTGACGCGCGACTTGCGCGATGCAACTTTATGTTCATAATTCCCGCGCGCCATCGTTTACGTTGCGTGTGATGATCGCCGTTCCGCGCGTATCCAGTGCGGAAGCCGGGATTGCGACATCCAGGCCCGGTCATCGAGAACGGAGCGGGGACATGCAGATCAAGGCGGCATTGCTGGATGCGGTCCGAAATCGCCAGGCGGTCCTGTTTGCCGGTGCCGGGATATCCTGGAAGGCGATCGGGTTCGGCGGGCTCCACATCCGCGATCAACTCGGCATGCAGATCAAGCGCGACTACCCTACCTATGACTACGAGGCGCGCTCGCCCGAAGAGGTCTGCGATGAATATGTGGCGTTGAACGGCAAGCTGCCACTGGTCAACGAACTCTCCGGTTTGATCCCGCAGAACAAGCAACCCCAGGACGGCCATATCGCCGCCGTGAAGGCTTTTCGTTTCATCGTAACGACCAACTGGGACCTGTTGTTCGAGTCGGCCTATCGGCAGATCGGACAACATTACCAGGTGCTGTCACAGGAATCCGATGCGGCGATGTTCAACTACGATCAGCACAATTTGCTGAAAATTCACGGATCAGCCGATCGTCCGACGACGCTTATCGCCACCACCGACGATTATGAGGGCTACGCGGACACCCACAGGAATCTTCAGGCGAAGGTTTCCGAGTTGCTGGACAACAATACCGTTGTTTTCGTCGGCTACGGACTGCGGGATGAGCACATACGACACCTGCTTGCGAGAATTCGACGAAACCGGCAGCAATGGACGAAGCGGGCGTTTGCCGTGGGTTTCTTCGACGAGGTTCGGACCAAGCTGTTGGCGAGCCGGCAGATCGAGACCATCGAGGCCGATGCCGACGAGTTTCTGCTGGAGCTCGCGGCTCAGGCGGGCTTTTAGGCGATGGTCGGTTCCCATCAAGGTGTATCCAGACCGAAATGAAGCGATTGCAACACCTTGATGTCCGACTCAGTCGGCCGGATCAGGGACAGCTCACAGCCCCGTCGAGCCTTCGATCCGAAATTGCGCCAGCGCCATCATCGGGGCGGCCTGCAAAAGCCGGATGAACTGCATCGGTATTGCCGCCTGCGGTCTTTTCGCCGTTGATCCCAATGTAGTCTGGTTGCCGGTCGCAGGAATGCAAATGGCCATATTGTCGGTCGAACGACGGGGAGGAGAGTACCAGTGGTAGCGGCTTCGACGGCTTGCATCGATATATCCGCCCAAGGTCTGTTGAAGGCCTGTTGACGGGTGCGGCGCCAGATGTTGCATCCAAGCGGCTGCACGTGCTTCACATGCGGCTCAATCTGCCGGAAAACTGACCTCTTCTGGGGCCTTTCCAGGAAGCTGTTAAAGAAACAAAAATTCGGGGTCGGAAACGCGGGAGCACCAATGTCGTCCCATTCTGAAGATCTGCAAACCGCGGCGCTGGCCTATCACCGGCTGCCGCGGCCGGGCAAACTCGAGATTCAGGCGATCAAGCCGCTCGCCAACCAGCGTGACCTCGCGCTGGCCTATTCGCCGGGTGTGGCGGCGGCCTGCATGGCCATCGCTGCCGATCCGGCGGAAGCAGCATCGCTGACCATCCGCGCCAATCTGGTCGCCGTCGTTTCCAACGGCACCGCGGTGCTCGGCCTCGGCAATATCGGCCCGCTGGCGTCGAAGCCTGTGATGGAAGGCAAGGCGGTTCTGTTCAAGAAATTCGCCGGGATCGACGTGTTCGACATCGAAATCGCCGCCGACACCGTCGAGCGTGTGGTCGAGACCGTGGCCGCCCTCGAGCCGACCTTCGGCGGCATCAACCTCGAGGACATCAAGGGGCCGGAGTGCTTCGAGATCGAGGCGCAGCTCAAGGCGCGCATGAAGATCCCGGTATTCCACGACGATCAGCATGGTACCGCCATCATCGTCGCCGCCGCGATCACCAACGCATTGCTGCTCAACGGCAAGAAGCTGGCCGACATCAAGATCGTCGCTTCCGGCGCCGGTGCGGCTGCGATCGCCTGCCTCAATCTGCTGGTCTCGATGGGCGCGCAGCGCAGGAATATCTGGGTCTGCGACATCGACGGCGTGGTGCACGAAGGCCGCAACACGCTGATGGACCGCTGGAAGTCGGTCTATGCGCAGAAAACCGACAAGCGCGTGCTGGCGGAAGTGATCGGCGGCGCCGACATTTTTCTGGGATTGTCGGCGCCCAACGTGCTGAAGCCTGACATGGTCAAGGCGATGGCGGACAGGCCGCTGGTGATGGCGCTGGCCAATCCAACCCCCGAAATCATGCCGGACGAGGCCCGCAAGGCGCGCCCCGACGCCATGATCTGCACCGGGCGATCCGACTTTCCCAACCAGGTCAACAACGTCCTGTGCTTTCCCTTCATCTTCCGTGGCGCGCTCGACGTCGGCGCCACCGCGATCAACGAGGAGATGAAGAAGGCCGCGGTCGATGCCATCGCGCAGCTGGCGCGCGATCCGCCGTCGGATGCGGTGGCGCCCGGTTTTGACAGCGGCGAAACGCAAGGGTTCGGTCCCGGCTCGCTGATCCCGAGCCCGTTCGACCCGCGGCTGATCCTGCGCATTGCGCCGGCGGTGGCGAAGGCGGCGATGGCGTCGGGCGTCGCCTCACGGCCGATCGCCGACTTCGACGACTACAGCGCGCAGCTCGAGCGCTTCGCGTTCCGTTCCGGCCTCGTCATGAAGCCGATGTTCGCCAAGGCCAAGACCCAGCCGGTCCGCGTGATCTATGCCGAAGGCGAGGACGAGCGCGTGCTGCACGCCACCCAGGTCGTGCTGGAGGAGAAGCTGGCACGGCCGATCCTGGTCGGGCGTCCGTCGGTGGTCGAGGCGCGGATCAAGCGGTTCGGCCTGTCGATCAAGGCCGGCCAGGATTTCGACCTCGTCAATCCCGAGGACGATCCGCGTTACCGCTCCTATGTGCAGTCCTATATCGATGTTGCCGGCCGGCATGGCGTGACGCCGGATGCGGCGCGCACGGTGGTGCGCACCAACGCCACGGTCATCGCGGCACTCGCTGTCATGCGCGGCGAAGCCGACGCCATGATCTGCGGCGTCGAGGGCCGCTACATGAGCCATCTGCGCCATGTCCGCGAGATCGTCGGTTTCATGCCGGGGGTCAGCGACTTCGCGGCACTGGCGCTGATGATCACCAGCAAGGGCGCCTATTTCATCGCCGACACCCAGGTGAGGCCGAACCCGACCGCCGAGGAGCTTGCGGAAGTGGCGGCGCTGGCCGCGATCCATGTCCAGCGCTTCAACATCAAGCCCAAGGTCGCGTTCGTCTCGCATTCCGATTTCGGCAGCTACGACACCGACTCCTCGCGCAAGATGCGCCGCGCCACGGCGCTGCTGAAGCAGAACCATCCGGAAATCGAGGCCGACGGCGAAATGCAGGGCGACACCGCGCTGTCCGAAACCGCGCGAAAACTGATCCTGCCACATTCGAAGCTGGAAGGTGTCGCCAACATCCTGATCATGCCGAACCTCGATACTGCCAACGTCGCCTATCAGATGATCAAGGTGCTGGCCGACGCGCTTCCAGTGGGACCGATCCTGATCGGTCCCTCACGCCCGGCGCACATTCTCACCCCCTCGGTGACCGCGCGCGGCATTCTCAACATGACCGCGGTCGCCGCGGTCGAAGCCCAGGAACGCGCCGGCCGCCAGCAACCGAGCCTGTTCGGATAGATCAGGGCGAAAACAAGTCGCCCCCGTTTGCGGTCAGCGGGCGCGCGAAATTGATTTGAGCGTTTGAAAAGCCAGGGCTGAGCGCCCATAATCGCTCAGCCGGCGCGACTTCGGTATTTGCAGCATTCAACGAGGCCAATCATGCCAGCGTTTGTTACTTTCGGGCGGATCCTGTTCGCCGCGCTCTTTATTTACTCGGGAGCAGCCAAGCTTCTCGGCCTCCAGGCTACATCGGACGCTATCGCGACCAAGGTGTTGGTGACGTTGCCTGCGCTGGTCACGCCCTATGTGACACAGCTCGAAGGCATCACGGGGATGCCGATGGCGCAAATGCTCGCTATTGCGGTCGGGGCCTTCGAGGCGATCGCCGGATTGATGATCGCGCTCAATTTCGGCGCGCGGTTCTTTTCCATTTTGCTGATCTTCTTTGTGGGTGCCGCGACTTTCTATTTTCATGACTTCTGGAATCAGGCGTCGCCCTCGGATGGCAAGATGCTGGTCGAGGCGCTGAAGAATGTGTCGATCATCGGCGCGCTGTTCATCATCGCCGGCTACGGCCGCCAGTCGCAGACGCCGGAACCGGCCTACGGCGATGTCTGAGCAACCCGAAGCCACGGCGTGACGCTGACGCCGTCGTCGGCGTCGAGAATCCTTGTCTCGCCGGCGGTCAGGCCGTGTGCGGCCAGAACCTGTTGCGGCGACCGCGTGGGTACGCCTGGGAAGCATGGCTGGCCGCCCGGTAGCTTCACCCGCGGCGCCAGCGACAGCCAGAACGTGTCGTAGCGGTCCATGAACATTTCGAACACATCAGGCCCGCCGATCACAGCGATGGTGCCTGTGTGCACGCCGGCGTGCTCACGCGCGGCCTCGAACGAGGCTCCCGCGGGGTTCCACAAGGTGGCCCTGGAATTGGCGGGATCGCGCGCCAGCGCGCCGACCGAACGGGACAGGATGATCCGCTTTCGCCCTGGCGAGTTAGGCTGATCCTCATAGGAGTTGCGGCCATGCACGATCAGGTCGGCGGAATCGAGGGCGGCGGTGAAGAACTGCTTGTCGCCTTCGAACTTCAGCTCGACCGGCATCATCCCGCCGGCGTCCGCCAGCATGCCGTCGGCGGACGCGATGACGTAGCCTTCGATGCGCAGGGCAGACACAGGCGTTGTCGTTTGCGGCGGGCGCTATTCGGAAACCGTCTGCACCACGCTGTTCAGCGGGCGGCTGCTGACGGTCGGAAGCTTCATGTCCTTGATGACGCTCTCGTCGAACTCCGGGATGGTCTGCACCGGCGCCTTGGCCCTCATATGCACGACCTTGTAGCCGCCGGCCTTCAATTTGCGCAGCAGGTCGGGCAGGGCTTCCCCGGTGTGCTTCTGGAAGTCGTGCATCAGGATGATACCCTTGCCCATCTTGTCCACCTTCCGCATCACATTGTCCACGATGGTCTGGGCCTTGCTCGCCTTGAAATCGAAGGAGTCGAGATCGGTGGAGAAGATCCCGATGTTGCGCTCGCCGAGATAGGTGACCATTTCGGGCGGATGCTGCAGTGCCGGGAAGCGGAAGAACGGCGCGGGCGCGGCGCCGAGCGCCCATTTCACTGCGCTGAAGCCTTTTTCGATTTCTTCCTTGCGCTGCGCCTCCGTCAGTTTCTTGTTGTTGAGGTTGGCGTGCGACCAGGTGTGCGAGCCGATCGTGTGTCCGGCGGCGGCCACCTGCTTCAGGATCTCGGGATAGTAGGACGCGTGCTTTCCGATCGGGAAGAAAACGGCCTTGGTGCATTCGTCGGCCAGGGTCTTCAGCACCGAGAGCGTATTGACCGGCCACGGGCCGTCATCGAATGTCATCACCACTTCCTTGTCGCGCAGGAAATCGAGCTGCTTGAAATGCTCGAAACCGAAACCGGGACCGCCGGTGGTGTCGATTTCCACGGTGCGGGCGATGCCGAGCGCGTCGGGATTGGCGCAGGCGGTTTTGGCGGGCGCCGGGGCCGCTGCGGGAGCAGGGGCTGGCGCAGCGGCGGGAGCCTGCGGTGCCGCACCCTTGGCGGCAGGGACCTGCGACCATGCCGCGCCCGTTGCACACAGCGAAACCGCGCCCGCAAAGATCAAACCTGCCGCAATACGCATCTGATTTCCCTCAAAAATAATCCCGTACCCCCGGCTTTTGTGATCGCCCGAGGCATTTCCTGCCTTGATCATATTAGCCTAATTGGACCCGCGCCGCCACGGCAACGGATTTTATCCAAAGCTGCCGATTTGTCGGTCGGGCCGGTTAATTCGGCGGCGTCAGGAGTCCGCGAGCGCCCGCGCGATGGCGGTTTTGACCCGCGTATCCGATGGTGCGACCGACTCGGGAAAGACGTCGGCGATATAGCCGTCGCGGCCGACGAGATATTTATGAAAGTTCCAGCGCGGAACATCCTTCGGCCTGATATCGGCGGCCCATTTGTAGAAGGGATGCGCATTCGGGCCCTTCACGATGGCCTTTGCCGCGATCGGAAAGGTCGCGCCATGCTGCTGCGCGGTGTTCGCGATCTCGGTCGCGCCGCCGGGCTCCTGTCCGCCGAAATCGTTCGAGGGGACGCCCAGTATCATCAGACCGCGGCCGTGAAACTCGGTCCACAGCTCCTGCAGGCCGGCATATTGCGGGGTGTAGCCGCATAATGACGCGGTATTGACCACCAGCAGCGGGCGGCCGGCATGATCGGCGAGTCGGATATCGCCGCCCCCGAGCGCCGGAAACGAAAAAGCATAGGCCGTGATCCGGCTGACCGGGGCTTGCGCCAGAGCGCTTCGTGTTGCGGCCGGGCCTGCGATCGCGGCGAGCGCTGCCGAGAGGATGGTCCTGCGGTCGATCATGGTCATCTCTCTCAGGCTCTCGCCAGATTGCTCTCGGGCGACGATAGCGCAACCGGCGCACGGCCGCTTTCAACAACCCGTTATGAGCGGACCGGGCACCAGGGCAGCGGCAGCAGTGGCAAATAATGCCGGTTCCATTCGCAGATCGATTGCGAGCCGCTGCGCTTGGTGGCGTATTTGACCGCCTCGGCCTGGCCGACGGTGATATGCAGCACGAACAGTGTCGCGCCGATGGGGTAGGCCCATTTGTGAAAGCGCAGGTCGCTCAGCGACTCCAGCAGAACAGCACAGGCGAGGATAATCAGGGGATCGGTGAAGATGAAATATTCGGATTTCAATCCGCGGCGCACGGTCAGCGTGTCGATTCCGATGGCTGCCAGCAGCAGCAGCAGGGCCTGGACCGCGGCCAGTCTTTCGCCGCGCGACCAGGCAAGGATGATGAACGGGACGATCAGCCATGGCAGAAACATCGCCGGCCGCGGCGACGGATGCAGCACGAACGTATAGCGCGCCAGCACCGATCCGATCCCGTTGAGCAGCGACAGAATTCCCCAGGGGCCCGACGCGATCGCGGCGTCGGCGGTGCCGGCATCGGCAAACGACAGCATTTTCTCCAGTGGATTGGCGACCGCGATGACATTGCTGGCGTTGTATTCGAAGTTGAGCGCCAGCAGCGCCACCGATGCGCCGGCGGCCATGGCGAACATCGACGCCATCGTCTCGGCGACGCTGACGCGCCAGATCGCGGCATAGGCGACCATGCAGCCGCCGATCAGGATCAGCAGCGCGGCCTGGTAGATGCCGAAGCGGCCGAACAGCAAGGGACGGAACTGGGCGGCATCCAGCAAGGCGCGGTCGAAGCCGGTGGCGATGATCGGCCATGCCGCCGTGACTGCGGCAATGGCGGCGGCGGCCGCAACCAGCGCTGCGAGCCAGCGTCTGGATGAATGGCGCCAGAACCCCACGCCGGCGCCGGTGGCGCTGCCGAACGGCAGGATCACGACGGGCAGCGTGCCGATCAGCAGGATCGCCTGCACCTTGTTCTCGAGACCGAGCACGCACAAGGCGGCTGCCGTCGCCATCACCAGCGGACGCGCAAGGCTGGCGCGGCGTCCGACCACGATCAGGATCAGCAACGCGAAGATGACGGGGCAGGCCGCCAGCAGTTCGCTGCGCAAAATTCGCGAATGCACCGCGATGCCGCCGGAGAATGCGAAGGCAAAGGTGGCCAGCATCGCGATCCGCCAGTCGCGTACCACGCAGCGGATCAGGCCGGCGAAAATCAGCACGCCGCCGGTTGCGGTCAACAGCGCCAGCAGGCGACCGGCGCGGACCGCACTGGTCATGGCGGCGTCGAAGCCGGCCGTATCGGATGCCGGCGGCATGGCTGCCAGTGTCCAGGCGTCGAGCAGGCCGATCCCGTGCAACAGCCGAAACCAGTACTGCACCGAAAGAATGCTGAGGTAGGCGGTGTGGTCGAAGAACCGCTGCGGCTTGCCGTCGTTGAGGACAAGCGCGTTGTAGACCACCATGAAATCCATGTCGGCGTTGCGCCAGTAAATCAGCGCGTAGCCGAGCAGAAGAAACGAGAGCGCAAGACCGGCGACAATAGCCGTCAATCCCCATCGCCAGCCGAGGAAACTGAGCCGGTCAAAGGCGTCAACAGCTGCAACATTCGGCGGCGCGGTGGTGCGGGCCGGAGTGGGAAGTTCGTCCATGCCGGCGGTCTTAGCTCAGCCGCCGCCCCAAAGCGATGGCGTCGGAACAGTCGGGATCGCCTGAGATCCGCCTAGCGCAGCGGAACGATGAAATCGGTGCCTTCGCCGGTTTCGCCGCCCAGGTTGATGCCGTGGTCTGACACCACGATCGAGCCGCCGGTGCTGAGCGCCTCGGCGATGCGGGCCATGGCTTCCGGTGGAATCGTGATGCGGTCCAGCGCCTCGGCCGGGCTGTTCGGCATCGCCAATGGCTGCTTCATTTCGGCAGGCACAACGCCTGCGATCTTGCGCCGCCGCGATGAACGCTCATCGTCGTCGTTCTTCTGCGCATTGCGCGCCGCGACCGGCAGCGAGATCACCGACCAGCGCAGCGCGTTGGCGTCGTCCTTGTCGACTTGCGCCGTGAACACATGGGTGCCCAGCAGGCGGTCGCTCGGCGCGATCGTCACGGGCACATCGAACAGCGCCTTGAAATTCTCCCGCACGTAGATCTTGCCGTCCTTGCGGCTGACCAAAACCGCAATCCGGCCGGCAGGCTTCCGCGGCTCGGGCTTTGCCGCCACCGCCTTCTCGGCGTTCGGCAGGCGGGTCTGGTCCTTGTCCACCTCGGGAGCGGCTGGACGGGCATCGGTGGTCGCGGTGACATTGTCGCCGGATTTGTCGCTGGCGGTGTCTGCAGTCTTTTCTATAATCTTGGGTGCCTCGACCTTCGGCGTCTCCTCGGCTTTCGCCTTGAGCTTTGCTTCGTCCGGCTTCGCACCTTCGGTTGTTGCGGCCGTTACCGAAGTGCTGCTTGCCTCCGCCGAACCCGCGGGCTGATCCGGTTTCATTTCGGGTTTGTCGGCGGCGTCGGTGTCGGAAGGCTTGATCTCGGCGATCGCCGCTTCCGGTGCGTTGCTTTCCAGCGGCGGGACATCGGATGAAGCTGCGGTTTCGGGTTTCGCCTCATCGGCGCCGCGCCGCGGTGCGCTGTCGGAAATATGGGCGGCGGATGACGAGGCATCGGACATCTTGACCGGCGCGCTGGTTGCGCCGCTGGCGTCCGCGGTGCGGGTCTGGTGGCGCCTGGAAAGGGAGTCGGGCTTGACGCCGTCGTGCCCGACGCTCGACCGGAGTTCGAGGCGTGCTTCTGCAGTCGCCGACCTGGACGCCGCACCGGCGTGGGTGGCCTTGTCGCCCTTGGTGGCCGGCGGCGCATCCGGGTTGGGTTCGATGGTGACCGTCGGCTGCGGCTGCGGCGCGACCTTCCGTTCGGCGAGCAGGGGATGCGCGAAACTGGCCGGGGTTATCTCGCCTGGCGTGATGACGACCCGCGCGCCCATCCTGGTCCAGTTCCAGATCCGCGCGGCGAACGCCATCGGCATGCGGATGCAGCCATGCGATGCGGGGTAGCCCGGCAGTGCGCCCGCATGCATCGCGATGCCGGACCAGGTGATCCGCTGCATGAACGGCATCGGCGCGCCGCTATAGATGTTGGAATGGTGCAGCTTGTGTTTCTGAATGATGCTGAAGACGCCGGTCGGTGTCGGATGGCCCTTCGTGCCGGTGGAAATCGGCGTTTCCGCGAAAAATCCGTTGGCGTCGTAGACTTTCAGGGTTTGCCGCTCGATCGAGATCGCGATGATCACCGGGCCCTGCGGTTTGACCGAATCCTTCGGCGCCTCGATGACCTTCTTGGCCTGACGCGGGCGCGGCCGCTGCTGCGCCGGCGCGGGCCGGCTTTGGAAATAGCCGGGCTCGTAATCGGGCAGGTAATACCGGGAGGCTTCGGCAGGTGAAGCGAGGCCGAGCACTCCGGCCGCCGTCAAAACCGCAATTTGCCAAAACCGTTCGGTCGCAATGCCAGCAATAGAAATCCGATGCCCGTCCACGCGCAATATCCTCGAATCCAACCCTCGAAAGCTTAGTTGTCGCAGAGCCGCAACACGTTCACCAGCACAGGCCTTGTGCAGCCTGCGAATTTGGCCTCGAGCGTAGCAAAAAAGCCTCACATTCGGTTAAACGGGCCTCGGTCGTTGGCTACCGGCGAGAGTACCGTCATGCCTTCCGGCAGAGCCTCGGCGCACCTACATGGATGGAAACCCCCGCACGGAGATTTCAATGACATTCCAGTCCTTCAGCCAGTACGATCTCAAATGGAGGATTGGGGCCTTATTGGCGCTGCTCTGCGCGTCGTTATGGCTCGCCGTGCCGGCCTATGCCGCCGACGAGCCCGACCTGATCTTCCGCCGCTCGACCGTGTTTAAATGGCTCAGCCCCAACGACAAGCTGGCGACCTACGGCGTCGATGATCCCGAGGTCGAGGGCGTGTCCTGCCATTTCACGATACCCGAGAAGGGCGGCTACAAGGGTTGGCTCGGGCTGGCCGAGGAAGTCTCTGACATTTCATTGGCATGCCGCCAGATTGCTCCAATCCGCTTCAAGGCCCAGTCGGAGCAGGGCGAAGATATGTTCCGGCAGCGGAGATCGTTGTTCTTCAAGAAGATGCAGATCGTCCGCGGCTGCGACGCCAAGCGGAACGTGCTGGTCTATATGGTCTATTCGGACAGGATCATCGAAGGCTCGCCGAAGAATTCGACCTCCTCCGTGCCGATCATGCCATGGGGAGCCGCCGACGCCACGGTTCAAAAATGCAGCGAATTCATCCACTGAGCCGAAGCTGAATCCGGATCTACGGCTTGGCCGCAGGGCCAGGCTTCGCCGGCCTTGGGCGCACCCATGGTTCGGAGCCGGCTTTGGGATCACGGTAGCCCACCAGCTGGACGAATTTTTGCGGCATCGAGGTGTTGCCGCTGTCGCCGCCTTGCTGTGACATTGCACCACAATTTGCCGACCGCTTTATCCTGACGGTATTGGGGGCTTCGATCCGAAGTTTGGGAGTGCCGTTCGTCCGGGCCAGGCGTTCGATCACGGGCAGGCCGGGGTTGCTGGCCGCGGTTTTATTGCCAACATCGATGTTGCCCACGACTGCTATCCTTTGCCTAATTTTACGTCACAACGCGCAGCCAATCCGAAAGGTTGCATGACGTTGATGTGAGTCGGTGGCCGCTTGACTTCGGTTCAAGCCCGGCGCGCCGCCCAGGAAATTTCAGAGAGCCTTCTCCAACAGAGAAAGATTAAAAATCGGCCAAAATCGGCCTTGGGCTTCGAACCCAAGTTTTTTTTGAACCCCATCGTTTTTGCCGACGTCTGATGGTGAGAGATGCCTGGTGGAGAAGTCCGATGCGAGCCCTCAGCTATATGATCGTCCTTGTGCTGGCCCTGACCGGACCCTCGCTGGCCGGCTCGGCCGATCGCGACGTGCCGGGGGTCGGTACCTTCGTTTATTGCGGGTCGCCGATCATGACCCCGGCGCCCGAGCTGGCTGAGCTCAGCCAGTGAACGACTGACCCACTGAACGACGGCAACAGGGGCGCCTTCGCGTCCCCGAGCGACCGGTTCAGCTAAACTCATTCGACTGAATTTATTGAAGTTTTCGGACAATTGTTTCGTCGCATGGCCAGCGACGAAACAATTCTCTTAGGTGACGAAACCATTTCCCGCTTTTGGCGCAGACATCCGGAAACAACGGATGGTTATCAGTCTCCCAACGAAACGGCGGCAGCGGTGGCAGGCCAAACCGGAGACACGTCAAATGCGGACCCTCAGTTTCATCCTCGGCTTCGCCTTCGTGCTCGCGGGTCCCTCGATGGCCGGATCGTCCGAAAACAGGATGCCGGGCATCGGCACTTTCGCCTATAACGGCGCGCTGATCGCTGCTGCTCCGCAGGCCGCTGTGCTCCAGACCATCGTTGTTGCAGCCCGCTGAGGCGCTGCCCCACCAAGAAAGTTGCCGGTAAAGGCCATCATGCTTTTTCGTATCAGTTCAGCCGCGATCGTCGCCTCCGCCCTTCTGATGGGTGCGGCACAGGCTCAGGTCGCGCAGCTTCAGTCACCTCAGCTTCAAGCGTTGCAGCCTCAGGCTCCGCAGCTTCAACTGCAGCGGGTTCGCTCGTTGCTGAAGATGCCCGACCCGCGCGGCGAGTTCGTGCGGCTGTGCGCCCCCCACATGGTGGGACGCTGGGCGCATCCGGAGTCGGTGTGCAGCTGCCTGCACGACTACGCCGCCGCGACCGTCGAAGACACCGACCTGCGCGAAGCACTGCTGCGCGGCATCAGCGAGACCGGGGTGCCGACCATCGAGACCGACTGGGTGCCGCCGTCGAAACAATCCCAGATCGGCGCAACCTTCACCAGGATTGCGAAGCCGACGCTGCAATGCATGTTCGAGCCGGCGAACTGATAACTTCGGGCTTTTGAATTTGAAATAGCCGGTCTACCGGCCGGCTTTTTCGCGCGACCGCTCGCCGCGCCTATCGCGTTTTCGTCCCGAGCCGCGGAATACATTTTCGTACTGCGACGATGCCGGTTGACGTCATCCGGGAACCGGAGACTTCCTTGATCTGGCCGGCGGGGCAGGAGCCGTCATCGACCAGGATGCGCTGGCCCAGCCGCAGATTGACGATATCCTGTTCGCGCGCCACCTGCTGCGCCATCGCCGATGGCGCCAGCGCGCACAGCCCGAAACAGGCGGCCAATCCGATCCAGTAGCGCCTGATGTGCTGACGTTTCATGGCCGCGCGCATCCCGTCTCACTTGCTCTGGATCTTCAGTCCGCCCGGGCCGACATTGATCTGCACGCCGTCCGGTTCCTTCTTGGCCTCGTAGAGGCTGTAGCCGAGCACGCCGACCGCGACGATCAGCGCGCCGATGATCATGAACATGAGATTGCGGTTGCCGGACATCTGGGGGGTCTCCATGGGAGCGCATTTCCCACGCACTCTATTGGCGCGCCTGCGATTCTGAAAGTGATCAAAAACGCCTGCACGTCAGGCCAAAGTATGGTTTGATCAGCAAAGTTCCATTGAAGCGCTTCCCAGGAAATGACAATGCAATCGAATACAAGTGACACCAGGCAACGAATCCTCGACGCCGTCGATGCCGGCTTCGACGCGCAACTCGCGACCACGCGGGATTTCGTCGCGATACCCTCGACCCGCGGCGCGGAAGGGCCGTGCCAGGACATGATCGGCGATCTGCTGCGCCAGCGCGGCTACGAGGTCGACGACTGGAATATCGACGTCGACGACCTCAAGGATCTGCGCGGCTTCGGCCCGATCGAGCATGATTTTTCCAGGGCGCGCACCGTGGTCGGAACGTATCGTCCTGCCAGCAACGCCGGAAAATCGCTGATCCTGCAGGGCCACTGCGACGTGGTGCCGGCCGGCCCGCTAGACATGTGGGAGACACCGCCGTTTTCACCGGTGGTGAGGGACGGCAAGATGTATGGCCGCGGCGCCTGCGACATGAAATCCGGCACCATCGGCGCGCTCTATGCGCTCGACGCCATCAAGGCGGCGGGGCTGAAGCCGACCGCGCGGATTCACTTTCAATCCGTCATTGAGGAGGAGAGCACCGGCGTCGGCGCGCTCTCGACCCTGCAGCGCGGCTATCGCGCCGATGCCTGTTTCATTCCCGAGCCGACCGGCGGCAAAATGGTGCGCTCGCAGGTCGGCGTGATCTGGTTTCGCCTGCGGGTGCGCGGCTTTCCCGTGCATGTGTTCGAGGCGGGCTCCGGCTCCAACGCGATCACCGCGGCCTATCATCTGATTCACGCGCTGGAAAAACTCGAGACCGAATGGAACGAGCGCGCCAAAGCCGACCATCATTTCAAGGCGGTGACGCATCCGATCAACTTCAATCCCGGGATCATCAAGGGCGGCGACTGGGCCTCCAGCGTGCCGGCCTGGTGCGACGTCGATTGCCGGATCGCCATCCTGCCGGGCTGGTCGGTCGCCGATTGCCAGAACGAAATCCTCGCCTGCGTCTCGGCCGCGGCGCGCGATCATCGCTTTCTCTCCAACAACCCGCCCAATGTGGAATGGTCCGGCTTTTTGTCGGAAGGTTATGAGCTGAAAGATTCAGCGGGAGCCGAAGCAGCCTTCGGCAAGGCATTCAACGCGGTCTATGGCGGCGCGGTGCAGGATCTCGTGTTCACCGCGCTGACCGACACGCGATTCTACGGACTGAACTACAACATCCCGAGCCTGTGTTTCGGCGCCAGCGGCGCCGCGATGCACGGCTTCAACGAATATGTCGATCTGGACTCGCTGCGGAAGTCGACCAGGGCCACCGCGCTGTTCATTGCGGAATGGTGCGGGGTGGAGAAGGTTTGACAAAGTTGTACTCTAACCACGTCATTGCGAGCGAAGCGAAGCAATCCAGCTTTGGCTAAGCGTAAAGAAAGCTGGATTGCTTCGTCGCAAGAGCTCCTCGCAATGACGGTGGAGAGCGTAGGCATCATAAGAAATTGATAGGAGATCAATTACAATGAGCATCGCCGATCCCAACAAGACGATTCTGACGGGCGAGAACCCGTTTATACGCTTGAGCCCGAAGGACGGCGAGCCGAACTCGACGGAGGCGAGCTATTGGCGGATCATCTTTTCGCCTGCTGGTCCCGGCCATGTCCTCTATTTGAAAAGCGAGCTGACCGAACAGCGCTGGCGCATCTACTCCGACAACATCGCGATGGCTCGATGGCTGCAGTCGACCGTGCAAGGCATGCTCAATGCCGAACTTTCCGACACGACGATCCCCTGTGCGGACGCGCAATTCTCCAAAGCCGGCGATCCACGCTACTTCTGGACCGAGCACATCAAGTCGCACGGCGAAGACATCTCGCTGACCTGGTTCGATATCGGCGAGCCGCTACTCATTCACACGCAGCCGAACCAGATTCCCGACCGGCGCTACGGCGTGTGCACCGTGCTGATCCCGGCGCTCGGCACGCGTCTCGTCCGCAACGGCGTCGAGGCGAGTGGGGGATCCTGGTCGCGGGAACGGGAGGGACGGCCATTCTCGACGTCGGCGCTGGCATTCTCGGAAAGCTGGACGGAAGCGGTCTGAGGGGAGCGGCGCGAAACCTCAACCCGTCCTACGCCAACCCGACGTGATGCGACAAATTAACACGTCGGGTAAAATTTCGCTTTTCCCGAAGGGCAAATCACCCGTAAGACTCATGCCATCCTGTCCCCAGGCAAGGGGCGTTGGCCATCGTTACCGAACGTTGGGATGGGATGCGGTGGACG
>JBKJUA010000266.1:0-3655 GCA_046590305.1 Bradyrhizobium sp.
TGCTGTACGTTGCGGGAGATCTCCCGCGTCGAGGCACCCTGCTCTTCCACCGCCGCCGCGATGGTCGAGGAGATCTCGGACAGTTTTTCGATGGTGCTGCTGATCTCCTTGATCGCGGTTACCGACTCCTGGGTGGCCGTCTGGATGCCGGTGATCTGCTGGCCGATTTCGCCGGTCGCTTTCGCGGTCTGCTCGGCGAGCGCCTTCACCTCGGACGCCACGACCGCGAAACCACGGCCGGCGTCGCCGGCGCGCGCCGCCTCGATCGTCGCATTGAGCGCCAGCAGGTTGGTCTGTCCCGCGATGGTGTTGATCAGTTCGACCACATCGCCGATGCGGGCGGCTGCCTTCGACAGTTCGCTGACGCGGTCGTTGGTGGCACGAGCCTGGCCGACCGCCTCGTTGGCCATCCGGGCCGATTCCTGCACCTGACGGCTGATCTCGTTGACCGAAGAAGCCATTTCTTCGGTCGCCGACGCCACCGACTGCACGTTGGTGGAGGCTTCTTCGGAAGCCGCCGCCACCATGATGGTGAGTTCCTGCGCGCGTTCCGCGGTCGCGGTCAGCGTGCCGGCGGAAGCCTCGAGCTGCGTCGAGGACGAGGATACGGTCTCGACGATCTCTCCGACCGCGCCTTCGAAGTCGTCGGCGAGCTTGATCATTTCGGCCTTGCGCTGCCGGGCTGCGACCTGATCCTGCGTAATCTTGGATTCCGCCTCGTCGCGGGCCTTCTGCTCGGCATTCTGGCGAATGACGGTGACGGTCTTGGCGAGGTCGCCGATTTCGTCGCCGCGATCGGTGCCGGGAATGGCGATATCGAGATTGCCGCCCGCCATCTGGCCCAGCGCGCCGTTCAGCCGGGTCATGGGACGCGCAACGCCGAGGAAGGAGAAGATCACCGACGCGATCAGCGAGATCACCACCACGATCGCCACGATCATGCTGATCCGGTTGGCCTGCGCGATGGCCGTCGCAACCTGCTCCTTCGAGGCTTTCATGCTTTTTTGCGCACTGGAAACCGCGACCTCCATCAGTTCGCCGGCCTCCTTGACGATATTGGTCGTGCGTTTTGCAACGATCTCGGACTTCAGTTCCTCGATCTTGACGGCCTCGTCATTGGCGGCCAGGAAGCGCTTCACGATCTTGTCCAGCGCGCTGATCACGACCAGCAAGTCCCGGTCGTCGGCCTCGCCCCGCAACTCATTGAAATTGTTCCTGAGCGCGGTCTGGGTCTTCGCAATTGAGCCGATCAGGCTTGCATCGCCGGTCGCGCCCAGCCGCCAGACCATGGCCTGCAGCGCGATCACCTTGATGTCGGCCTGAAGCAGCAGCTTTTCGATCTCGGCGCGGTTATCCAGCTTGGCCAGCGCGGGCGAAGCCTGCTGGGCGGCGATGGCCTTGGCCCATTCGACCGATATCTCCGATCGCTTGTCGATCTGTGTGAGCAGATCGCGTTGCGCCTTCGCAAGTTCCTCGATGCCGGCGCTGTAGCTTGCCATCAGGGACTTGATTTTCTGCAGCCGGTCCGTGGTTTCGGCCAATCGGGCGGTCGCCAATGCGGCATCGATTTCTTTGGCTTCAATCGCGCTGAACTGGCGCATCTCGGCGACGGCCGTGTCGATTTCGGACGGAGTCTTCGCCAGTCTGATGCCGCGGGCGGCGAGTTGCACCTGGCGCATGTTGAGATGGGCCGAGAGCGTGCTTTCGGCCACGAGCTGCAGCCGATCGGTCTGGTCATTCGCGGCAGTCACGGTGGATTCAGTCGCCAGCTGATTGGCAACCAGGCCGACCGCCAGCAACACGCCGACGACGCCGGCAAGACCCAACTTGTTACCGATGCGATTGAGCTTGATCATGGCGGGGATCTCTGAACTGAGCGCGTTGGCGCTTCTGATGTTTGTCGCGCTTTGCAAGCCGGCAACGCGAGGTTGATCGCATCAAACACCACAGGTGTTGTGCCAGTGTTAATTTGTCCGCCCGACAGCGAATTATTTTGATGCAATCCGGGGATGAATGCGGAACTAGCGCATCAGCTCAAGCGCATCGGCGAAGAACGCCGGGCCGCCGAAATTGCCGGATTTCAGCGCCAGCAGCATATCGCCGCCGCTGGCCCCGACAGCGCGTAGAACCGGCACTCCTGCGGCGATTTCCGCGCCGACCAGAAAACCTGGAATGCCCAGCCGGTCGACCACAGCACCTGAGGTTTCACCACCGGCAACCACCAGTCTCCGCACGCCCGACGCGATCAATCCTTCCGCGATATCCGCCATGGCCTGCTCGATGGCATGTCCAACTGCATCACGGCCATGTCGCGATTGCAGGGCTGCGACCTGATCGGGTGTGGAACTGCTGGCAATCAGGACCGGGCCTTCGCCAAGCCGGCCCCTGGCCCAGGACAGCGCACGCCGGGCTTCCTCCTTGCCGGCGATGACCTGATCCGGATCGAGGCGCAGCACCGGCATCACGGCTTCCGCGCTGGCGATCTGCTGCAGCGTCGCCTGCGAGCAACTCCCGGCCAGGCATGCCGCCGGTCCGCCGACCGCCGCATCGGCTGCGGCATCGGGTGCACTCGATGTGAGTTTTCCCGAGGCCACCAGCGCGCGGGCGAGCCCGAGCCCGATGCCGGACGCGCCGACCGAAAGCCGATGGTCCAGCGCCACCGCGCCGATGGTTTCGAGATCGCGATCGAACACCGCATCGACGATCGCTGCGCCAACATCTTTGCCGGAGAGATCGGCAAGCCGGGCGCGAACCGCGTCCGGACCGCGCGCGATGTCGGCGAGGCCGACCAGCCCGATTCTGGTCTGGCTCTGCCGTGCCAACACCCGCACCAGATTGGAGTCGTGCATCGGATTGAGCGGATGGTCCTTCAACGGGCTTTCATTGAGCGGCACCGACCCCACGAACAGATTGCCCTGATAGACGGTGCGGCCGGTCTCGGGAAAGGCCGGCGTCACCAGCACGATCGCATCGCCGGAATCGGCGCGCAGCGCATCCATCACCGGACCGATATTGCCGGCGTCGGTGGAATCGAAGGTCGAGCAGATCTTGAACAACACATGGCCGGCGCCGTGCCCGCGCAGCCATTTTTCCGCCGCACGCGAGCGCGACACCGCGAGGCCGGCCTCGATCGAGCGGCTTTTCAGCGACACCACCACAGCATCGACCTCGGGCAGCGCGAGGTCGTCGGACGGCACGCCGATGGTCTGCACCGTGCGCAAGCCGCAACGGGTCAGCGTATTGGCGAGATCGGAGGCGCCAGTGTAGTCGTCGGCAATGCAGCCCAGGAATATTTTTCGGGCGAGGGTCACGATTTCACTCCGGCATAGGGCTTGAACCAGCCGAGGCCATCCGTCGTCTTGCCGCGCGGGTTGTACTCGCAGCCGACAAATCCCTTGTAGCCGAGCCGGTCGAGTTCAGCGAACAGGAACGGGTAGTTTAACTCCTCGCCGTCCGGCTCGTTGCGCGAGGGAATGCTGGCGATCTGGACATGGCCGATGATGGGCATCATCTCGCGCAGCCGCATGGTGACGTCGCCATGGATGATCTGGCAGTGATAGATGTCGAACTGCAGTTTCAGATTGGGGATTTTCAGCTCATTGATCAGGTCGCGCGCGAAGATAAAATCGTTGAGGAAGTAACCGGGCACGTTGCG
>JBKJUA010000391.1:0-6610 GCA_046590305.1 Bradyrhizobium sp.
GGCGGCGTCGATACCGCGGGGCTGTCCTCGAAGACATTCGAGTCGAGATCCGTGCCCGGACTTTATTTCATCGGCGAGGTCGTCGACGTCACCGGCCATCTCGGCGGCTTCAATTTCCAATGGGCCTGGTCGTCGGGCGTGGCGGCAGGCAGGGCCGTCTGAGGGGCAGGGAAAGCAACTTCCGCTCCCATCCTTCGAGACGTCGCGCAAAGATGCGCGGCTCCTCAGGATGCAGGCGGAGCGGGCGGCTTAGCCGCGATCTCTCTTGGACTTCGACTGCCGCTGCGTCTCAGGCTGCGTATTGCGGACGGCCTCGGCCAGCATCTCGCGCAGCTCAGCCTTGGTCTTCGGAGGTTCCTTCGTAAAGGATTTTTGCCATTGTGCCATTTGGATCATATGGGGATGCCGCAGGCGGAATTAAACCCCCGCGGGACTTTCCCGGCAGCTTTTGCTCATGTGAGCCGCTGGTGGCGGAGAACAATTTTCTGAAAGTCTTAGCGGCGTTGGAAGCGAAGACTTGAGCTTGTCCCGAGATTCCGCTTGCTGGGGATGTCGCAGAGATGTATTGTTGAATTTACTCAACCTTTTGTTGAGGACGGTCCTCATTTAATTGCGGCAACTCAGGAGGCTGAGATGGCCAAGATTGGTGTCGAATGGATCAACGACTTCCCGCCCCCCTGCGATCAGAACGAGCTGTCCTACTGCGACGAGACGTCGGTCGGCTTCCTCAATGGCATGCTGTCACGGGGCCACACGGAGAAGTTCAACTGGGGCAACGGCAACGCTTTCGAGCGTGATTTTCGCGATCCGGCTTTTAGCGGCGACGATACCAACTGGGTCGACGCCGTGGATTTTGCACACTTTTCGTCGCACGGGTCGACGAATGCCTCAAACGTTTTCAGTGGATTCTTCGGAGGCAAGGTAGACAGCTGCACCTGGCGTTCCGACAAGGCGCGTTTCGGCAACAACGAGCTCGAATACCTGTGCATCGACGCGTGCAACAGCCTCGAGCTGACGCGCGATATCATCGCCACGTGGGAAAATTCCTTTCACGGCCTTCGCATGGTCCTCGCCTTCACCGACCTCGTGTCGGATTCCTGGTGGACCGGGGGGCGCGGTTACAACTTTGCTCGCCGTGCGGGCAATAATGGCCGCTTGACCAACGCGTGGCTCGACGAGTGCTACTCCTTCTGGTGCGACGACAACCCCGTGACCATGGCAGCGGGGCGAACGCAGAGCGATGCGGTGAACCGGCGCGACAATGAGCGGCTCGGCGGGGGCTTCGGCGACATCCCCCACGCCGAGGTCGCGTGGTTTGCGTGGAGATGGCGCAGCTGAACGGGTGAGACGGCGCATGATCCGGTTTGCGACCGGATGACCTGAGCACGACCTCTGTTTACGCGCGAATTGAGGAGCCCCGTCATGACGATTACCTTCGAGGCGAAGTTGCCGCGCAAGCTGCCAGCCGCCCTCAATGTTTATGCCGTGACCAAACCGAAGGTCACCAATGCGAGCCTGGTCGAACTGGCCACAAAGCTCGGCCTGACTGGCCAGGGCAAGGATTTCATCAGCTCGTCGGACACCCTTGGATACATGGAAGGGCGGTGGGGACTTGAGGTGAACCGCGTGTCTGGCGCGATCTCGTACCTGCATCTGGACCGCTACGGAATTGAAACCGACCAGGCCTTCGACCTGACGGATGCGCGCGCGGATGGCATCGCGCGCCGGTTCCTCGATCGGGCCGCTTTGTTCCCGCGCGACACCATGCAGCTCCGGCGCGTCACGCACATGCATGGCGCCGATGCAGACCGGCAAAACCGCAAGGTAACGGAGAAGCTGCTCGACGCTGGCGTCGTCTATGGCCGTGTAATAGATGACCAGCCGGTGGACGGTCCGGGTGGTTTCAGCATGGTGCATATCGACCCCGCCGCGGAAATTGTCGGTGTCCGAAGCGTCTGGAGGCCGCTTGGCAAGCGCTTGGGCAAGGTCAAGATCAAGCCGCCGGAAGAGGCAATGGAAGGACTCCGGAAGCGGGCCGACAAGTTCCGGGGCGACACTACCGTCGTAAAGGCCAGTTTCGGATATTTCGAGCTCGGTCCGGTCGACAGCCAGACGTCAATAGAACCCGTCTATACATTCGTCTATATTGTTCGCGATGGCGAGGTCGCCATGAAATCTGCCTATGTGGCGCATGCGGGCGACAAGACGTTTGGTGCGCTGCTAGGGAAGCGGCGTTTCGACCGGGGGGCCCAGAAGGCGCGGCGCCAGTGAGAGAAGCCGGATATGCCTGCGACCCTGGATGAGGTGGAGCGCCGGATGCGGCCCAACGGTTGGTCGCCCAAACCCATGCTGCTTCAGGGCGAAGCTCTCGCCGCACGGTTCGAAACCGACGTGACCAGGCTCGTCCAGCTCGGGACCACGGCGCAAGCGCTCGGAACTCGTCTGGCTGAACTTCTGACGTCGGCAGACGGCTCGGATTGGTTTCGGCCGCGACGTCATGCCGGCTACGTCGTGGAGCTGCGCAAACGCAGGGGACTCATCACTTGCCCGTGGGCGGAGGAAGAGTACGGCAAATGCGGCCATGGCCATGGCGCCCGCGCAACGGCTAATGAATTTGTCATTCGCCGGACCAGAAGCAGCCTTGCGCTGTCAGGGTATGAGCTGAGTGCTCATCTAGTTCGCGATCACGGGTTCTTCGGCGGTGCCGGCACGGTTTTCAGGATCGAGCCGGACGATCTTGCTGTTCTCTTCGCCTGATCGGCGCATTTTTCTCGCCGGCTACTCACGCGCCCTCAAGTCCCGACGCGAAGCGGAGCACGCAGCTTGCGCAGGCAGGCGATGACGGAGAGGGCGGTGATCAACCCCGTCTTCGGGTTTTCCGACGGGATATTCTCGATCGACATGGAAAAGCGCGCGGAATCGGAGTCCACCTCGATCCGGTGCATGTTGCGCGTCACGGTGGGATCGGCCCAGATCTCGATGGTCGTTCGGTCGGGACCGATTCCGGCCAGCGACAGGGCTGCGGCAACATTTACGTTGGCCGGAAATCCGCGTGCCGCTTCGCGTGCCGACCCGTCGAAAATCCTGAGCGGCTCGGTAAGTCCTTCGATGCCGATGTTGTTTGCGACGATATAGGGCGCGCCGGCGAGCCCACCGGGTGGCTTCCGGGTGATCATCCGGACCGAGTGGATTTTTCCGACCGCCGCGGCGGTCACGGCGTCGAGGCCGATCAGCGCGCCGGTCGGCACCACGATCTGACCGCGATGTTGCTTCGCCAGTTCGATCAGATCGTCATGGTCGAGCAGCGCACCCGCGCTGAGCACCACCGCGGTCTTTCCGGCGCTTACAAACGGGGCCACGATCGACCGGACCAACCGGCTCGGAGCGCATTCGATGACGATGTCGGCGACATCGACCAGCGCCTCGATCGGCAGCATGGCAGGTGGCCTTGTCAGGCTGGCCAGCCGGCTGCGGTGCTTTTCGGGAGTTTGCACTGACACCGCGGTCAGCACCAGGCCGTCGATCCCCCGGTCCAGCGCTTCGACCACCTTCGTTCCAATGGCGCCGAGTCCGACAACCGCAATGCGCAAATCAGGTCGCACGGCCTTCTCCCAATTTGCCATCGAACTTCATCTCAGAAATCCGGCTCTTCCTCGGCCACCCGGTTCTGGTGGCGCAGATGCTGCCATATTGCGAGCGCGACAGAGAGTGCAGCCGCCACCAATAGCCCGCCGGAGATCGGCCGCGTCAGGAACAGCCACGGGCTGGGGTCGGTCATGATCGCGCGCACCAGATTTATCTCGATCTGGTCGCCGAGGATCAGCCCGAGGATCAGCGGCGCCAGCGGAAAGCCGAGCTTGACCAGAACATAGCCGACGACGCCGAACAGCAGCAGCACGTAGACGCTCTGCATGGTGTTGTTGAGCGCGTAGGCGCCGACCACGCAGAGCACCAGCACGACCGGCGCCAGCACCGCCATCCGCACCGAGGTCACGCGCAGCATCAGCGGCATCAGCACGACGCAGATCAGCAGCATGCAGGGATGCGCCAGGATGTAGGCGGCATAAATGCCGTAGGCGAGGTCGGGGTTTTGCGAGATGAACAGCGGTCCGGACTGAATGCCGTGGATCGTCATCGCACCGAGCATGACGGCGGTGACGGCGTCGCCGGGAATGCCGAACGCCATGATGGTCATCAAGGAGCCGCTGACATTGGCGTTGTTGGAGGCTTCCGACGCGATGATGCCCTCTGGGTGGCCCTTGCCGAAACGTTCCGGCGTCTTCGAGAATTTCTTGGCCTGGTCATAGGCCATCACGCTCGAGGCGCTGCCGCCGATCGCGGGCAGGATGCCGATGATCAGGCCTACGATCGTCGACCACGCCAAAAGGAACGGCTGCTTGAAGATTTCCAGGTTCACCTTGAGGTGCGAGAACCGCTCGAGCTTGACCCCGGCCAGCGATTCCGCCGGCTGGCCGCGCGGTCCATTGAGCTTCTCCAGATCGGTCATGATCTGCGCGAAAGCGAAAATGCCGATCAGCACGGGCAGGAACGGAAAGCCGCCGCCGATGAATTCCGAGCCGAAGGTGAAGCGCGGCACGCTGCCGATCGGATCATGGCCGACCACCGTGATCAGCAGCCCGATCGCAGTCGAGAGCAGCCCCTTCAGCAGCGAGGCTTCGGTGAGCCCCGCCACCATCGCCATCGCCAGCACGAACAGCGAGAAATATTCCCACGGACCGAATTCCAGCGCGATCGCTGCCAGCGGCCCGGTCAGGAACACCAGGAACAAGGCGCCGAGCAGGCCGCCCCAGACCGACGCCCAGACGCCGAGCCAGATGGCGCGGCCGGGCTCGCCGTTGCGCGACATCGGAAAGCCATCGAAGGTGGTGGCGATCGAGGCCGGCGAGCCGGGGATGCCGAGCAGGCAGCAGGCGATCAGGCCGCCGGTCGAGCCGCCGACATAGACGCCGGTCATCGCCGCCAGCCCGGCCAGTGGATCGAGCCCGTAGGTGAATGGCAGCACCACGATCACTGTCATGGTGATGGTGACGCCCGGCAGCGAGCCACCGATCACGCCGATGAAGGTGCCGGCAAACAGCGGCAACAAATATTTCCACTGCGCGATGTTGATGAGGCCGTTCGCGAGCAGATCGAGCATCTAGAAGCCCGTCCATGTGCCGCGCGGCAGCAGCACCAGCAGGTATCGCTCGAACACGAAATAGCTCACCATGCCGGTGCCGAGCGCGATCGCGGCGAGCACGAGCCATTGCCGCATGGTTCGCGGCCGGCCGAGGGCGGCCTGCAGCGCGCCGACGAACAGGACCGTGGCGACGCGAAATCCCAGCAGCGGCAGCAGCGCCACATAACTGCCGACGATCGCGAAGGCGATCACGACCAGGCGGTAGTTTCGCCGCGGCGCCTCGCCCGCATCGACCATGACCGGCGCACGCTTCATGAGGTCCTGCAGCACCAGCAGCGCGCTCGCGATCGCCATAAACGACAGCACAATGGCCGGGTAAAAGCCCGGCCCGACCGGAACGATGGCAAGGGACGGCAGCTGGAACGACTTGACCAGCAGCACCAGGCTGATCGCGAGCAGGACCAGCCCGGCAATTCCGTCGCGGCCTATGCTCATTTCTTGATCAGGCCGAGATCGGTCATGATGGTCTTGCTCTCGCCGTCGATCCTGGTGAGGAACTGGGCATAATCACCGGCGTTGAGGTACGCGACGCGGGTACCTTGCAGCTTCATCGCCTGGGCGAAGCTCGGCTCCTTGACCGCCTTGGCGCAGGCTTCCTCCAGCTTGGAGCGCACCGGCGCCGGGGTGCCTTTCGGGACCATCACGCCGCGCGCCACCTCGTAGACGATGTTCATGCCGAGTTCCTTCAGCGTCGGCACGTCAGGCGCTTCCGGATCGCGCTTCTCGCTCGCGATCGCGATGAAGCGCAGCACAGCGGCTTCGACCTTGCCCTTCTGCGTCAGGTTGGAATCGGTGAGGTTGATGTGGCCGCCAAGCAGCGCGTTCATGCGCGGCGCCAGGCCGTCATAGGACACGAATTTGAACTTCACACCGGCCGCCTTCTCGATCATGGCCGGGAAGATATGGCTGGTAGAGCCGAGCGTAGCGCCGACCGTGATCTCGCCCGGCCGCTTCTTGGCGTCGTCGGCGAGCTCCTGCCAGTTCTTCCAGGGGGTCTTGGCGCTGGCGGTCAGCACCGAAGGCGTCGCCGCGACCAGGCAGATCGGCTCGAAGTCGCTGTATTTGACCTCGCTGATCCCGGCATAGAATGTCAGGTGGATGTAGTCGTGCACCGCATAGACCGTGTAGCCGTCGGGTGCCGACTTCTGCGCCTCGCGCGCCCCGACGGTGCCGGAGGCGCCGCCGACATTGGCGATGACGACCGGCTGGCCGAGCTGCTTCTGGAATTCTATGGCGAACGGCCGGAAGATGTTGTCGGTATCGCCGCCGGCGGCCCATGGGACGATCATCTTGATGGGGCGGTCGGGATATTGCGCCATCGCGGGCGCGGATAATCCAGTCAGCATACCGGTCAGCACGGCAGCGCCGGCCATCGTCACGAACGTTCTTGCCATCCGTCTTCTCCCCTGT
>JBKJUA010000046.1:0-4115 GCA_046590305.1 Bradyrhizobium sp.
GCGAGCAACAAGGGTACCCCGATCTCGCTCGCGGCGGCGCGCGCCGAGGCGGCGCGGAAGACGCCGGTTGATCGCAACAAATACGTGACGGTCCGCACGCTCGCCGAACTCAACGGCTGGACCGCGCGGGCGCGCGATGCCGGCCATTTCGCCATCGAGGCCAAGGCGAACTCGATCGACCCGATGCAGGCGGAGATGTCAGGCATTGCGCTGGCGCTGGCGCCGAACGAAGCGTGTTATATTCCGCTCGCCCACAAGCAGTCCGGCGATGGCTCCGGCCTGTTCGCGGCGGGGCTCGCACCCGACCAGATCAAGGCCGCCGACGCGATCGAGGCGCTGCGGCCATTGTTGGAGTCGGCAGGTATCCTGAAGATCGGCTTCAACATCAAATTCAACGCCGTGATGCTGGCGCAGCATGGCGTTACACTGCGCAATCATGACGATGCACAGCTGATGTCATATGCGCTCGACGCCGGCCGCAATTCGCATGCGCTCGATGCGCTGGCCGAAAGCCGGCTCGGACACGCCGTCATCAGCCATGGCGAACTGACCGGCAGCGGCAAGGCGAAGCTGACCTTCGACCAGGTCGCGATCGACAAGGCCACCGAATACTCGGCCGAAACCGCCGACGTCATCCTGCGGCTGTGGAGCGTGCTGAAGCCGCGCCTGGCCGCCGAACATATGACCGTGGTCTACGAAACGCTGGAGCGGCCGCTGATCTCGGTGCTGGCGCGGATGGAGCGGCGCGGCATCTCTATCGACCGACAGGTGCTGTCAAGACTGTCGGCCTATTTCGCCCAGACCGCAGCAAGGGTCGAATCCGAGATCCAGGAGACCGCCGGCGAGCCGGTCAATGTCGGCAGCCCGAAGCAGATCGGCGACATCCTGTTTGGCAAGATGGGCCTACCCGGCGGCACCAAGACCAAGACCGGAGCGTGGTCGACCACGGCGCAGGTACTCGACGAGCTGGCCGAGCAGGGCCACGATTTGCCGAAGAAAATTCTCGAATGGCGGCAGGTCTCGAAACTAAAATCGACCTATACCGATGCGCTGCCTACTTACGTGCATCCGCAGACCCACCGCGTCCACACCACCTATGCGCTGGCGGCGACCACCACGGGGCGGCTATCGTCGAACGAGCCGAACCTGCAGAACATTCCGGTTCGCACCGAGGACGGCCGCAAGATCCGCCGTGCGTTCATTGCCGCAGCGGGCCACAAGCTGGTGTCGGCGGACTATTCGCAGATCGAACTGCGGCTGCTGGCGGAAATCGCCGACATTCCCGTGCTGAAGCAAGCGTTCAAGGACGGGCTCGACATCCACGCCATGACGGCGTCCGAAATGTTCGGCGTGCCGATCAAGGACATGCCGGCCGAAGTGCGCCGCCGGGCGAAAGCGATCAATTTCGGCATCATCTACGGCATCTCGGCGTTCGGCCTCGCCAACCAGCTTGGCATCGCCCGCGAAGAGGCCTCCGCCTATATCAAGAAATATTTTGAGCGGTTCCCGGGCATCCGCGCCTACATGGATTCGACGCGGGATTTCTGCCGGGCGCACGGCTATGTCGAGACGCTGTTCGGCCGGAAGTGCCACTACCCCGATATCAAGGCCAGCAATGCCTCGATCCGCGCCTTCAACGAGCGCGCCGCGATCAATGCGCGACTGCAGGGCACCGCCGCCGACATCATCCGCCGCGCCATGACGCGGATCGAGGAAGCGCTGGCGGAAAAGAAGCTCTCGGCCCGGATGCTCCTGCAGGTGCACGACGAACTGATCTTCGAAGTGCCCGACGACGAGGTCGCCGCGACCATTCCGGTGGTGCAGCACACCATGCAGGACGCGCCGTTCCCGGCGGTGCTGCTCTCGGTGCCGCTGCATGTCGACGCGCGGGCGGCGAACAATTGGGACGAGGCGCATTAACCGTTGACTGGCGTCGTCGGGCTGAAGCGGCGGCGTTTGCCTCAATAACTCTTCATCCGCGCCAGTTGATCGGCGTGAAAATTGCTGTCGCCGAACAATTCCTGGCAGACCCGGGCGCGCTTCATGAAGAAACCGATGTCGAACTGGTCGGTCATGCCCATGCCGCCGTGCATCTGCACGCCTTCCTGCACCGCCAGCGTAGCTGTCGTGCCGGCACGTGCTTTGGCCACCGCTACTGCGGTGCCCGCCTTGTCGAAACTCGCGTCCAGCGTCTGCAGCGCCTTCAGCACCGCGGCACGGGTGATCTCGATGTCGACATAGAGCTGGGCGGCGCGGTGCTGCAGCGCCTGGAATTCGCCGATCAGTTTGCCGAACTGCTTGCGCTCTTTCAGATAAGTGACGGTGCGGCCGAACACTTCCTCGCTCAGCCCCACCATCTCGGACGCTACCGCGGCGCGGCCGATATTGAGCACGCCTTCCAGCAGGGCAAATCCCTGATCGACTTCGCCGAGCACGCCGTCGGCATTGACCTCGGCATTGTCGAACACGATTCGTGCGGCATTGTGCGCATCCACCATCGCGGTGCGCTCGATCGCGACGCCCTTTGTCCTGGGGTCGACCAGGAACAGCGTCAGGCCGTCGCGCTCACCGGCTGCGCCCGCGCTGCGCGCCGCCACGACAAGGAGATCGGCAGTGTGGCCATCGACCACGAAGGCCTTCTCGCCCGACAGCTTGAATCCGTTGCCGGAACGCACCGCCTGCAGCTTTGTCATCAGCGGCCGATGTTTGGCGCCTTCGTCGACCGCCAGCGCGGCCAGCAGCGAACCATCCGATATTTTCGGCAGGTACTGTGACTTCTGCGCCTCGCTGCCGCCGCGCGACAGCGCCGACGACGCCAGCACCGATGTCGCCAGATACGGCGAGGGCATCAGGGTGCGGCCGATTTCCTCCATCACGATGCCGGCCTCGACGCAGCCGAGCCCGCTGCCGCCGAACGCCTCCGGCACCAGCAGGCCGGCAAATCCCATTTCGGCGAAGCCCTTCCACAACTCGCGGGAAAAGCCGGTCGCATCCTTGGCGTCGCGCAGTTGCCGCAGATGCGCCACCGGCGCCTTGTCGCTGATAAAGCCCCGCGCGCTGTCGCGCAGCATCGATTGTTCTTCGTTGAGGACGAGTGCCATGAGGGGATTCCGGTTTGGAAGTTTCTATCGTTGTCATTCCGGGGCGACGCGGCAGCGTCGAACCCGGAATCTCGAGATTCCGGGTCTGGTCCTTCGGACCATCCCGGAATGACGGTGCGTGCTACGCCCCCGGCAAATCCAGAATGCGCTTGGCGACGATGCCGAGCATCACTTCCGAGGTGCCGCCCTCGATCGAGTTGGCCTTGGTGCGCAGCCAGGCGCGCGGCCGGGCGCCGCCCTTGGAGCGCTCGCTTTCCCATTCCAGCGCGTCGATGCCACCCGCCGACATCAGGATCTCGTGGCGGCGCTTGTTCAGCTCGGTGCCGTAATATTTCATCGCCGAGGAAAACGCCGGATGGGCCTGGCCGGCCTTGGCGAGATCGACCGCGCGCTCGGCCGCGGCCGACAGCGCGGCTTCGTCGATCTCGAAGGTGGCGATCTGGCCGCGCAGCATCGGATCTTCGAGGCGGCCCTGCTCGTCGCTGCCGACCGAATCGGCGGCGACCTGGCCGAGCGGCCGGCCGACGCCACGCTCGCCCATGCCCGAGATCATCGCGCGTTCATGCTGCAGCAGATACTTTGCGACATCCCAGCCGCGGTTAACGGTGCCGACGACATGGGACTTCGGCACGCGAACGTTATCGAAGAAGGTTTCGCAGAACGGCGAATAGCCTGAGATCAGCAGTATCGGCTTGGTCGAGACGCCCTTCGAGGCCATGTCGAACAGGATGAAGCTGATGCCGTCATGCTTCTTCGCCGTAGCATCGGTGCGCACCAGGCAGAAGATCCAGTCGGCGTAGTGGCCGAGCGTGGTCCAGATTTTCTGGCCGTTGACCAAGTAGTGGTTCCCCTGGCGCTCGGCTTTGGTCTTGACCGAAGCGAGGTCCGAGCCCGAACCGGGTTCGGAGTATCCCTGGCACCAGAAATCGTCGGCGTTGTAGATGCGCGGCAGGAAGCGCTTTTTCTGCACCTCGTTGCCGAACTTGTGCAGCACCGGCGCGCACATCGATAACC
>JBKJUA010000385.1:0-8296 GCA_046590305.1 Bradyrhizobium sp.
CCGCCCGTCCGGCGCCTCTTTCTGGCTGCAGGACCCGTTGGAGCTGGAAGCGCTCTACAAGCCGCTGCCGGCGGGTAGCCTCAAATCCGCCGGGCCTGTTTATGTGCGCGATATCGGAATCGAGATTCCAAGCGGCCGGCTGACGGCCGGACACATCATCGCGACCGACCCGCGTGGCCAGTCGCTGTTGCCGAAGAGCACGTCAGCGGCAGCGGACACCGCCTTTCTCGATAAAGGCGAGGTGGTCATCTATCGCGTCATTCGCGGCACGGCCGAATTCAAGAACACCGCGGGCGAGAATTTCGAGCTCGCGACCGGCGATACGGTCACGGCGGGAAAGAGCACGATCACGCTCACAGGGGTCGGCGAGAATACCCAAATCCTCCGGCTCGGCCTGCTGAAAGGCATCGAGAATCTTCGCAGCTGGACGCCGACGCAGCGTGACGAAATTGACGGCTTGGCCGGTCAAATCATTACGCGGAAGGACATTCGTCCGCTGCGTACCGAAGGAAAGCCGGTCGGGTATTTGTACGAATGATGCGGGCGCCATTGGACGAACCAGGATCATGACCAAAGGGGAGTAGCGCGATGTCATCGCCGGAGGAATTAACCTTTGTGCTTGGCCGCTGGCTGCGGCCGATTGTGATCGTGCTGCATGTGGTGCGCCGCATCACGTTCCAGCCGATATCTAGCCGTGAACAGGACAGTACAGCCCCGAACCGCTGATTCGGGCGCGGTTCGTTCCGCCAGCGTTCCAAAGCTTAATGTTCGGTCACTTGCCGTTGCATTGTGGCACAGCGAGCCGGTCTCAGGACCGGGCGCGGATGCTGGCAGCGGGCAGGCGCCACCCGACTACGGTGGCCTCGACGGCGCCGCCGGAATCGTTGTTGCGCCATGCGCCATCGACGAAGCGGCAGGCGAACGGCAGTTGGTAGGTGCCCGAGTGATCCTCGCAAAGCACCTGAACCGGCTGATCCGGCGGCGGTTCGCCGTTGCCATTGAACTCGGCCAGCCGCCGTTCGCGTGTTGCCATCTAGTGAGTCTCCTTCAGTGACAAGCCGGCGCCGCGGTTCCGGTTCCGCGCCATCGACCGCCGTCGCTCGCTTCAGAGTATCCGCCAAACCTCAACGCGCGAATGAGGTTTCAGTATGGTATCCTCGGCGGCTGGTTCCAGTTCGCGACAAATTGACCGCGACACCAGCGTGCATGAGGTTTTCAATGATGGGCCGGATCGTTCTCGTCGCGTCGTCAGTGCTGGCGCCCCTTCTGCTGACGCCTGCCTGCGCCCAGGATGTTCCCGGCATCGAAATCTGCACCGCCGAAAAGACCATGGAGCGGCGCACCAGCTGCCTGCAGAGCAACGTCGATTTCCTGATGAAGACGATTTCCAGGCTCAGTGGCGAACAACGGCAGAAGCTCGACGCCGCCAACCGCCAGATCGACGGCCTGAAAAGCGCGGTGGTCAGCTTGCAAAAGACGGTCGAAGATCTGCAGGCGGCGCAGAAGGTGCCTGAGGATACGAAGAAGAAAACGGATGCGCCGGCGGTGAAGGATGGCGCAAAATAGATCCGGCGGGTGGCGCTCAGGCGACCCGGTATCGCTCCATGACCGCTTTGTCCGGTTCGTAGCCGAGCCCGGGCCCCTCCGGCACCGCGATATTGCCGCTGGCATCGACATCGATGCGGCCGCGCCAGAGGCAGGCGGCGCGCTTCATGTAAAATATTTCAACGAACGTGCCGTCGTCGCGCAGCGACATCAGTTGAAGCGTCGCCAGCAGGCCGGGGCCGAAATAAGGGGAATGCGGCGCAAGCCTGACGCCCTGTTCGTCGGCGAGTGCCGCGACCTTCAGATATTCGGTCACGCCGCCGACTTTTGTCACCGAGGGCTGGGCGTGGCTGACCGCGCCCGCGGCCATCATCTTCCGGAACTGGTAGACCGTGCAGGCGTTTTCTCCGGCGGCGACGTTCAATCCGCCTTTCGACCGCACCTCCGCCAGGGTGGCAAAATCCTCCGGCGGCCAGACCGGCTCCTCCAGAAACATCGGGGCCGCCTCGCGGCAGGCTTGCGCGAAAGCGATCGCCGCCGCGCCATCCATCGGGCAGTTCAGGTCGACCATCAGCGGAATGCCGGCGCCGATCGCCTGCCGTGCCGCAAACACCGCCGGCGTGGTGGTCTCGTGCAGCTTGATCGCGCGGTAACCCTGCCGCAGCGCGGTCTGACATTCGCCCGCCACCAGGTCCGGCGTGCCGATCCGCAGCAGGCTGGCGTAAGCGGGAATTTGGCTGCGTTTGGCCTGGCCGATCAGCCGATGCAATGGCACGCCCTGCGCCCTTGCGGCCAGATCCCAGAGCGCAATGTCGAGCCCGGCGATCGCAAACATGGTAATGCCGTAGCGGCCGAACAGATGCAGATTACGCTGGATGTTCTCCATGAAGGCGGGAATGCCCGCGGCATCGGGCACTTCAAGGCCTCGCGCCTGCGGCGCGATCATCTCGTCGATGGCGGCACAGGTCGTCTTCGGGCAGACGTAGCTGAAAGCGTCGCCCCAGCCGGTGAGGCCGGTGTTGGTCGAGACCTCGACGACAACGATATCGAGCGCTGCAATGGACGAGGCGCCTTGTTTGAAGCTGGCCACCCCCGAATCATAGGGAATGCGGATGTGGTGAGCGCGGACCTCGGTGATCTGCATGACGCGACCTCTTTTCTGGAACGGGCGTGATAGGGCGGATAATAGATCAGACACCGTAAAGCGCACCCGCCTTTCCGAGCACTCTCCACAAGGAGCAGGGATGGGGCTGGCGTTTGCGAAAGACGATTTTCCAGCAGACGCCGTTCAGCTCGGAGAGCGGCCCGTGAAGTCAGGTACGTCGCGGCGTCGGTGGCACCTCAGAAACACCACGACATAAGTGAGCAGTACCACTCGCGCAGAAGTCGGGCGCGCGCAGGTGGCCTTGGCTTCGGCGCCGGTTCGGGCCGACCGTGCCGCTGGGCTGCCCTGCACCGTCAGTTGCTTGGCAAGCGATATCGACTTTGCCATAACATGGCGCAACGAAATCGTTGTGCGTGCGGAATGACCCAGGAGTCCGCCTGCAGCCATAATAAGCGGGGGATTCCATGTCCAATATTCGCGTTCTCGCCACGGGTCTGGAGTTTCCCGAGGGGCCGGTGGTGATGCCGGATGGTTCGGTGGTGCTGGTCGAAATCCGCGGCCGGCGGCTGACCCGGGTCTGGCCCGACGGCCGCAAGGAAGTGGTCGCGGAGATTCCGGGCGGCCCCAACGGCGCCGCACTAGGCCCCGACGGCAAGATGTACATCTGCAACAATGGCGGCTTCAGCTGGATTCCGACCAAAAACATGATCATGCCGGGCCCGCAGCCCGACGATTATCTGGGGGGATCGATCCAGCGGGTCGATCTGCAGAGCGGCAAGGTCGAGACGGTCATTTCCAAATGTGGCGAGCACGGTTTGCGGGGGCCGAACGACCTCGTGTTCGACAGGCATGGCGGCCTCTGGTTCTCAGACCTCGGCAAGCGCCGCGCCCGCGAGATGGATGTCGGCGGCATGTATTATCTCAAGCCCGGCATGAAGGAGATCGTCGAGGTGGTGCATGGCGTGCTGCCGGCCAACGGCATTGGCCTTTCGCCGGACGAGAACACCGTCTACATCGCGGAGACGCCGACGGCCCGGCTGTGGGCGTACGAGATTTCCGAGCCCGGCACGCTGAAGCCGCGCGACGTGATCTATCGCGGCGAGCGCGGCAAGCCGATCTGTGGTCTAGGCGGCTACCAGATGTTCGACTCGCTGGCCGTCGAGGCCAATGGCAATATCTGCGTCGCCACGCTGGTCTCGGGCTGCATCTCGGTGATCGCGCCCGACGGCACTTTGGTCGAGCAGGTCCCGACCGGCGACCGCGTCACCACCAACATCGCCTTCGGCGGCCCCGACCTGAAGACCGCCTACATAACGCTGTCAGGCAAGGGGGAACTGATCGCGATGGACTGGGCGCGGCCCGGTCTGGCGCTGAATTTTTTGAATAAGTGACAAAGAGTCGTCATTGCGAGCGTAGCGAAGCAATCCATCGCGCCACAAGCCGGAAGCTGGATTGCTTCGCTGCGCTCGCAATGACGGCATAGAAAGCGGAGTACCATAAATGCCCTGGCCGGAACCGGTTACGCTAATCGGCGCGCATGCGCAGCTGAAGCCTCTTTCGCATGCGCACCTCGACGGGCTGACCGAGGCGGTGCGGGACGGCGAGTTGTGGAAGCTCTGGTACACCTTCATCCCGAAGGCCGAGGACATGCGCACGGAGATCGATCGCCGGCTCGGCCTGCAGGCGTCGGGGTCGATGCTGCCCTTCACCGTGTTCGATGCCGACGGCAAGATCGCGGGCATGTCGACCTACATGAATATCGACGCCGGCAACCGGCGAGTCGAAATCGGCTCGACTTGGTACGCCAAACGCGTGCAGCGCAGCGCGCTCAATACCCAGTGCAAATTGCTGTTGCTCGGCCACGCCTTCGAGAAACTCGATTGCATTGCGGTCGAGTTCCGCACCCATTTCTTCAACCACCAGAGCCGGCGCGGCATCGAGCGTCTCGGCGCCAAGCAGGACGGGATCTTGCGCAACCATCAGGTCGCGCCCAACGGCACGTTGCGCGACACCGTGGTCTACAGCATCATCGCCAGCGAATGGCCGACGGCGAAGGTGCATCTTACCTATCAACTCAACGAAAAGGCGCGTTAGTTTCATTCGCGCCGGAAAAATACCATGGAAACGTTCGATTACGTGATTATCGGCGCGGGCTCCGCGGGCAGCGTGCTCGCCAACCGGCTGAGCGAAGACGCCGGCACCAGCATCTGCGTGCTGGAGGCCGGACCCAGCGACTGGCACCCCTACATCCATCTGCCGGCGGGTTTCATCAAAACCTTCCACATGAAGAGCATCAACTGGGCCTACCAGCAGGAGCCGGGGCCGTGGACCGGCGGCCGCAGCATCTACGCGCCGCGCGGCAAGACGCTCGGCGGCTCCTCCTCGATCAACGGCCACATCTACAACCGCGGCCAGCGCCAGGACTTTGACACCTGGGCGCAACTCGGCAATCGCGGCTGGGGCTATCCCGACGTGCTGCCGTATTTCAAGCGGCTGGAGCGGCGGGTCGGCGAGGGCGAGGATACCTTCCGCGGGCGCGACGGCGCGCTCACCGTCACCACCATGGACTGGCGCGACCCGCTCTGCGAGGCCTTCATGGCCGGCGCGGTGAGTCTCGGCATTCCCAAAAACGACGATTACAACGGCGGGATCCAGGAGGGCGTCTCCTACGCCCAGCGCACCATCCAGAATGGCCTGCGCGTCAGTGCCGCGACTGCGTTCCTGCGCCCGGCGATGAAACGGCCCAACGTCCATGTGCGCACCCATGCGCATGCCACCAACATCATCTTCGAGGGCAAGCGCGCTGTCGGCGTGCGCTACATCAAGGGCGGCAAGGGCGGCACGCCGGTGGAAGTGCGGGCGGCCAAGGAAGTCATCCTGGCCGGCGGCACCTACAACTCGCCGCAACTGCTGCAATTGTCCGGCGTCGGATCGCCCGAACTACTGGGCTCGCTCGGCATCGAGGTGCGGCACGCACTCACTGGCGTCGGCGAGGGATTGCAGGACCATTACGCGCCGCGTTCGGTCGCCCGCGTCAAGAACATCAAGACCATCAACGAACTCAGGCGCGGATTGAGCCTGTGGGTGGAGGCGCTGAAATGGGCGACGACGCGGCGCGGCCTGCTGTCGCTGTCGCCGACCATGGTCTATTGCTTCTGGCATTCCGGCGAGAGCACCGAGAGCTCCGACCTGCAGCTGACCTTCACGCCGGCGAGCTACAAGGAGGGCGTGCAGGGCCAGCTCGAAGACGAACCCGGCATGACCGTGGCATCGTGGCAGCAGCGGCCGGAAAGCCGCGGCTATGTCCGCGCCCGCTCGGCCGATCCATTTGCGCCGCCGATCATCCAGACCAACTACCTGGTCGAGGAGCTCGACCGCCGCACTGTCGTCGCCGGCATGAAGCTGGCGCGCCGCCTTTTGTCATCTTCGCCGCTGGCGCCGTATTACGCCTATGAGGATTATCCCGGACCCGGCGTGCAGAGCGACGATGAATTCCTGGCGGCGGCGACCGAGCGCGGCACCACCACGTTCCATCCCGGCTGCACCTGCCGGATGGGACCGGCCGACGCCAAATGGGCCGTGGTCGACGACCAGCTGCGCGTCCACGGGCTGCAGGGCCTGCGCGTGGTCGATGCCTCCATCATGCCGCGCATGATCTCGGCCAACCTCAACGCCTCCACCCTGATGATCGCCGACAAGGCCTCCGACATGATCCGCGGCAAGGCCGCGCCGGAAGCGGTGGTGCTGCGCTAGCCTTCTACCGCCCGGCGTTCACGAGCTGATAGGCGCCGCGCTCGAACGCGTCATGGACGGCCAGCGCCATGGCGTCTGCGAATGGCAAATACTGCATCATGATCACGCCGGCGATGCCGCGGATGGGGTCGATCCAGAAGTACGTGTTGTTGATGCCGGCCCAGCTCAGGCTGCCGGGCGAGCGCTTGCCCTGGACCTGATCGGCCGTGATGAGGAAGCCGAGGCCCCATTTGTCGCGTCCATCCGCGATGAAGGTGAAGTCGGCGCTGCGCGGCAGCACGCTTTTGAGCGCCGGGACTGTCACCGCGCCGATGTGGTTCTGCCCCATCAGCGCCACCGTCCCGGCCTCCAGAACGCGCATCCCGTCAAGCTTGCCGCCGTTCAGCAGCATTCGCACGAAGCGGCCGTAGTCGTCGGCGGTCGAGGCGAGGCCGCCGCCGCCGATCGGTGATGCGATGGTGAGTCCGAGCTGCGGCTTTTGCAGTTCAACGGCGCCGTCCATGCGCTCGCCGCCGCGCCATTGTTGCGCGACGAGGCGCGGCCCTTTTGCTTCCGGCACGTTGTAGAAAGTGTCATCCATCCTGAGCGGGGCCAGGATGTGCTGGCGGAAATAATCCTCGAGCGTCTCGCCGGATACCACCTCGACCAGCCGGCCGACGACGTCGGTAGAGGTGCTGTAGTGCCAGCGCTCGCCCGGATCGAACAGCAGCGGCCCGCCGAACGGATAGGTTTTGCCGGCGCGCGGCTTGAAATCGCGCCAGATCGCGCTGGTGAACGGATAGGCGAGGCCCGACGTGTGCGTCAGGAAGTGCCTGATGGTCGCCGGTCGCGATGCCGGGCGGAGCTTGCAGGCACCGGTCGCCGGGTCGAACGATTCGACGACCTTTAATTCCGCAAGCTCGGGCAGGTACCTTTCCGCCACGTCATCGAGGCCGATGCGACCCTGTTCGACCAGCTGCATCAAGGCTACTGATGTAACCGGTTTGGTCATCGAGGCGATACGAAACAGCGCGTCGGACGCGAGCGGGCGCCCGGTCGCGACATCGGCTACGCCGAATGCGCCCTGATACAGCACGCCTTCACGGTCGGTGACCAGTGCGACCACGCCCGGCACATCCTTGCGCTCGATCGCGCCGCGCAGGCTGGCGTCGAGCGCTGCCCGCTCCGGTGAATTCCGGGCGCTCGCCGTGCCGGCCAAGGCAGGCTTCTCCACCTACACCTCGCGCCGGCTCAGAAACGCCAGCCGCTCGAACAGATGCACGTCCTGCTCGTTCTTCAAGAGCGCGCCGTGCAGCGGCGGGATCAGCTTGCGCGGGTCGCGCTCCCTCAGCATTTCCGGCGTCATCTCCTCGTTCAACAACAGCTTGAGCCAGTCCAGCAGCTCCGAGGTCGACGGCTTCTTCTTCAGGCCGGGCACTTCGCGCACCTCGAAGAAGATCCTCAAGGCTTCTTCCACCAGACGCTTCTTGATGCCGGGGAAATGCACGTCGACGATCCGCTGCATGGTGTCGGCGTCGGGGAACTTGATGTAGTGGAAGAAGCAGCGGCGCAGGAACGCGTCCGGCAGTTCCTTCTCGTTGTTCGAGGTGATCATCACGATCGGGCGCAGGCTGGCCTTGATGTTCTCGCCGGTCTCGTAGACGAAGAATTCCATGCGATCCAGTTCGAGCAGGAGATCGTTGGGGAATTCGATGTCGGCCTTGTCGATTTCGTCGATCAGCAACACCGGGCGCTTCTCGTGGGTGAAAGCGTCCCACAATTTGCCGCGCCTGATGTAGTTGGCGATGTCGGAAACCTTGGCATCGCCGAGCTGGCTGTCGCGCAGCCGCGACACCGCGTCGTACTCATAGAGGCCCTGCTGCGCCTTGGTGGTGGATTTGATGTGCCAGGTCA
>JBKJUA010000040.1:0-12235 GCA_046590305.1 Bradyrhizobium sp.
TGTACATGGGGTTGTTTTCGATATTTTTGCTTTGGCGCCCCTCGGCCTCGCGGACGGGCCGCTAATCGACCGGAACGCCGTCCGATCCGCGCGTGACCAGCCTGGCGGCGCCGCGTCGTCCCTTGAGGTGGACGCTGGGCGGCATCACGTCGGTGGCCAGCCCGATCCGTTCCAGGAATCGGATGGTCAGCCAGGTATTGTCCATTTCCCACCATTGGTGGCCATGGCGCGCCGAGCGCGGGTCGGCGTGGTGGTTGTTGTGCCAGCCTTCGCCGTTGGAGATCATGCCGACGACGAAATTGTTGCGGCTGTCCTCGTCGGTCTCGTAGCTGCGGTAGCCCCACAGATGGGTCACCGAATTCACCGCCCAGGTGATGTGCCAGACCAGCACGGTGCGGACGAAGACGCCGAACATCAGGATGCTGATTCCGGTCTGCGCGGCGGCCTCGGGCGATTGGCCCAGCAGCCACGCCACGACAAAACCGGCGGCGAAGAACAGCGGCATCTGAATGAGATTGATCCAGACCAGCCAGCCATAGCGCTCGAGCGCGACATAGAAGCGATCGCGCAGGATGTCCTTGGCGTAGCGTTCGTAGATGCCGAGCCGAGACAGTTCGGGTTGATGCACCAGGATCCAGCCGATATGGGCCCACAGGAAGCTGGCCAGCGGGCTGTGCGGATCCGGCTGCTCGTCGGCGAATTGATGATGGCGGCGGTGGATCGCGACCCAGCGCGCCGGGGTTTCCTGCAGGCAGGACATCGCCACCACCACCATGGAATGCTCCAGCCATTTCGGGACCTTCAGGCCGCGATGGGTCAGAAGCCGGTGGTAGCAAAGGTTGATGCCGAACAGCCCGCACAGATGGGTGAGCAGCATGGCGAGGATCAGGCCGCTCCAGGAGAACCAGCCGGGCATCAAGGCCAGCAGCGCCAGGGCATGGTAGCCCGCGATCACGATGATGTAGGGCCAGTTGAGCTGGAACGGCCGCACGCCCGCCGGCAGCATCAGCCGGCCCTTGGCGGCGAGCGGGGCGGCATGATCGGCGGGGGCCAGAATGGCAGGCTTTGCGGCAGGGATTTCAACAAACGTCATGGCGGAGGCGGATCCCATCTTGGCGCGAGCCCCAGCTCGGCCGAACAGCCAATTCCAGATATAGAGTATGAATCACGGCACCGCAGCAAACCTTTGGCCGAATTTGTGAATTTTTCCTGATCAGCGGGACCGGTTCCAACGGGGCCCGGATCGGGCGAAGCCATCTCCATTTGCCGTCCGGATTGACATTCGACCGCTGCATGGCTTAGAAACCGGCCGTCCCGGGCGGTATGACCGCTGGCGGGAGAAATCTCATTTTGCCACTTTCGGCCTGTCGAAACACGGCCTTTCAAAGCATCAGGATTGTCTCATGAAGGTCCGTAACTCGCTGAAATCGCTGCGTGGACGCCACCGCAACAACCGTCTGGTCCGCCGCAAGGGCCGGGTTTACGTGATCAACAAGGTTCAGCGCCGTTTCAAGGCGCGCCAGGGTTGATTTTGGGCTGAGTCGAGGCTCGTTCCGGCTTCCGGCCACTCTAAAATCCAGGGTCATCACGGGTCTTTGACGACTTGCTGCTTTGCAAGCGCGTTTTGCTGCGTCTAGACTTTGGCCATGGCAATAAGATTCCCAGGGCCGCGCCGCCACCTCGCAATTCTGCTCACCGCAGCGATGGCCGCCGCGTGGACGGTTCCCGCGTTCGCGCAGGATCCGAGGTCAGCGCCGCCGCGCAACCAGAAAAAGCTGCCGGAGGCGCCGAGCAAGCTGCCGAAGGTCGGCGCCGACAAGACGCGCGGACTGGACTTTCTGTTCGGCGCGCTGAAGGCGGCGCCCGATGAGGTCAGCGCCAAGCACGTCGAGGCCCGGATCTGGTCGGTGTGGATGCAGACGCCGAGCGATACCGCCGCACTCCTGATGGTGCGCGCCAAGGCCGCGATGGATGCCAAGCAGGTCGACGTGGCGCTGAAGCTGCTCGATGCCGTGGTCAAGCTGCGTCCCGATTATGTCGAGGGCTGGAACCGGCGCGCGACGCTGTATTATCTCAAGAACGATTACGCCCACTCGCTGCAGGATATCGAGCAGGTGCTGGTGCGAGAACCCCGCCATTTCGGCGCGCTGGCCGGGCTCGGCATGATCATGCAGGACCTCGGCGACGAAAAGCGCGCGCTCGACGCTTTCCGCAAGGCGCTCGCGGTCAATCCGCATTTGGCAAAGGTGCCGGAACTGGTCAAGACGCTGACTGAAAAAGTCGAGGGACGCGACATCTGAACTGCCGGAAGCGAAGTCGCTCCGGCACAGTCGTCGCGCGCCCGCCTCGCGGTGTAGCGAAAGCTCCCGGCACGACTATATGAAGCTCCACGTGACGCTTGCATGATTTGCCCCGCCAAAGTTCCTCAGCTTGAGAAAATATGTGATCATCTTTCTGGTTCTGCTGGTCGCCCCGATCACGATTTCGGCGGTGAAGTATCTGCTCGGCGATCGCTCGGTCAATTGGCAGATCGCCGATCGTTCCAGCGCTGGCCTGTTGCCCTCACCGCAAGAACACCCCGAAGCACTGGTTCGCGTCTATGCCGCGCGCACGGTTCGCTGGCGCGGAATCTTCGCGGTCCACAGCTGGATCGTGGTCAAGGAGCGCGGGGCATCGCGCTACACCCGCTATGATTATACGGCGTGGGGTGAGCCGATCCGAATCAACGGATTTGCCGCCGATGGACGCTGGTTCGGCGGCACGCCGGAGACCATCGCCGCGGCGGCGGGCGAAGCCGCGGAGCGGATGATCCCGAAAATCCGCGCCGCGGTCGAAGGCTATGAGCTCAGGTCCTACGGCGATTATCGCGCCTGGCCGGGACCGAACTCCAATACGTTCGTCACCGCCGTGATGGCGGTGGTGCCGGAGCTGCAGGCCACGTTGCCGCCGACCGCCATCGGCAAGGACTTTCCCTATAATGGCGACATGTTTGGACCGACCGCTTCCGGGACCGGCGTCCGCCTCACGCTGGGCGGCTATCTCGGACTGGCCGTCGGCTGGATCGAAGGCATCGAGGTCAATTTCTTCGGCGCGGTGTTCGGCATCGATCTGCGGCGGCCGGCCGTGAAATTGCCTGGACTGGGGCGTGTCGGTTTCAGCGTTTGACGGATTCGGGCTGGCCCTGAAACCCGGATGCCGTAAAATCGTAGCTCATTGGTGCAAAAGATCATCCGGAAAGTCTCCATGATATTGACGGGCGTCGTGGCCGCGCTGGCGATCCTGGTGCTGATCACGCAGGCTGGCGTCTTCCTGCTGGAGCGCGCCTATCCCGCGCAGGGCAAGATGATCGAGGTGGCGGGTGGCGCCGTTCACGTCGTCGATATCGGGCCGCGCGATGCCGCCGGCCCGGCGATCGTGATGATCCACGGCGCCAGCTCCAATCTCGAAAGCATGCGGCACCCGCTGGGCGGCAGGCTGGCCGAAAAGCACCGGGTGATCCTGATCGATCGGCCCGGCCACGGCTGGAGCACGCGCGCGCGTACCGGGGATTCGACGCCGGAGATCCAGGGGCGAATGATCGAGGAGGTGCTGGTCAAGCTCGGCATCGGCCGCGCCGTATTGGTGGTCCACTCATGGGCCGGCGCGCTCGGCGCGCGGATGGCGCTGGATTATCCGCAGCGCGTCGCCGGTCTCGTGATGCTGGCGCCGGTGGCTTATCCGTGGCCGGGCGGCGTCGGACGATACAACAGCATCATCAGCACGCCGGTGATCGGGCCGCTGCTCGCCCACACGATTACGCTGCCGCTCGGCTATTTCCTGGCCGAGCCCGGCGCCCGCGGCGTTTTCCTCCCCCAAATCATGCCGGACGGATTTGTGCAGCGGTCCGCGACGCCATTGCTGCTGCGGCCGCGCGAGTTCATCGCCAATGCGCATGACCTGGTGTCGCTGAAGGAAGCGGTCAGGGAACAGGCGCCGCGCTACGCCGAGATCAATGCGCCTGTCGTGGTGATCTCGGGAGACGGCGCGGACAAGACCGTATCGACCAGCATCCATTCGCGGCCGTTCGTCGCCACCTTGCCGAATGCCAAACTGATCGTGCTGCCCGATGTCGGCCACATGGTACAGCACGCCGCACCCGACCTCGTGGCTGCCGAAATCGTGGCGATGATCAGCAGGATCGCGCCCGGTCCCGCTGCTGCGGTTGCCAGGTAGCCGGTCGCGCGTCGCTCCCGAACCATCATCGGTCGCAATAACAAAGCAGCGCGACGGTTGCCCGTCGCGCTGTTGGACTTTCCGATGCCGGCTCTCGCCGGACTGAGACGAAGCTCAGCTGTAGATTTCGAACAGGCCGGCGCCGCCCTGGCCACCGCCGATGCACATGGTCACGACGCCCCATTTGGCCTTGCGCCGGCGTCCCTCCTGCAGCAGGTGGCCGGTGCACCGCGCGCCGGTCATGCCGAAGGGATGGCCGATCGCGATCGAGCCGCCGTTGACGTTGTACTTCTCGGGGTCGATGCCGAGCTTGTCGCGGGAGTACAGGCACTGGCTGGCGAAGGCTTCGTTGAGCTCCCAGATGTCGATATCGTCGATCTTGAGCCCGTGGCGCTTCAGCAGCCTCGGCACCGCGAATACGGGGCCGATGCCCATCTCGTCCGGCTCGCAGCCTGCCGCCGTCCATGCTACAAAGCGGCCGAGCGGTTGCAGGCCGCGCTTTTCCGCGTCCTTGGCTTCCATCAGCACGACGGCGGCGGCGCCGTCCGAGAGCTGGCTGGCGTTGCCGGCGGTGACGTACTTGCCGGGACCCTTGACGGGCTCGAGCTTGGCGAGGCCTTCCATCGTGGTCTCGGGCCGGTTGCATTCGTCGCGATCGACCGTGTAGTCGACGATGCTCTCCGCCTTAGTCGCCTTGTCGACCACCTTCATTTTGGTCTTCATCGGGACGATTTCGTCCTTGAACTTGTTGGCCTGCTGGGCGGCGGCCATGCGGCGCTGCGATTCCAGCGAGTACTCATCCTGGTATTCGCGGCTGAGCTTGTAGCGCTCCGCGACGATATCGGCGGTATCGATCATCGCCATGAAGATGGCGGGTGCCACCTTGAGCAGGTCCGGGTCGACCACTTCCTTCGGCAACGGGCCGCCGGGCATCGAGATGCTTTCGACGCCGCCGGCCACGATGCAATCGGCGCCGTCCGAGCGGATCGAGTTGGCGGCCATCGCGATGGTCTGTAGTCCCGACGAGCAGAAGCGGTTGACCGAGACGCCGGCGGTGGTTTTCGGCAGGCCCGCGAGCAATGCGGCCTGGCGGCCGATATTGGGCGCGCCATGCGCGCAATTGCCGAGATAGCTGTCCTCGACGTAATCCTTGTCGACACCGGCGCGCTCGACGGCGTGCTTGATGGCGTGGGCCGCCATCGACATCGGCGGAGTGATGTTGAACCCGCCGCGGCCGGACTTCGCCAGCCCGGTTCGCGCATAAGAAACAATAACCGCTTCACGCATTTTCTTGATCTCCCTTTGAAGCGGCCAGTATGCCCCGCAATAGATTGCAAGCGTAGGGAAATTTCGCTGGCGGCGGCAAAATATCACCTGTTGCGGCCCTTGAATTCCCCTCACGTTCCGCTGTGCGGAAAGACTTCCGGATTGGCACTCGGTCGATGGATTTTGCGCCGGGGAAGGGTTAGTTTGCTTTCGCAGGATCGTTTGCGGCATGGCGGTCGCTGCGCTGTTTGGCCCGGCTCGGGACGAAGTGACGCTTGATCCATGGCGATGAGCGCCGCCGACATCCTGGCTCATGCCGCGCTCTCGCCATGCGTTCGCGGCCAGGCGCAATCGCTGCTGCAGATCCAGGAAGCGAGCCCGCGGATCGCCTCGCTGTTTGCGACCCAGCAGCGCTGGCTGATGTCGCATGCGGCGCTGGCAAAGTATTTCCGCAACGAAGCGAATGATCCGGGCGCGGGGGTGCTTGCCGAGCGCTTCCTCGAGCTTGTCGAGCACCACAAGTTGGCGAGCCGCAACACCGCGTCCGCGTTTCTCAAGGAATTGCTGAAATATGACATGGTCTGTTTCGTCGTGGGCAGCGAGGGCAGGCGCCACAGCCCGATCGAGCCGGCGCCGGCGGTGCTAATGGCGCTGTTCCACTGGCTCGCGCTGCATCTTGGTACCCTCGACGGGCTCGATGGCGGCGCCAGGGTGGCGGGCTTCCATGCCCGGCCGGCCTTGCTCGGCGCGATCCAGCCCTTGATATCGGATGGCCTGATCAGCTCGGGCGACGTTCGCAAGCCGGAGCGGACATTCTCGCTGTTCACCTGGGTTGACGAAGGCGGCATCGTGCGCCTGATCGTCGGATGCCAGCAAGGCGCCGACGGGCTTGCGCGTATTTCAACCGACGTGACCTCGATTTCCGGACGGGCACAGCGGCTCAATCTGTCGCGGACCCAGCTCGGCCGCAAATTTGCCGAGGCCGAGGCGATGGGAAGCCTGGGCTGGTCCGGGCCGCGGGGTAAATCCCACTGTGGGTGTCGGCGGATTTCCGGCGCGAGTATCATGCGGCGCAGGCCGTGAAGCTCGCGATCATCGACGCGGCATTCGAGGCGTGCGCCAGTTGAATCAGCTTCAGGCGCGACTTTACTTCGTCTTGCCGTCCTTGTCGTATTGCGCGAGGAACGCCCAGAGATCCGCGGCCTCATTCTCTTTCTTGATGCCGGCGAAAATCATTTTGGTGCCGGGAATCTTCGCTTTCGGATCCCTGATGTAATCGAGGAACTGATCCTTGTTCCAGGTGATGCCGGAGTTCTTGTTGGCGTCCGTATAGGAATAGCCCTCGACCGTGCCGGACTTGCGACCGTCGAGGCCGTTGAGAACAGGGCCGACCTTGTTCCTGACGCCTTCGCCGACGGCGTGGCAGGCCACGCACTTGTTGAACGAGGTCTTGCCGGCGGCGACATCCTGCGCCAGGGCGGCAACGGACGATGCGATGACGGCCAGCGCGCTCAAAGTCAGTCGTTTCATATCCGCTCTTCGTCCTTCCAAGGGCCCCGCGGCGCCTTGTGGCACGGGGCGTTCGCTGAGGACAACCCGGGCGCCGGGATAGCTGGACCGCTTCATCCATTGGCGACCTACCCAAAGCGCTCCAGACGTGCTTGGTTCCCGATCATAAATCGACGAGCCGCGAAGCTGCCGGTGGCCGCAGCCGGCACGGGAGACGCCACCGATGACCATCATGATGCCCGCTTCCGATCAGGCCGTGCTGGCGCGCCGCGACGAGATCGTGGCGGCGCTGCGGGCGATCGTGCCGGGCGAGGGCGTGATCGACAGCGCCGCCGAGATGGTGCCTTACGAGTCCGACGGGCTGATGGCCTATCGTCAGCCGCCGATGGTGGTGGTGCTGCCTGATACCACCCAGCAAGTCTCAAATGTCCTGAAATACTGCTTCGAGCAGGGCATCAAGGTGGTGCCGCGCGGTTCGGGCACCTCGCTGTCCGGCGGCGCGTTGCCGCTGGCCGATGGCGTGCTGCTGGGTCTCGGCAAATTCAAGCGCATCCGCGAGATCGATTTCGACAACCGCGCTGTGGTGACCGAGCCGGGCGTCACCAATCTCGCCATCAGCCAGGCGGTCGGGCATGCCGGATTCTATTATGCGCCGGATCCGTCGTCGCAGATCGCCTGCTCGATCGGCGGCAATGTCGCGGAAAATTCCGGCGGCGTGCATTGCCTGAAATACGGCATGACCACCAACAACGTGCTGGGCTGCGAAATCGTGCTGATCACGGGCGAAATCATCAGGATCGGCGGCAAGTCCGCGGAAACCTCGGGCTACGACCTGATGGGCATCATCACGGGGTCGGAAGGCCTGCTCGGCGTCATCACCGAGGTCACGGTGCGGATCCTGCAGAAGCCGGAAACCGCCCGCGCCCTTATGGTCGGTTTTGCGGAAGTCGAGGCGGCCGGCGAATGCGTGGCGCGCATTATCGGCGCCGGCATCATTCCGGGCGGTATGGAAATGATGGACAGGCCGGCGATTCACGCCGCTGAAGCCTTTGTCCATGCCGGCTATCCGCTCGACGTCGAGGCGCTGCTGATCATCGAGCTCGATGGCCCCGGCGTCGAGGTCGATGAACTGATCAGCCGCGTTGAGGCGATCGCACAAGGCTGCGGCTCGACCACGCTGCAAATCTCCACGTCCGAGGCGGAGCGCAATCTATTCTGGGCCGGTCGCAAGGCGGCGTTTCCGGCGGTGGGGCGGATTTCGCCTGATTATCTCTGTATGGACGGCACCATCCCGCGCGGTGCGCTGCCCAAGGCGCTGGCGCGGATCCGCGATCTCTCGGAAAAATACGGCCTGCGCGTCGCCAACGTATTTCATGCCGGTGACGGCAATCTGCATCCCCTGATTCTGTACGATGCCAACCAGCCCGGCGAGATGGACAAGGCCGAGGCGTTCGGCGCCGACATCCTGAGGGTCTGCGTCGAACTCGGCGGCGTGCTGACCGGCGAACACGGCGTCGGCGTCGAGAAGCGCGACCTGATGCCGGAAATGTTCTCGGAGATCGATCTCAATCAGCAGCAGCGGCTGAAATGCGCCTTCGACGCGCAGGGGCTGCTCAATCCCGGGAAAGTGTTTCCGACCCTGCACCGCTGCGCCGAGTTGGGCCGCGTCCACGTGCATGGCGGCAAGCTCGCCTTCCCCGATCTTCCCCGGTTTTAAGCAGGCGCGCGTGGACACCCTGAAAATACGTGATGCGGCGGATGTCGAGCAGGCGGTGCGCGCGGCTGTGGCCAGCGAGCAGCCGCTGGAAATCATCGGCCAGGGCTCGAAGCGGCTGATCGGTCAGCCGATGGCGACCAATGCGCTGCTCGACCTGTCGGCGCTGAATGCGGTCGTGGCCTACGAGCCGAACGAGCTGATCATTACCGTGCAGGCGGGCGCCCCGCTGGCCGACGTACTCAGCCTGATCGACTCCAAGAATCAGCAATTTGCGTTCGAGCCGATCAATATTTCGGCGCTGCTGGGCACGCCCGATGTCGGAACCATCGGCGGCATGATCGGCGCCGGCCTCGCCGGTCCGCGCCGCATCCGGGCGGGCGGCGCGCGCGACCATCTCTTGGGCGCGCATGCGGTGTCCGGTTTCGGCGACAGTTTCAAGGCCGGCGGCAAGGTGGTGAAGAACGTCACCGGCTACGACCTCTGCAAATTGCTGGCGGGCTCATGGGGCACGCTCGCGGTGATGACGGAAGTGACCATGAAGGTGATGCCGCGGCCCGAAAGCGAGCGCACGCTGGTGCTGTCAGGGCTCGATGATGTCAGCGCAAACCGGGCGATGACGGCGGCGCTGGGTTCGCCGTTCGACGTTTCAGGGGCGGCGCACCTGCCTGCATCGGCGTTTCGGGCTGATATCAACGGGCTTGCCGACCCGGGATCGGCGGGGCGGGCGCTTACGCTGCTGCGGCTGGAAGGCATTACGGCCTCGGCGGTGCATCGCACCGCCGCGCTGGCCGTGTTGCTGGCGCCGTTTGGTGCGGCGGAAATCCTGCTGGATGCCGCTTCGGCGGCGGTCTGGAGTTCGATTCGTGACATCAAATCGTTTGCGGCCGACGGCGCCCTGGGCGCGTGGCCCGTGTGGCGGATCGTCTGTCCGCCGGCGACCGGCGGGGCGCTCGGCCACGCGCTGTCGCGCGAGACCGGCGGCGACGTGGTCTACGACTGGGGCGGCGGCCTGATCTGGGCGGCGCTGCCGCCGAAACCGGACGCGCAGGCGGCGCTGGTGCGCGCGCGCGTCAACGCCGCGGGTGGCCATGCCACCTTGATACGGGCGTCCGAACAGGTCAGGCGCAACATCGACGTGTTCCATCCGCAGCAGGACGGCCTTGCGCGCTTGAGCGAACGCGTGCGCCACGGCTTCGATCCGAAGAACATCCTCAACCGTGGCCGGATGATACGAGGGGCCGCGACATGAAGACCGAGTTCAGCCTGGCGCAGCTCGCCGATCCTGACATCGCGGAGGCCGACAAGATCTTGCGCGCGTGTGTGCACTGCGGTTTCTGCACTGCGACGTGCCCGACCTACGTGCTGCTCGGCGACGAACTCGATAGCCCGCGCGGGCGGATCTACCTCATCAAGGAGATGCTGGAAAAGAACCGGCCGCCGACCAGGGAGGTGGTCAAGCACATCGACCGCTGCCTCTCCTGTCTTGCCTGCATGACCACCTGTCCGTCGGGGGTAAACTACATGCATCTGGTCGATCAGGCGCGGGTGAAAATCGAGAAGGACTACACCAGGCCACTGACCGAGCGGGCGCTGCGGGCGGTACTCGCCTTTGTGCTGCCGCGGCCGCAATTGTTCCGCTGGAGCATGATACTGGCGCGGCTCGGCCGGCCGCTCGGCGCCTTGTTGCCGACCCCCAAAACGGCCGCGGCGTCGCCGGGTTTGTTTCGGCGAATCAAGGCGATGCTGGCACTTGCACCGGGCCGGCTGCCCCCGCCTGGACCGGCCGGGGGCAGCGTCTTTCCGGCGATCGGCGAGCGGCGCGGACGGGTTGCGCTGCTGCAGGGCTGCGCCCAACAGGTGCTGGCGCCGCGCATCAATCAGGCCGCCGTCAATTTGCTGACGCGACACGGCATTGAGGTGGTGCTGGTCAAGGACGAGCAATGCTGCGGCGCGCTAACCCATCATCTCGGACGCGACGGCGATGCGCTGGCGCGTGCCCGCGCCAACATCGGCGTCTGGCTCGGGGAGGCCGGACGGGACGGTCTTGATGCCATCCTGGTGACGGCGTCGGGCTGCGGCACGGTGATTAAGGACTATGGCTTCATGCTGCGCGAGGACCGCGATTTCGCCGGCCCCGCCGCCACGGTTTCCGCGCTGACCAAGGATATCACCGAATACGTCAGCGGCATCGAACTGCAGCCATCGCAGCAAGCGCGCGATATCACCGTCGCCTATCACTCCGCTTGTTCGCTGCAGCACGGACAGAAAATCACGCAGGCTCCGAAAGAATTGCTTTCCAAGAACGGATTCGTGGTGAAAGATGTACCGGAGAGCCATTTGTGTTGCGGTTCGGCGGGGACTTACAACATTCTCCAGCCCGACATTGCGAGCAGATTGCGCGATCGCAAGGTCGCCAATATTGCGACAGTGAAGCCGGACATGATTGCTGCGGGCAATATTGGATGCATGGTTCAGATTGCCGGCGGTACGTCAGTTCCTGTGGTGCACACGATTGAGCTTCTCGATTGGGCGACAGGCGGTCCCCGGCCAGGATCGAACTGAATCGATTGGCCCCGTGCGGAAGCGGACGACTTGAAACGCCTGATAGACATTTGATCGGCGGCAACAGGAGGTTCACGATGGCTAAAGCGAAGAAGAGCAAGAAGGGCAAGAAGGCCAAAAAAGCCAAGAAAAGTCTTGTAACGGCGAAGAAGAAATCCGCCAAGAAATCTTCGAAGAAATCTTCGAAGAAGGCCAAGAAGTCCGCGAAGAAAACAGCGAAGAAAACAGGGAAGAAATCAGCGAAGAAGTCGGCGAAGAAGGCCAGCGCCAAAAAGAGCCCGGCCAAGAAGGCGGCCGCCAAACCTGCTGCCCCTGCAGCTGCCCAGCCCGCAGCTCCCAAACCTGCCCCACGTAAACGTGCTGCGCCCAAGCCCGCCCCGGCTCCGGCCCCGATGGCTGCACCGACCCCGGCGCCTGAGCCCGTCGCTCCGAGTTGGGCGTCTCCCAGTCCCGAGGCCTCGAGTCCTCTGGCCCCGTCATGGGGCGCACCGTCCGGCGGGGGCGACGACAAGTAGCGCTGCTTTTGATCACGCAGTTGCGTCGAGGCCGCAGCGTCCGCTGCGGCCTTTTTGTTACCGGAGCCAGGAAACGAGGGTGATTCCTCCACGGCTCTCCGATTCGCGGGACCCAGCGAATCGTAGTGGATCCCGTAATTCTGCGGGTTTTGTGGATTCGAGGCACCGCAACCGTCGCTAGAAGACCCCAAAATTGTTGTTGGAATGCAACACCCGCTGACAACATTTTCTCAAATCGCTTGAACGCCTAAAAAGGCGGCAGATGCTTGTCATTTTGGCTTCACGCAACCGCTGGCGCGCTCCAGATTGCAGTCAGGTTAAGGAATTTGGTTGCAGTCGGTTATCGCATTGTCCCTGGGGGCGCCGGAACCGGACTGTTTTAAAGGTGATGGGGATCGTCATGAAGAAGTTGGCTTTGTTAGCAACGGCGCTGGCAATGGTATCGGGTTCGGCT
>JBKJUA010000199.1:0-11925 GCA_046590305.1 Bradyrhizobium sp.
CAACATCGAATGGCTGAAGCAGTATTGGGGCGACGCCGCCGACAATTTCCTGATCCGCGGCACGCCCTATAACCGCGGCTCGATCCTGAAAATGCTGCTCGACAAGGGCGTGCAGGAGGTCGGCGACCCCACCCAGTGCCACGCGGTGGCGATCGACGCCCGCGCGCCGAAATTCGACGGCGGCATCATCACGCGACATGATTCCGTGGTGTTCGGCATCGTCGTCAACAAATACGCGACGCGCTTTTACGACGAGGGCGAGGATATCTGGCCGAAGCGCTACGCGATCTGGGGCCGGCTGGTGGCGGCACAGCCCGACCAGATCGCCTACATCATCTTCGATTCCAGCGTGCGCAACAGTTTCATGCCGACCCTGTTCCCGCCGATCGAGGCTCCGACGATCGCCGAGCTCGCCGGAAAATTCGAACTCGATCCGGCCACGCTGGAAAAAACCATCGCCGACTTCAACGCCGCGGTGCGGCCCGGCACCTTCGACCACACCATCCTCGACGATTGCCGCACCGAAGGCGTGACGCCGGCGAAGACACATTGGGCGCGCAAAATCGAAGCTGCACCCTATCTGGCCTATCCGGTGCGTCCCGGCATCACCTTTACCTATCTCGGCACCCGCGTGAACAAGCAGTCGCGCATGCTGATGAAGGACGGCAAAGCTTCCGCCAACATGTTCGCGGCCGGCGAGATCATGGCCGGCAACGTGCTCGGCAAGGGCTACGCCGCCGGCATCGGCATGACCATCGGCAGCGTGTTCGGACGAATCGCGGGACGGGAAGCGGCGCAAAATGCACGGAACTAGATTTGAGTTCGAATCACCTCGCCCCGCTTGCGGGGAGAGGTCGAAGCCGAAGGCTTCGGGTGAGGGGGACTCTCCACGGGCTCGCTCGCTGAGACTCCCCCTCACCCCACCCCTCTCCCCGCAAGCGGGGCGAGGGAGAAGAGCGCAAAATGCACGGAACTAAGATCCTCGAGGAAGCCGACCGGCTGATGACGGTCTGCAATTCCTGCCGCTACTGCGAAGGCCTTTGCGCGGTGTTTCCGGCGATGGAAATGCGCCGTTCGTTTTCCGACGGCGACCTGAATTATTTCGCCAATCTCTGCCACGGCTGCGGCGCCTGCTACACCGACTGCCAGTTCTCGCCGCCGCACGAATTCAACGTCAATGTCCCGCAGACGCTGGCGATCGCGCGCGCCGATTCCTACGCCGCCTATGCCTGGCCGCGCGCCTTTTCCGGTCTGTTCGTGCGCAACGGGCTTTGGATCAGCGTCATCGCGGCCCTCAGCGTCGCGGCATTCATTTTCGGTTTCGCTGCCTTCCACGACCGGCAAGTGCTGTTCGGGGTGCACACCGGGCCCGGCGCGTTCTACAAACTCATGCCGCATAATGCGATGGCGGCGCTGTTCGGCGGGGTGTTTCTCTATTCGATCATCGCGCTGGTGATGGGCGTGCGCGCGTTCTGGCGCGACATCGGCGAGCCCATCAGCATGCAGATGGACCCGCCCTCGATCTGGCAGGCGATCAAGGACGCCGGACAATTGCGCTATCTCGACGGCGGTGGCGTCGGCTGCGTCAACGAGGACGAGCGCCCGAGCGACCTGCGCAAGATCTATCACCATCTGACCTTCTACGGTTTTGGATTGTGCTTCGCTTCGACCTCGGTGGCGACGGCCTATCATTACTTCTGGGCGCGCGAGGCGCCGTATCCGTGGTGGGACCTGCCGGTCGTGCTCGGCACGCTCGGGGGCATCGGGCTGCTGATCGGACCCGCCGGTTTGCTGGCGGAAAAATGGAAGCGCCATCCCGATCTGGTCGATCATGAACGGATGGGGATGGATGTCGCGTTCATCGTCATGCTGTTCATGACGAGTTTGACGGGCCTGGCGCTATTGTTCCTGCGCGAAACCGCCGCGATGGGCGCGTTGCTGGCGCTGCATCTCGGCGTCGTGTTCTCGCTGTTCATCACCATGCCCTATGGCAAGTTCGTGCACGGCATCTATCGTTTCGTCGCGCTGGTGCGCTACGCGCGGGAGCGGCAGAGCCCGGAATGAGTGCGGATAGCCATGATCCGGCACGCCAACCCCTGCGTTCTCGCTAATCGCAGGTCCGCGCCACAATCATGATGCCTGGAGGCCGCATATGCGGCGAAGAGGAACCAGTTCTTGCTGGGTTACTAATCGTGCGCGCGCAGCACCGGCATTAACAAAATTAAAACTTGAACTTAATCTGCTTCAACTGGTTTGCACTGCACCAAACAAGACTTCGGATCGCAACCGGACGCAAGGAAGAACGCGCGTTTTCGCACAGTCGAGAGAGATAGCTTATGTCGGAACAATTTGACCGGAGCCCCGCGGGACCGGTTCGCGACCAGCGCGGCCTGACACCCGACCCGACGGCAAAGCAAAAGCCCGGGGAAGCCGGGGTTTCGCGGCACGCCACGGTGCTCAGGGTTTCGGCGCTTACCGTTGCGGGGATCGTGTCGGCGCTTATGGTCACCGCGGTGGCCCCGCCGATGGTGGCCGATCAGACCGACCGTGCCGTCGTCAACGCGCCCGTGACGCTGCTGACGGCTCCGATAAGTGGCGAGGTCGGTCAACTTTCGGCGGCCCCGGGCGGCGATGTCGCGGCGGGGGACCGGTTGGCCCAGATATCGAACACGCGGCTCGATCGCGGCACCCTCATTACGCTTCAGCAGCGGTCCGCGGATGGCCGTGAGAAACTGGATGCGACCCGGTCGAAAAAGGAATCCGACCGCGCCTATATCGCATCGCTCGACATCGAGATCGCCAACCAGGTCGAGCATCTCAAGGCGCAAATCGAATCCCAAATCGAGGAATCGCGCGCACGTGTCGCTCAATCGCATTCCCAAAGCGGGGAAAAGAAGGCCCTGGTCGATCGCCAGAACAGCATGATCGCGCGCGACGCCGCGAGCATTGACATGGTGAAGCCGACCACGCAGCAATATTCCGCAGCGCTTCACAATACGACCGCGGAAACCGCCAAGCTCAATCAAAAGCTGGCCCAGCTCGCCGCGTTGAATAAGGGCATCTATGTCGGGGACGACCTGGTCACGATCAATACCCTGGCCCAGAAGCGCCGCGACATCGATCTCGACGCGAAACGGATGGAAATCGAGGAGAAGGAACTGTCCGGCATTGTCGCCGACCTCTTTCATCTGAGCACCGCCGAGCAGCAACGGCTCGAGCGCATGGAAGCCGCGGATGTCCGTTCCACCGGGACGGGCAAGGTGCTGACTGTCGAGGCCGCGGTGGGGCGACACGTCAGCGCGGGCGACACGATCGCGTCGGTGGTCGATTGCGGCAAGACCTTTGTGGTGGCGATCTTTTCCTACCGGCAGGGTCAGGACATGAAGGTCGGCACCCGGGTCAGGATCGACGGCGGCGCGTTCAGTTCGGGCTTCGTCACCGCGGTGCTGCCGAAAACCAGCGACAAGGCCGACGAGCGCTTCGCAGTTCCCTTCCCGCAAACCGAGCGCCGTGAATTGTATGCCATCATAACCCCGGAGCACCGCGCCGAAACCGCCCGGCCAGCCACGTCCAACCCATTCACGGCGCAGGATCCTGACTGCACCGTGGGACAGTGGGTGACGGTGACTCGCGACAATGGCGTGGTGCCGTCGATGTCGGTCGCCTGGCGCAGGCTGGGAAATTTTCTATCCTCCTGGCTCCCGGATGCCCCGCGCACCTCCGAGATGGAGTCGTCGCTGGCTTCCGAGGCCGCCGCCCGCCGCGCTGGCCTCGCCCGGCTTAAGGCCGCGTTCCGTTCCGCCTCGCCACAGCCGGCGCTGAGCCCGGACGAAGATTGGCTACCACGGGCCCGAGGGGTTGTGTCGCGATGAGGTGGGCCGTGGTGGCGGCCGTGTCGGTTGCTGTCTTCTGCGCGCCGGCATGGGCCGAGAGCGAAGCGGCAGCTTCGGAGACGTTCTGCTCCGGGCTCGCAAGAGCCGTGACAGCGGACATTCGCGGCGCCGACGCCTTTTTTGTCCGCAGCTACCGTCCCGGCGCCGGCGAAGCCAGCTTGCCTGCCGGCCTCGCCTCCAGCGCCTTCGCTTACGACAATGCGCTTGCCGTCATTGCATTAGTGGCATGTCAGAACGTCGCTGCGGCCATACCGATCGGCAACGCCTTCAGCCGCGCCGCGCGGACCGACCGCAGTTTCAGCGATGGCCGCATTCGCAACGCCTATCGCGCCGGCGCCGTCGCGGAAGGCGCGCCCGCTCTGCCCGGCTGGTGGGACGATGCAGCCAATATCTGGGGGGAAGATCCGGCGCAGAATGGCAGCTCGACGGGCAACGTCGCATGGTCGGCGTTGGCGCTGCTCACACTGCATCAGGCGACCGGCAACGCACGATATCTCGCCGATGCCAGGCGGCTGGTCAATTGGATCATGTCCGAGGCATCCGATGGCGGCGATGGCTTCACCGGCGGCTTTCATGGCTATGACCCCCGTCAGGTCAGGCTTACCTGGATGTCAACCGAGCATAATGTCGACGTCCATGCCGCCGCGCGATGGCTGTATCGCTTGACCGGCGAACAACAATACAGCGAATCCGCCGCGCAGGCCCGGCGATTCCTCGAACGCGCGTTTCAAGGCGACCGATTTCTGCTTGGCACCAAGCCGGACGGCAGCCCGGCGGACCGCGATGCATTGGCCCTCGACGTCCAGCTCTGGCCCTGGATGGCGATTCCCGACGCGACGGCTTGGCGAAATGCCCTCAGCTTCGCGCAAGCCAATCTCGCGGTGGACGGCGGCTTCGACTTCAACGGCGACCGCGACGGCCTCTGGGTAGAAGGCACCGCGCAGGCGGCGCTGGCCTATCGGATCAGCGGCGATGCCGCGACCAGCGAGCGCCTGCTGGCAGGGCTCAAGGCCGACCGCGTTCCGTCCGGCCTGCTCAATGCCTCCCGGATGGCCAGAATTACAACCGGCCTGTCGATCGATCCCACCCGCAACGAAGCTGACTTTTTCTACTTCCGCCGGCCCCATCTCGGCGCGACCGCATGGGCGGCGCTGGCGGAGACGCGCTGGAATCCATTTCTCGGCGAGAGGACGCGGTAATGTTCCCGACCGCCAATGACGACGGTTCGATTCTGCTGGTCAGTGCCGGACTGCTGATCGGCCTGTTGGTGATGACCCGGCTGCTGGATCCACGGCGTACGGTGGACCGCATTCTTTTCGGCGTGACCACAGCCGCCTTCCTGGTGATCTATGCGCTGTGGCGCTGGACGGATACTCTGCCCGGCCTTGCGTTTTCCGCGCAAAGCCTGTGGCCGCGACTTTTCATTTCGTTTGAGTCAATCGCGATCCTTTATACCCTGCTTTCGATCGTCATCCTGTTCCGCAGCATCGATCGTTCCGCCGCGGCGGATGCCGCGCAACTGAAGCTCGCCGCCGGGCGCGAATGTCCCGCGGTCGACATTTTCATCTGCACCTATGACGAGCCGCTCGAAATAGTGGAGCGGTCGATCCTGAGCGCGCTCGCGCTCGACTATCCAAACGCCACCGTATGGGTCCTCGACGACACAAGGCGCGAATGGCTGCGCGACTATTGCGTGCAGGTCGGCGCGCGTCACGTTACGCGCCCCGACAACAAGGGCGCCAAGGCCGGCAATCTCAACAACGGGCTCGCAGTCACCGCATGCGACAGCAACGCGCCGGTCATCCTGGTACTCGACGCCGACTTTGCACCGCGGCGGGACTTTCTCAAGCGCACGATCGGTCTGCTGATGAGCGAGCCTGACGTGGCGATCGTGCAGACGCCGCAGTTCTATTACAATGCCGACCCGATCCAGCACAACCTGCTCGCCGCCCGGAGCTGGGTCGACGATCAGCGCTTCTTCTTCGATATCTTTCAGCCGGCCAAGGACGCGTGGGGTTGTGCGTTCTGCGTCGGCACCTCGTTCATCGTGCGTCGTGACAGACTGAACGAGATTGGCGGCTTCCCGGACGAGGCCATATCTGAGGATATCAATCTCACCTACACCATGCTGAAGAAGGGTTATCGTACCGCTTGGCTGAACGAGCCGCTCAGCTTCGGACTTTCAGCCGAGGGCATCCCGGAATACATTACGCAGCGGGCGCGCTGGTGCCTCGGCACAATCCAGGTCGCCTTGCTCCGCTCCGGACCGCTATTCGGACGCGGCTATACCTTCACCCAGCGCTGGCATTACCTCCACGGTATACTCAACTGGCTCTGCAAGCCTTTCATGGTGCTGTTGCTGGTCGCGCCGTCGATCTACTGGTTCGGCGGGCTGCCGGCGTTTGAGGCGGATTACCTTTCCTTCCTGCGCTACGGTATGCCGGCGCTGTTCGGCCAGATTCTTTACATGTCCTGGATATCGCGGTCGCGAACCCTTCCCCTGTTCATGGAAGCCACTCATGCGGTCACGTCGTTTGCGATCACCGCGACGCTGCTGAGCGCCGTCATCAAGCCGTTCGGCCGGCCCTTCAAGATCACCGACAAGGGCGGCGACCGCTCGGCGCCGCGTGTCCACTGGAAGCTGGCGGCCACGTTCGGGCTGATCGCGGCAAGCTCCGCCGCGAGCATCGTGTGGGCATTCGTTTCGCCCTACGCCGCGGGCGAAATCTCCTCGCTCGACTATTTCAATCTGCTATGGGCAGGCATCGCGATGCTGATCGCGTTCATTGCCTTTCTGGTATGTTTCGAATTGCCGCGCGGCGAGGAAATGTTCGACCTCGATGAGGACGCCCAGCTGTCGTGCGATGGCGCCATCTCGTCATGTCGCATCACCGGCCTGTCGATGACGTCGGTGCGGCTGGTCTGCCCGGCCGGCGAGGGCCGGAACCTTGCCGGCTCGCCGTTGCAGATGCACCTGGATTGGTTGGGATGGACCGATGTTTCGGTCGTCTCGGGGGCCGGCGATATGGTTTTGGCGCGACTACGGCCGAGCATCGAGCAGCGCCGCCGACTGGTGGTGCGACTGTTCAGCGCCTCCTACGGCAACGTGTCGGATACCGCGAGTTTCTCGGGATCGTTCTCGGGGCTGGTGCGGCGGGGATTTCGCGGAAGCTGAGCGTCTCGGGTTCCTTCTCCGAAACCGCTTTGGCGCCGGCCGGCGCTGTCCCGGCAGGCCCCCCGCGGTCTCGTGTGCAACGTTCTGCGAAAGAGACTCGCGGGCATACGGGGCAGCGGAGAACATCCGACATTCCCTGCGCAATGGCTTTGCTGCTTATATCGCGCTCACCCGGGAATGTCGGGCTCTTCTTGCCTTCGTCGCCTCACGGAACCTGTCACCGCAACCCGTTGGGCTTTCGCGCCTCCGCAAGATTTGGCGCCGACCATTGAGGCTTCGGATCCACACGACTTTGCCGTACGCTTCGACACCGCTCATCGGCAAGCCCTCGGACCGCTCACGGAGTTTATCCATCCCATCGCGCGCACGGTGCCGCCGCTTCCACCGCATCCCATCCCAACGTTCGTGACGATGGCCAACGCCCCTTCTCCGGGGGCAGGATGGCGGGAGTCGTAAAGATGATTTGCCCGACAGCGAAGCCAAATCTTACCCGTCGGGTTAATTTGCCGCAGCTACGGCTGCTTCAGGCCACACTTTCTCCTGGGAGGCCTGTCGTATATGACAGAATCACTTGAGCGACGCGGGCGCGGACAGGCGTTCAACCGGGGCTGGGAATGGTACATCGATTGACGACGGCGCTGTCCTCCCTGCCGATGCGGCGATGGGGGGCTCCCGCCATGGTGACGCTCGCAGCGTTGGCCGCGCTGACGGCGCTATCAGCCGAAGCCGCGCCGAAGCAGAAGCGCCCCGCGCCACCCACCGAGGCGACGGCGCCGCGCGAGGCCGGCGAGCCGGTCATGGCGATCGTGTCGATCAAGAGCCAGCAGGTTACGCTCTACGACGCCGACGGCTGGATCTTTCGTGCACCGGTATCGACCGGAACCACCGGACGCGAGACGCCGGCCGGTGTCTTCGCCATCGTCGAGAAGAACAAGGAACACCGCTCCAACATGTACGACGATGCCGAGATGCCGAACATGCAGCGCATCACCTGGAACGGCATCGCGCTGCACGGCGGGCCGCTGCCCGGATATGCGGCCTCGCACGGCTGCGTGCGGATGCCGTTTGGCTTCGCCGAGAAACTGTTCGACAAGACGCGGCTCGGGATGCGCGTGATCATCTCGCCTGAAAACGCCGAGCCGGTCGAATTCTCGCATCCGGCGCTGCTGGTGCCGAAGGCGGAGGCCATCGCGGCCGCGCCGGCCAGGGCCGAGGCGCTCGCCAGCGAGGCGGCCGAGGCTGCAAGGGCGGCCGACGAGGCGAAGAAAGCCGCCGCGAAAGCGCCGCGCGAGACGGCGGCACTCACGGCGGCGCTGCGCAAGCTGGAAGGGTTCAAGCGCCGCGCCGACGCCGAGGTCGCCGCCGCCGACAAGGCGCTCGCCGCCGCGAAGACCGATGAGGCCAGAGCGCGGGCCGAGGACCTCAAGCAGAAGGCTACCGCCAAATCCGCGGAACTGGCAACGCAGCTCGACACCGCACAGGCCGACGCGAAACCGAAGCTCGAAGCCGCCACGATCGCCAAGGACGCCGCCAAGGCGGCCGCGACGAGGAAGGCCGACACCGCCAAGGCGGCCAGCGAGGCGAAGCTCGCGCTCGAGCCGGTCTCGATCTACATCAGCCGCGCGACGCAGAAGCTGTACGTGCGACGCAACACGCATAGGCCGGCGCCGGACGGCGGCGGCGAGGTATTCGACACGACCATCGAGGTTCCCGTCACCATCCGCGATTCCGGCAAGCGAATCGGCACGCATGTGTTCACGGCGATGGCGCGCAACGAAACGGGGCTGCGCTGGAGCGCGGTCACGATCGACCACGCGGACGACGCCAGGAGCGCGATCGACCGCATCGCCATCCCGCAGGCAGTGCTCGATCGGATTGCGCCGACCGCATTGCCGCGATCCTCGATCATCATCTCCGACGAGCCGCTGAGCGTCGAGACCAATTACCGCACTGAATTCGTCGCGGTGCTGAGCCATCAACCGCAAGGCGGTTTCATCACGCGTCCGCGCACGCCCCCGATGGATATGCACATCGCGAGCGACGACGGCTTCGACTCCTTTTTCCAGCCCGATTGGAACCCGCAACGCAACAACCCGCCCCCGCGCGGCGGGCCGTATTATCGTCAGCGGCAGCAGGGATTGTGGTAGGACGCGGTGCGTCGCCGCGCTCCCCAAGAGCCATCACCGCACCCTACAGATCCACCACCACGTAGTCGCTCTCTACCGACACCGCCAGGGTCTCCGCGACATACGGCCCCTTCACCACATTGGTGCCCGGTTCGACATTGACCGGATAGGACCTTGTGCGGAATTTCTTGGGATCGCAATAGGACTGCCCGGTGCGGATGTCGAATTCCCAGCCATGCCAGGGGCAGCGCAGAATTTCACCTTGTCGCGTGTATTCGATCTCGCCGGGATCGGAGGATTGCGCCAGCCCGATCAGCGGGCCTTCGCACAAGGCCGCGCCCTGGTGTGGACAGCGGTTCAACAGGCCGAAGAACTCGCCCTTGATGTTGAAGATGGCGATGGGGCGATCATCGATGGTGAGGAATTTGCGCGTGCCCGGCGGCAGCTCATCCACCGGGGCAATGACGTGACGAGCCATTTTTAAATCCGCATGATCTCAGGACAAACGAAGTCGTTTGTCCGGGAAAACCGGCTTCCACTTTTCCGGATCATGCTAAGCTATCCCATACAGCTTCTTCGCATTGCCGAGATAGAACGCCTCGCGGTTGGCGTCGCTGACGCCCGGCGGCAGCACGCGCGACGGCTCGTCGAAGTCCCAATGCGGGTAGTCGGTGGCGAACAACAGCTTGTCCCAGCCGATCCAGTCGATGACGTCGAACAGATGGTCGCGCCGCTCCGGGTCTTCCATCGGCTGCGTGGTCCAGAAAATATGATCGCGGATATATTCCGACGGCTTGCGCTTGAGATGCGGCACCTCGCTGTGCAGGCGCTCGAAGCTCTTGTCGAGCCGCCATGACAGCGACGGCGCCCAGCCGAAGCCGGCCTCGATCATCACCATCTTCAGTTTCGGGTAGCGTTCGAACACCCCTTCCAGCACGATGCTGGCCAAGGCGGTCTGCTGGCACTGCGAATGGCCGACCATTTCCTCGATGTAAAAACTCGGCCAGCCGGATGCGGTGATCGGATTGCCGCCGAAGCCGAAGGCATGCACGCCGACCGGGAGCCCCGCCTCCTCGGCCGCCTCGTAGATCGGCCAGTAGCGGCGCTGGCCGAGCGGCTCGACATTGCGGCTGAGCAGCAGCACCTGAACAAAGTTTTTGTCGCCGGCGCGGCGGCGGATTTCGGCGGCGGCGGACACGCCATCCTCATTGGCGACCACGACCGAACCCTTCAGGCGGCTATCCTGGCTGGTCCATTTGGCGATCTGCCAGTCGTTGATGGCGGTCGCCAGCGCCGTGGCAAGATCGTGATTGCGCATGCCCTGTCCAGTGGCGCCAAGCGGATTAAGCACGCCGAGCGCTACATTGTAGGGATCGAGCAACTGCTTCTGCATGAACGACAGCGACGACCCCTGCTGGCCGCCTTCCGGCGGATAGGCATCGCGGCGCGACGCATTGGGCTGCGCCTTCGGATAGGGCGGGCCTTCCATCATGCCCTGATAGGGATGGACGCCCCAGGTTTCGAGATGGGCGTGCCAACGCTTCGCCAGGAACGGATACAATTCCTGCCTGGTCGCGCGCGCCGGATGGATGTCGCAATCGGCGATCGCGGTCCTGACCTCAACGGATGGACCTTGTGCCGGACGGTCGCGGAACTGGACGTTCATGGCGTTATCTCCTTGACCGCAGACTGCTTGATGCGCGGGTAAGTCGCATGCGGATTATCGACCATGATCTTGCGCACGAGATCCGGCGATATCCCCTCCGGCAACACAGAATCGCCCTCGAATTGCCAGTGCGGATAGTCGGTCGAGAATAGGAGCAATTCATCCGACTGCATATGGTCAAACAGCCGATGGAGGATCGCCGGATCCGGCGGCGCGTCGATCGGCTGCAGCGAAAACCGGATGTTGCTGCGCACAATTTCCTGGGGTGAGCGGTCCACCCACGGCGTCTCCATGCGCACGCCGCGCCAGAACTTGTGCAGCCGCCAGAGATAAGACGGCAGCCAGCTCCAGCCGGATTCCAGCATCACCATTTTCAGGTTCGGATGCCGCGCGAACACGCCCTCGACGATCAGGCTGGTCAGTTGGGTCTGGAACGCCTGCGCCTGGGCTACGTAATCCTCGATGTGATAGGAACCCCAGCCGACCGAGGTCGGCGGGTTGTGATAGGCGCTGCCGGCATGGATGCCGATCGGCAGGCCATGCTTCTCAGCCGCGGCGTAGATCGGCCAGTAAGCGCGCTTGCCCAGCGGCATGTCGCCCATCACAAGCATCAGGACCTGGACGAAGCGCGGGTCTTTGGCGCAGCGCTCAATCTCCGCCACCGACTTCTCGACGCTCTGCACCGGTATCACAATCGAGCCGCGCAGCCGCGGTTCCTTGTCGAGCCATTCCTTGACCAGCCAGTCGTTCAGCGCGCGGCAGAACGCATCCGCCATGTCCTCGGAGAACACCATCTGTACGCCGTACAGGGGATTGCAGATGCCATGGCTGACCCCAAAACGGTCGAGCGCCTGCGTCTTCATGTCGTCGAGGCTGGAGCCCGGCTTGCCCTGCGCCGGCCGCCAGTCCGGCCGCGACGAGATCGGCGAGTTGGTCGGATAGGATTGCGATACGAGGTCCGTCATGCCCCGCGTCGTCACCTGGTCGCGCCAGTAATCGTTGAGGTAGGGCAGCAGGCTGGTCAGATGAGGAACGGCCGGATGCAGATCGCAATCCACGCCGCCC
>JBKJUA010000304.1:0-15787 GCA_046590305.1 Bradyrhizobium sp.
CGGCCCGAAGTCGATCGCTCGGATTCACGCCGCAATCGACGACGCCGCGACGCTGGTCTGGAACGGCCCGCTCGGCGCCTTCGAAATGACCCCGTTCGACCGCGGCACCATGGTGGCGGCCAAGCACGCGGCGGAACGGACCAAAGCCAAAAAGCTGATCTCGGTCGCCGGCGGCGGCGACACCGTCGCGGCGCTGAACCAGGCGGGCGTTGCCGGCGATTTCACCTATGTCTCGACCGCGGGCGGCGCGTTTCTTGAATGGATGGAAGGCAAACCCTTGCCCGGGGTCGAGGTTTTGAGGGCCAAGGGGGCATAACTTGAAGCTAGGACGCAACCGGCCTATGTTACATGTAACAATTCTCGTCGAAGGATATGTGCCATGGCCGACGGAGCGAAGCGGGTCCAGAAGCACCGGGACAAGATGAAGGCAGCAGGCTTCAAGCCGGTGACGATTTGGGTTCCGGATGTGAACACCCCGGAATATGCGAAAGCGGTTGCCGAAGCGATCGCAATCGTTAACGCCAGCGCAGATGAAAAGGTCATTCTCGAAGAGCTCTCGAATATCGAGATCGAAGGCTGGAAATGAAACGCGGTGACTTGGTCACCGTTGTCCTGCCGGGAGCCTATGGGAAGCCGAGACCGGCGGTGGTGGTTCAGTCAGACAGATATGAGGCAATGGAATCCGTTACGTTTCTGCCGTTGACGAGCGAGGTTCTGCCAAAACAAGTGTTCCGGATTACGGTTCTCCCGACACCGGAAAACGGATTGCAAACACCGTCCCAGATCATGGCCGACAAGTGCAGCACCTTGCCGTTGACTAAGGTGGGCAGCGTTTTTGGACGTCTCGGGGCTGCGGATCTAGGCAGAGTCGACCGCGCCCTCGCAGCCTTCTTGGGTTTTGCCTGAGAACCCGTTACTTTGATTTTTAAACCGTGACAGATCGCTGTCACCACAGGAGAACGGAACACATGGCACGCATCACGTTGCGTCAACTGCTCGACCACGCGGCGGAACACGATTACGGCGTGCCGGCGTTCAACATCAACAATATGGAGCAGGCGCTCGCCATCATGGAAGCCGCCTCCAGCCTCGATGCGCCGGTCATCATCCAGGCCTCGCGCGGCGCGCGGTCCTACGCCAACGACATCATGCTGAAGCACATGATGGATGCGGTGACCGAAATCTATCCGCAGATCCCGGTCTGCGTGCATCTCGATCACGGCAACGGGCCGGACACCTGCATGACCGCGATTCAGGCCGGTTTTACTTCCGTCATGATGGACGGTTCGCTGCAGGCCGACGGCAAGACCGCGGCCGACTGGGACTACAATGTCGGCGTCACCAAAACCGTCACCGACATGGCGCATCTCGGCGGTATTTCGGTGGAAGGCGAGCTCGGCGTGCTCGGCTCGCTCGAAACCGGCATGGGCGACAAGGAGGACGGCCACGGCGCCGAGGGCAAGCTCTCGCACGATCAGCTGCTGACCAATCCCGACGAAGCCGTCAAATTCGTCAAGGAAACGAAGGTCGATGCGCTGGCGATCGCGATGGGCACCTCGCACGGCGCCTACAAGTTCACCCGCAAGCCGGACGGCGATATCCTCGCCATGAACGTGATCGAGGAAATCCACCGCAAGCTGCCGAACACGCATCTGGTGATGCACGGCTCGTCCTCGGTGCCGCAGGACCTGCAGGACATCATCAACGCCAATGGCGGCAAGATGAAGCCGACCTGGGGCGTGCCGGTCTCCGAGATCCAGCGCGGCATCAAGCACGGCGTCCGCAAGATCAACATCGACACCGACAACCGGATGGCGATGACCGGACAGATTCGCAAGGTCCTGAAGGACAACCCGGAAGAGTTCGATCCGCGCAAATATCTCAAGCCGGCGATGGAAGCGATGGCGAAGCTCTGCAAGCAGCGCCTGCAGGAATTCAACACCGCGGGCCAGGCCGGCAAGATCAAGCGGGTGCTGACCACAGCTGAAATGGCGAAGCGTTACATCAAGGGCGAACTCGACCCGAAAGTCGCGTGACCGGTTTCCGGCAGACCCGCGCCCTTATCCAAGTGTTCCCTTCGACGGTTTCTTGGGTTTTGCCCGAGAACCGTCTATTTTAGCCCGCAACACATAGTGCCCGGGAGGACGCACCGATGAATCTCGCCGATCTGAACAAGATTGCCCTGGCCATGGTGGCGCCGGGCAAGGGAATCCTCGCCGCCGACGAATCGTCCGGCACCATCAAGAAGCGCTTCGACGCAATCAAGGTCGAGTCGACCGAGCAGTCGCGCCGCGACTATCGCGAAATGCTGTTCCGTTCCAGCGAGGCGATGCACCAGTACATCTCCGGCGTCATCCTCTATGACGAAACCATCTGGCAAGATGCCGCTGACGGCACGCCGCTGGTCAGGCTGATCGAACAATCCGGCGCCATCCCCGGCATCAAGGTCGACGAGGGCACCCAGGCCCTGCCGGGCTGTCCCGGCGAACTGGTCACGTCCGGGCTGGACAAGCTCGCCGAGCGGCTGAAGAAATATTACGAGCGCGGCGCCCGCTTCGCCAAATGGCGCGCGGTGATCGATATCGGCGAGGGCGCTGGCGGCCCGCATGTGCCGAGCATGACCGCGATCCACGTCAACGCCCATGCGCTGGCGCGGTATGCCGGGCTGTGTCAGGCCGCGCAGATCGTGCCCATCGTCGAGCCGGAAGTGCTGATGGATGGCGGCCACGATATTGACCGCTGCTATGACGTGACGCAGCGCGTTCTCAACAAGACCTTCCAGGAATTGCGGGTGCAGCGCGTCGCGCTGGAAGGCATGATCCTGAAGCCGAACATGGTCATTTCCGGCAAGAAGAATGCGAAGCAGGCCTCGGTCGAGGAGGTCGCGGAAAAGACCATCCGGATGCTGAAGGCGTGCGTACCGGCCGCGGTGCCCGGAATCGCCTTCCTGTCCGGCGGGCAGTCCGACGAGGACGCATCCGCGCATTTGAGCGCGATGAACCGGATCGGCGGCCTCAACGGTAACCTTCCCTGGCAGCTCACCTTCTCCTATGGCCGCGCACTGCAGGCGGCGCCCCAGAAGGCGTGGTCGGGCAAGGCGGAGAACGTCGCCGCGGGCCAGCGCGCCTTTACCCATCGCGCGCGGATGAATTCGCTCGCGAGCAAGGGCGAATGGAAGGCCGATCTCGAAAAGAAGGCGGCATAGATTTGGCCACCAAACCCGTTCCGCCGCGCCCCGTGCCGCGTCTCTATCTCGCGACGCCGGAGGTGGACGATCCGTCCGCGCTGGTGGCCAGCCTTCCCGGCCTGCTGGCGGCTGCCGACGTCGCCGCGGTGCTGTTGCGGCTCAAGACGACCGACCAGCGCACCATGATCTCGCGGATCAAGGCGCTGGCGCCCGCGATCCAGGGCGGCGGAGCGGCACTACTGCTCGACGGCCGTGTCGAGCTGGTCGCCCGCGCCAACGCCGATGGCGCGCACCTGACCGGCATCGAGGCGCTGGCGGAGGCCATGCCGTCGCTGAAGCCCGACCGCATCGCCGGCGTCGGCGGCCTGCCGACCCGGCACGATTCGATGGCGGCGGGCGAAGCCGGCGCGGATTACGTGCTGTTCGGCGAGCCCGATGCGGAGGGACTGAGGCCCGCGGTCGAGGCGATCGCCGAGCGCCTCGAATGGTGGGCCGAGCTGTTCGAGCCGCCCTGCATCGGTTTTGCGGCGTCGCTGGATGAAGCCCGCGAATTCGCCGCGGCCGGCGCGGATTTCGTCCTGGTCGGCGATTTCATCTGGGCCGACTCGCGCGGCGCGGCCGCAGCGCTCGAAGATGCCGAACAGACCATCCAGCAAGCGCACGCCGCCACGTCCGGAAAAGTCAAAGCCGAACAGGGATAACGCCGGAAATGAAGATCCTGCGCCCCCTCTCGATTGTGGCGAGTTTGCTGATGCTCCCGGCCAGCGGCATGGCGCAGACCCCTCTGCTGCCGCCTCCCGGCGCGCCAAGGCCGCTGCTGCCGCCTCCAGGGATGCCGACACCGGCAAAGAAGGAAAAGCCAAAACCGAAAGCGCCTGCCGCCGCCAAGAAAGCGGCGCCAGCCGCGACGCCAAAGCCCGCCGCAACCCCTGCGCCCACGGCGACCGTGACGCCCGCCCCGGTGTTCGAAGACCCGAACGTCGACCTGGTCTACGGCGCCTATCAGCGCGGCCAGTACAAGACCGCGTTCGATCTGGCGACCAACCGCGCCCAGTTCAACGGCGACCCCAAGGCGATGACCATGCTCGGCGAGCTCTACGCAAACGGCCTGGGCGTCAAGCGCGACTACGCCAAGGCCGCCGAGTGGTACAAGCGCGCCGGCGACGGCGGCGACCGCGAGGGCATGTTCGCGCTCGCAATGTTTCGGCTGGCCGGGCGCGGCGGCCCGGTCAACCGCGAGGAGGCGGTCAAACTGCTGGCGTCCGCGGCCAAGCTCGGCAATCCGAAGGCGGCGTATAATCTGGCGCTGCTCTATCTCGACGGGCAGACGCTGCCGCAGGATGTCAAACGCTCGGCGGAGCTGCTGCGCGTCGCCGCCGACGCCGGCAATCCGGAAGCGCAATACGCGCTCGCCACCTTCTACAAGGAGGGCACCGGCGTTCCCAAGGACATCGACAAAGCGGTGCGGCTGCTGCAGGCGGCTTCGCTGGCCGGCAATGTCGACGCCGAGGTTGAATACGCCATCGCGCTGTTCAACGGCACCGGCACGGCGAAGAACGAGGCGGCCGCGGTGGCGCTGCTGAGCAAGGCCGCCCGGCAGAACAGCGCGATCGCGCAGAACCGCCTCGCCCGTGTGCTGGTAAGCGGACAGGGCGTAGCAATGGACAAGATCGAGGGCCTGAAATGGCACATTGTTGCGAAAACCGCCGGCAAAGGCGACCTGATGCTCGATGAGGCGCTGGCCGCCCTCAGCCCCGAGGACCGCACCAAGGTCGAGGATGCCGCCCGCAAATGGGTCGGCACCAGATGATCCGCCTTGACGCCACCACACCGGCAGGGCACCCACTCGGAAGCCGATGACGGCCTTCGGCCGTCTCCCTCATTTTACAAGCCGGGATCATGCTGCAATCAGCCCTTATGAACGTCATGGTCAAGGCCGCGCGCCGCGCTGGCCGCAGCCTCAAGCGCGACCTCGGCGAGATCGAGAACCTGCAGGTGTCGCTGAAGGGACCGGCCAACTTCGTCTCGCTGGCCGACAAGCGCGCCGAGGAAATGCTGCTGACCGACCTCTTGAAGGCGCGGCCGGGTTACGGCTTCATCGGCGAGGAAGGCGGAGTGCGGATCGGCGACGACAAGACCCATACCTGGATCGTCGACCCGCTCGACGGCACCACCAATTTCCTGCACGGCATCCCGCAATTCGCGATCTCGATCGGCCTGCAGCGCGAGGGCGTCATGATCGCCGGCGTGATCTACAATCCCGCCAATGACGAGCTCTACACCGCCGAGCGCGGCAAGGGCGCCTTCCTCAACGACCAGCGGCTGCGCGTCGCCGGCCGCCGCCAGCTCGGCGACTGCGTGATCGCCTGCGGGCTGCCGCATATCGGCCGCGGCGACCACAATCTGTCGCGGCTGGAAATGACCGAGATCCAGAACAGGGTGGCGGGCCTGCGCCGGTTCGGCGCCGCCTCCCTCGACATGGCCTTCGTCGCCGCCGGCCGCCTCGACGGCTACTGGGAACGCAATTTGCAGCCCTGGGACATGGCAGCCGGCCAGATCATCATCCGCGAAGCCGGCGGCACCGTGAGCGGTATCGAAGGCGACGATGATCCGCTGAAGACCGGCCAGCTGATCTGCGGCAATGAGTTCGTGCATGCGGAGCTGGTGAAGATTTTGAGGCCGCTGGGGAAGTAGGGGCGGCGATTTTTGCAAACTCGTCATGCGCGGGCTTGACCCGCGCATCCATCGATCATCGCAAAACGTTTCAAAAAAGTGATGGATTGCCGGGTCAAGCCAGGTCAAGCCCGGCAATGACCAGTTACTGGATCGGATCCGCCGCCTCCACCACCACCTCCCGGTCCCCCGCCAGCACCCGCTGCACCACCACAAAGAACACCGGCACCATCAACAGCGCCAGGATCACCACGGCGATCATGCCACCCATCACGCTGGTGCCGAGCGCCTGCTGGCTCGCGGCGCCGGCGCCGGAGGACACCACCATCGGCAGCACGCCGCAGACGAAGGCTAAGCCCGTCATCAGGATCGGGCGGAAGCGCAAGGTACAGGCTTCCACTGTGGCCTCGATCAGAGGCTTGCCCTGCGCACGCAGATCTTTTGCAAACTCGATGATCAGGATGGCGTCTTTCGCCGCCAGCCCGATGATGGTGATCAGGCCGACCGTGAAATAGACGTCGTTGGGCAGGCCGCGCATCGTCGCCGCCAGCACCGCGCCGCAGATGCCGAGCGGCACCGTCAGCAGCACCGCCAGCGGAATGGTCCAGCTTTCATAGAGTGCGGCGAGACAGAGGAACACTACCAGCAACGAAAGCCCGAGCAGGATCGGCGCCTGCGAGCCCGACAGCTTTTCCTGCAAGCTTTGCCCGGTCCATTCGAAGCCGAAGCCGCGCGGCAGCCGGCCCGCGAGCCGCTCCATCTCGGCGATGGCATCGCCCGAGGTGAAGCCGGGTTTGGCTTCGCCGCTGATGCGCACCGCGGGATAGTAGTTGAATCCGGCGATCTGGGTCGGGCCCTTCGACCATTCCACCGTGGTGAAGGAGGACAACGGCACCAGCTGGCCGCGGCTGTTCTTGACGTTGTAATTGAGGATGTCGTCGGCGTTCATGCGGCTGGTGTCGACGGCCTGCACGATCACCCGCTGCATCCGGCCGCGATTCGGAAAGTCGTTGATGTAGTTCGATCCGAGATTGGTCGAGATCGTGCTGTTGATGTCCTCGAAGGTGACGCCGAAGGCGCCGGCCTTTTCGCGGTCGATGGTCAGGTTGACCTGCGGTCCCGCCGGCAGGCCCTCGACGAAGACCTTCTGCAGCACCCGGCTCGCATTGGCCTCCGATATCAGGCGGTCGGCGGCAGCGACCAGCGCCGGATAGCCCTTCTGGCCGCGGTCCTGCAGGCGGAAGGAGAAGCCGGAGGAATTGCCGAGGTTGTCGATCGGCGGCGGCTGCAGCGCGGAAATCCTGGCGTCGCGGATCGAGGTGAGGTCGCGGTTGATATCGGCGACGATGGCGGCCGCGGAATCCTTCGCCGGGCGCTCCGACCAGTCCTTCAGCGTGATGAAGGCCTGCGCGGTGTTGATGCCCTGGCCGAGAAAACTGAAGCCGGTGAGGAAGGTGACGGACTCGACGCCGGCGCGTTGCGCCAGGTATTTTTCCACCTTCTCGACTGCGGCCTCGGTGCGCGCATATGAGGAGTCGGCGGGCGTCTGCACGTCGGTGGTGATGAAGCCCTGATCGTCGACCGGGAGGAAGCCGCCGGGCAGGCGAAGGAAGGCCCAGCCCAGTCCGAGCAGCAACGCGGCATAGACCAGCATCAGCCGCCCGGTGCGCTGCAGCGACCAGCCCACGGTGCCGGCATAGCGATCCTTCACGTTTTCGAGCCCGCGATTGAACCAGCCGAACACGCCCTTGCGCGCATGGCCGTGGCCGGCCGTAACCGGCTTCAGCAGCGTCGCGCACAGCGCGGGCGTCAGGGACATCGCCAGCAGCGCGGAAAATCCGATGGCGGCGACCATGGTGACGGAGAACTGCCGGTAGATTATGCCGACCGAACCCGGAAAGAACGCCATCGGCAGGAACACGGCGATCAGCACCAGCGTGATGCCGATGATGGCGCTCGATATCTGCGACATCGCTTTGCGGGTGGCCTCCTTCGGAGACAACCCCTCCTCCGACATGATGCGCTCGACATTCTCAACCACGACGATGGCGTCGTCGACCAGAATACCGACCGCCAGAACCATGCTGAACATGGTCAGCATGTTGATCGAATAGCCCACGGCCAGCAGGATCGCGCAGGTCCCGAGCAGCGCCACCGGCACCACGATGGTGGGAATGATGGTGTAGCGGATATTCTGCAGGAACAGGAACATCACGATGAACACCAGCACCACCGCCTCGACCAGCGTCATCAGCACCTTCTGGATCGAGGCCTCCACGACCGGCGTGATGTTGTAGGGAATCTGGTAGGCGATATTGGCGGGGAAGAACTTCGACAGTTCCTCCATCTTGGCTTCGACCGCGCCGGCGGTGGCGAGCGCATTGCCGCTCGGCGACAGCAGCACCGACAGACCGGCGGTCGGCTGGCCGTTGAGCCTGGTGTTGAACTGATAGCTCAATCCGCCGATCTCGATCCGGGCGACGTCGCGCAAGCGCACCGTGGAGCCATCCGCATTGGCGCGCAGGATGATGGCGCCGAATTCGTCCGGCGAGGACAGCTGGCCCCTGACCAGGACCAGCGCCGAAATCTTCTGGTCCGCCGTGCTCGGCTCGGCGCCGATGCTGCCCGATGCGACCTGGGCATTCTGCGCAGTGATGGCCTTGTTGACGTCATCGACCGTGAGGCCATAGCCGACCAGCTTGGCGGGATCGACCCAGATCCTCAGGGAACGCTCGGTGGAATACAGCGTGGCGCGGCCGACGCCGGGAATGCGCCTGATTTCGCCGAGCACGCTGCGGATCATGAAATCGCCGAGGCCGACTTCGTCAAGGGTGCCGTCGGTCGAGCGCAGCGTGATGATCTGCAGCACCGCGCTGGAGGCTTCCTCGATCAGGATGCCCTGCTGGATCACGGCGCGCGGAAGCCGCGCCTCGACGCGCTTGATGCGGTTCTGCACTTCGACCGACGCCGTTCCGGTGTCGGTGCCCGGCACGAAATTGGCGATGATCTCGACCTGGCCCAGCGAATCGCTGGTGGATTCGAAATTCAGGATGCCGTTGGCGCCGTTCAGCTCTTCCTCGATCAGCCGCGTCACGCTGTTGTAGAGGTTTTCCGGCGAGGCGCCGGGATAGCTGGTCGAGATCGAGATCGAGGGCGGCGCGATGATCGGATACTGCGCCACCGCGAGCAGCGGGATCGAGATGGCGCCGATCAGACAGATGAATAGCGCGACGACCCAGGCGAAGATCGGCCTGTCGATAAAGAAGCTCGGCATCAACCGTTACCGGTTCGCTTGCTTGTTCTGCCTTGCCATTTCCGAGTCGGCCGAGGCATCGCCTTCGGTAAACAATTGCGGCCTGACCTTGTCGCCGGCGGCGAACTTCTGGAAGCCCTCGACCACGACCTTGTCGCCAGCCTTCAGCCCTTCGGTCACGAACCACAGGCCGTCCTGCATCGATCCGGTGCGGACGGGCTGCACCGCGACGCGGTTGTCGTCCTTGATCACGAACACTTCGCTGCCGCCGCCGCCATTGCGCTGGATCGCCTGCTGCGGCAGGGCGATGGCATCATTGTCGATGCCCTGCTCGATCAGCACGCGGACATACATGCCAGGCAACAATTCGCGCTTCGGATTGGCAAATTCGCCGCGCAACGTCACCTGCCCGGTATGGGCATCCACCTTGGCGTCCGAGAACAGCAGTTTGCCGGGCGTCGCGTAGACCGTGCCGTCATCCAGCACCAGGCGAACCCTGGCCATGTCGGGCGCGATGCGATCGAGTTCGCCGCTCTCGAGCGAACGCCGGAGCTGATTGAGTTCGGTGACCGATTGGGTGAAGTCGGCATAGATCGGATCGAGTTGCTGAATGGTCGCGAGGTTGGTCTCGTTCTGCACCACGAGCGCGCCTTCGCTGACCAGCGCCGCGCCGACCACGCCGTGGATCGGGGCAAGGATCGTGGCGTAGCTCAGATTGAGCCTGGCGCGCGCGACTTCGGCCTTGCGTCCCTCGACCTCGGCCTCGGCCTGCCGCATCGCGCCGATGGCTTTTTCATTCTCGGCCTCGGAGGTGGCCTTCTGGCTCGTCAAAGTCGCAATTCGCCGCGCCTGCTGCGACGCCTGGTCGAATGCAGCAACCGCCTTGGCGAGTGCCGCTTCGCTGGACTGCATTTCGACCTCGAACGGCCGCGGATCGATCCGGTAGAGCGGATCGCCGGCCTTGACCTCACTGCCGTGATTGAACAGGCGCTCGATGACGATGCCGGAGACGCGCGGACGCACGTCGGAAGCCCGGGTCGGCGCGACGCGCCCCGGCAATTCGCGCACCAGCGCGCGTGACTGTGGTCTGATGGAGACGATACTGACTTCGGGATCGGACGTCTGGGCTGCTGCGATCGCCGAGGAAGGTTCGTTACACCCGGCAAGAAGCGGCGCCATCGCAGCCAACATCAGGGCAATGCCCGCCGTGCGCGTGCGAAATAAAGTCATGTAAAGGGTCGCCCCAAGTTTGAGTTCCGCGCGGATTGCGGTTCCGCTGGCGCCGCATCGCAACGGCACCGTTCATCTTGGGTTCAAGTTAGGGCACTCTTGCTGCAATGCAATACGTTTTGCGGCGGCTCAATGTCACACTCGATTACCGCTTTGAATAAACAAGATTTTCTGATCCTCACTGGATCGTGAATCCGTTCCGGTTCCGGCTCCATCCATGTGTTCCGATGTACCAGCTCCTCACACGCCGTTGGGTTGCTCAACGAGGCGGCAATCGGCCAGATTGCCGAGCGCCCGACCGAACCGGCTCAAGCCACCGCCTTCATACGGTAATGGCTGACGCCCCATTCACTGCCTTCGGCGTAACCGAACAGGCCTGATGTGGCCAGGAAGAACCAGCGCCAGCGCCGCATCCACAGCGGCGTATCGCTGCCGTACACGACGCGCAGGACGGCTTCGATCTCGTCGCGGTGGAAATCGAAATTGGCCAGCCAGTGGAGCGCGGTGCGCTGATAATGCGTGCCGCTCCAGCGCCATTCCTTCTCGACCTCGAACAGATCGGCATATTGCCGGATCAGATGGTGGCTCGGCATCACGCCGCCGGTGAAGAAATGCTGCGCGATCCAGTCTTCGCCGTCGGTGCGATCGAACCGGTAGGCGCCCGAACGATGGGTGAAGATATGCATGAAGAAGCGCCCGCCGGGCTTGAGCCATGACCGCACCCTGGTCATCAATTCGCGCCAGTTCATCATGTGCTCGAACATTTCAACCGACACGATGCGGTCGAACTGCCGCCCCGGATCGAAAACGTTCATGTCGGCGGTGATCACCCGAAGATTCTTCAACCCGCGCGATGCCGCCTCGTGCTCGATATATTCCCGCTGCGACTGCGAATTCGACACCGCGGTGATCTCGGCATTGGGAAACTGCCGCGCCATCGACAGCGCCAGCGAGCCCCAGCCGCAGCCGAGTTCGAGGATCGCCTGACCGTCCGAGAGATCGGCGTGCTCAATGGTCTGGCGCAGCGCTTCTTCCTCGGCCTCCTGCAGCGTGGATGCGCCCTCCTTGTAGAAACATGAAGAGTATTTGCGGTTCGGGCCGAGCACATGGGCGAAGAAGGCCGCCGGCACTTCATAGTGCTGGGCATTGGCTTCGCCGGCGTGCTCGGCGATGGCGCGCGTCGCCATCTCGCCGGCGAACGCCGCGTCGCTCTCCGCGCTGCCGCCGGCGAGCCGCGCCGCGGTGCGCGAGCACAGCCGCTGGATCGCGGCACGAATGATGACGTCGGGCAGCGGCACCCGTTCGGCGGTCCCGATCATTCTGGACACGAAGCTCATGTGACCACTTCCTTGCTTTTAAGCATGATCTTTTCCGAAAACCGGTGCCCGCTTTTCGGGATCATGTTTGTGGCGGCAACGGAAAGAACATGCTGGTGCGTGACTGGTACGCGCGATAGAGCTCGCCGCGCGAACGCAGCATCTGCTGCTCCAGCGGCGGGATCCCGGTGACGTGCACCAGGATCCAGTACATGAAGACCGGCGCCAGCAGGCTTGCCCAGCCCCAGGGATAGAACAGGGGATCCGCAACCGAGAGCGCGATGACCGGATAGGCCAGCCAGCCGAACCACTGGAAGAAATAGTTCGGATGCCGCGACCAGCGCCACAGCCCGACATCGCAGACCCGGCCCTTGCTGGCGGGATCGCTGCGGAATCGTTTCAGTTGAGCATCGGCCAGCGCCTCGCCTGTAATGCCGACGAGCAGGATCAGCACGCCGAGATAATCCTGCGGGCGCAACGCCAGGTCGGGAAACCGCGCGGCGACGAAGATCGCGAACACCAGCGGGATCGAGCCGAGCGCCTGGTTCTGCAGGAAGACGAACATCCTGCGGGGCGAATCGACGCCCCATTCCCGGGCGAAAGCGGCGTAGCGGGGATCATCGGTGATTGCCGCCGTTCGCACCGCAATATGAGCGCCGAGCCGTATCGACCAGAGCGCCACCAGCGCCGCGACCAGCCATTGCCTGGCGTTCGGCGGGCTGCCCGCCACCGGCCACAGCGCGGCTCCGGCGCCGACGAGGCCGATGGCGAAGGTCCAGATCGTATCGACCCAGCCGGAATTGCCCGTGCGCTGTTGCACGAGCCAGGCGCCAGCCATCAGCACCGACAGCGACAGCGCGATGGCGGCCAGCGCCCCGAGATAAAAAATGGTCATGCGAAATCCCTGATATCCGCGCTAGACATAGAGCTTTCATGAACTACGCTCTAACCAAGCCCCGGTTTCACCCGGGGTTCCACCGTCCACCCCGAATCACCGCGTATCTGAGCTTTTTTCCCGGTCCCGCTGTGCCATATTCAGGCCCGAAACCGGTTCCTCGCAACGGATGACACCGAAAAATGGCTTCAGGCCCCGCTTCCCGCTCCACGATGGAGACTGAACTGAACAAACTGTCCTCGCCCCGGATTTTCCTGGTGCGGATGGTGGTGTTCCTGGTGCTCTGCTCCCTGCTGCTGGTGGTGCTCTACAAGCAGATCATGGCCGCGTTTTTCGCCAATCCAGGCCTCAACGCGCTGATCGGCGCGGTGCTGTTGATCGGCATCATCCTGTCGTTCCGGCAGGTGGTTCGGCTCTATCCGGAGGTCGCCTGGGTCAACAATTTCCGGATCTCCGATCCCGGCCTCGCGGTTGACCGGCACCCCACGCTGCTGGCGCCGATGGCGGCGATCCTCGGCGGTGAGCGCACCGGGCGGATGACGATCTCGCAAACGACCATGCGGCACCTCTTGGATTCGATCGCCACGAGGCTCGACGAGGCCCGCGACATTTCCCGCTACATGACCGGCCTCCTAGTCTTCCTCGGGCTGCTCGGCACCTTCTGGGGCCTGATCGAGACCGTCGGCTCGGTCGGCAAGGTGATCGACGGCCTCAAGGTCGGCGGCGACGCCGGCTCGCTGTTCGACACCCTCAAGGAGGGGCTGGCCGCGCCGCTCAGCGGCATGGGAATTTCGTTTTCGTCGTCGCTGTTCGGTCTCGCGGGGTCGCTGATCCTCGGCTTCCTCGACCTGCAATCGAGCCAGGCCCAGAACCGCTTCTATACCGATCTGGAGGACTGGCTGGCCTCCACGGTGCGCGAATATACCCGCGAAGGCACCGGCGGCCCGGGCGGCGAGCTTCAGGCCGCGGTCGAGCGGTTGCGGCTGACCCTCGAAGAGGGCGGCGCCAGCCGCGGCACCACCGCGGCGATGGCCAACCTCGCCGAAGCCATTCAGGGCCTGGTCACGCACATGCGGACCGAACAGCAGATGATCCGCGAATGGGCCGACGGCCAGGGCGAGCAGAACCGCGAGATCAAGAAACTGCTCGAGCGAATCGCACGCCAGCCGGAGAAGAATTGAGGGAAGGTTCGTGCCCCGGACGCAGCGCAGCACGAAGTGATGCGCTGCTGAGCCGGGGCCCACACCTTTCGTGTTGCTGTATAGGTCCCGGCTCTGCGGAGCGGCGTGAAGAACGCCGCACCGCGTCCGGGACACGAGAAGAGCGGAGAATTCTAGAATGGCCCTCGCCCGTGCCCGCCGTAACGAATCCGGATTCAACTACTGGCCGGGCTTCGTCGACGCGCTGTCGACGCTGGTGCTCTCGATCGTGTTCCTGCTGTCGGTATTTTTGGTGGTGCAGTTCTTCCTGTCGCAGGAGGTGACTGGCAAGGACAAGGCGCTGGAGCAGCTCAACGCCAAGCTGGCGCAGCTCAACGACCTGCTGTCGCTGGAAAAACTCGGCAAGCTCGATCTCGACGACCAGCTGTCGCAACTGCGCGCGGGGTTGGCCTCGGCGGAATCCGAGCGCGACCGCGTCAAGGGCCTCTATGACGGCATCGCCGGCGCCGGCAGCGACGCCGCTGGCCGCGCCAGCGAACTCAACAAGGCGCTGGATTCCGAAAAGCAGGTAACGTCACGGGCGCTGGCGCAGATCGAGGTCTTGAACCAGCAGATCAGCGCGCTGCGCCGCCAGCTGGCGGCGCTGGAGGAAGCGCTCGAGGTATCGGAGAAGCGCGACCGGGAATCGCAAGGGCGGATCGCCGATCTCGGGCAGCGGCTGAACGTGGCGCTGGCGCAGCGGGTGCAGGAACTGTCGCGCTATCGTTCGGAATTCTTCGGCCGGCTGCGCGCCATTCTCGGCAACCGGCCGGACATCCGGATCGTCGGCGACCGTTTTGTGTTTCAGTCCGAAGTGTTCTTCGACACCGGACAGGCCGTGCTGCTGGCCGAAGGCCGCGCCGAACTCGACAAGCTGGCGAGCGCGCTGACCGAGCTGGACAAGCAGATTCCCGCCGAGATCGCCTGGGTGCTGCGGGTCGACGGCCATACCGACGTGCGGCCGATCCTGAACAGCCCGGTGTTCAAGTCGAACTGGGAATTGTCATCGGCGCGCGCGATCTCGGTGGTGCAGTATCTGGTCTCGCTCGGCGTCCCGGCGCAGCGGCTGGTCGCGGCCGGCTTTGCCGAATTCCAGCCGCTCGACACCGCCACCACAGAGGAAGCCTACAAGCGCAACCGCCGCATCGAGCTGAAGCTGACGGAGCGGTAGTGAGAAAACACATCGTCATTGCCGGGCTTGACCCGGCAATCCATCTGGAAAGACTCTTAGGAAGTAGATGGATGCACGGGTCAAGCCCGGGCATGACGGTCTTGGCGTGACGAGCGCTCCGTTTCAGCTGCGTCCCTATCGCGCCGCGGATGAGGACGCCGCGATCGCGCTGTGGCTCGAAACCTGGCGGCTCGCTTATCCCTCAATCGATTTCGACGCCCGCGTGGACTGGTGGCGGGAGCGCTGGCGCGGCGAGTTGGTGCCGAATGCAGCGATCGTTGTGGCCGAGCAGGCCGGCGCGCTGACTGGCTTTGTCACTATCGACGCATCAGGTTATCTCGACCAGTTGGTCGTCGCGCCCGATCACTGGGGTTCAAAGCTTGCCACCAACCTCGTCGATGAAGCGAAGCGCCTGTCACCCGACGGCGTCACGTTGAAGGTCAATGCCGATAATGCCCGCGCCATCCGCTTCTATGAACGCAACGGATTTGTGCATGCGGGAGAGGATGTGAACCCCGGGTCGAAACGGCTGGTGCTGAAGATGGCGTGGAAGCCGTGAGTATCCCGTCATTGCGAGGAGCCCTTGCGACGAAGCAATCCATGTCGCAGAGCAAGGAAAGATGGATCGCTTCGCGGAGCCTGTCATCGAGCGCGCATTCGCGCGACTCGTTGGCTCGCCGTGACGGCTGAGGATCCGCGCCCGGCGAACCTCACACTCCTTCGAACTGCAACCTCGCCAATCTCGCATATAGCCCGCCCGCCGCGACCAGCTCCGTGTGAGTGCCCTGTTCGACGATGCGGCCCTGGTCCATCACCATGATGCGGTCGCAGGACAGCACGGTGGCGAGCCGGTGCGCGATCAC
>JBKJUA010000339.1:0-7398 GCA_046590305.1 Bradyrhizobium sp.
CCATACGCCGCGGCTTATCGATGAGACGCAAGCGTCAGACATCCTCCACACAAATGGCGCCCGGGATTATGGGTCCCTGCGTTCGCAGGGACGACGGGCAGAAATTACTCCGCCGGAGCTTCCGCGTCCGCCTCGTCGCCGGTTTCGCTGGCGCCCCGACTCATCATGAAGCCCAGGGCGAGGCCGCCGATCGCGAGGATGGGAATCAGCTTCTTGACGCCGATGGTGCGGACCAGCTGGAGGCCGGCGGCCAGCAGCATCGGGTCGGCCAGCATGTTCGAGGCCGCCGATTTGGCCGACCGCGCGGCTTCGCGGGCGGCTTGCTCGGCGCGGGCGCGGAGCTGGTTCCGGCGCACCATGTAGCAGACCAAAGCGATCAGCGTGACCACGAGGAATACGCCGGCGCCGGCCAGGCAGGCTTGGACGGGACCATATTTCTGCAGCATGAACACGAACAGCGCCGCACACAGAAACGAGGTGGTGACCAGCAGGGCGAAGGCCGCCACGGCAACCAGCGACGTCTGCCGGACCGCAGTGCCGGTACTCTCCTTGAAATCGTCGATCATTCGCCCAAACATCTAATGCCTCGATTGAAAGGAAATCTAACGAAAGCGATGGCGGCGCGTCAGCGCCACCATCCGGTCAGGGCCTGCATTGTCGCGTCACGCCGTTACCGGCGCCGATGCTACCGGCGCCACGCCGCGCCGATCAGGAAGCCGATGCCGAGCGCGATGCCCACGGTCGCCAGCGGGCGCTGGGTAATGGTGTCTTCCAGCGATTCCTCGAGCGAAGAGGCGGCGTCATAGGCGGAATCCATCATGGCGCTGCCGCGCTCCGACCAGTCGTCATAAGTCGAATCGACATTGGCGCGGGCTTCCTTGTAGCCGCGGCGCGCCTGCTTGCCGGCGCTGCCGGCGAAGGCGTTGAGGGCGTCGGTGATCTGGTCGGTCAGGGCGGAGATATCTTTTTTCACGGCTGCTACATCCTTTTCTTGCTGAATGGTTGTTCAAGCCACAAACGTTTCGCTCTGCTGGAAGTTCCCGAGCTGAAACCGAAGTCGGTTCAAGGTCCCGGCAACTGCGGCGTATCGTCGGGCATCAGATGAACCTTGATGATCAGCGCCACAATCAGGATCGGCGAGGCGAGGAAGGCGCCCATCGGCCCCCACAGCCAGGTCCAGAACGCCAGCGCGATGAACACGGCGAGCGCATTCAATTGCAGACGGCGGCCGACGATGACCGGCGTCAGGAAATGACCTTCGAGGAAGGTCATCCCGGCAAACAAAGCGGGCCCGAGCAGTCCCCCGGCCAGTGTCGGGAAGGCGACCACGCCGACCACCGCCAGGATCACGAACATGAACACCGGTCCGATGATCGGGATGAAATTCAATGTTGCGGCCAGCGCGCCGAGCGCGGCCGGATTCGGCATCCCCGTCACCGCGCAGATGATGCCGGTCGCCACGCCGACGCCGAGGTTGATGATGGTCACCATCAGCAGATAGCCGCCGAGATTTTCCTCGATCTCATTGATGATCCGCAGGGTCCGCAGCCGCGATTCGCGGTCGCCGAACGTCATGACCACGGCGCGGCGCAGGTCCGGCCAACTGGCGATGAACAGGATCAGGGTCACCAGGAACAGCAGGAATTCGGCGAAGGTCGGCGACAGGAATTCCAGGGTCGGCTGCACCCACTCGATCTTGGGGAGCTGGAACGACGCACCCGGCAACGTGTCGGATCCGCCGAGTGCCAGTTGCATTTGCTGCCACAGCCGGATCGGGCCATCAAATACATGAAGCTTTTCCTTCATCAGCGAGCCGAGCTCGGGAAGGCGCGCGCTCCATTCGACGACAGGAGCGGCGATCAGCCCGACCATGAAGACGACCAGGGCGCAGGCCGCGGCCACGATCATGACCGCGGACACCGCGCGCGGGATGCGGTGCTGCTCGAGATAGCGTGCCGCCGGCGCCAGCATGGTGCCGACCACGAACGCCATCAGGACCGGCAGGAAGAAAGCCTTGGCGGCGTAAAGCACCGCGACGATGCAAATGACGAGCAGCGCGAGCAGCGCGAATGCCACGACCTCGGCGCGCCGGATCACCGGCGGCTGTTCGTTCCGGCTGTCGGACAGCGGCTTGCCTGCCGGCTCGGCGGACGCTGCACGCTCATTGGGAAAGACACGCAATTGGCTCTCCCCCGCGCTACGGCGATGTGGTTAGGCGTCGCGGTTGCGGTGACGAACCGGGCGATCAGTTTGGCATAATCCGCCCGGGAACCGAAAGTTCCATCGCAAAAACGTGAAGCAGTCGCAGGTTGACAGGGTCGCCGGGACTGTGAGGCGGACGGAACAATGCAGCCCCAACAGGGTTGGTTGGCCAGAGCATCACATGATGCGCATCGCATCGGGGCAGATCATGGCACAGACATTGGCAGGCAAGCTTCTCTCCTGGCGCACGACAGGCGCGCTGGTCCTGGGCACGGCGCTGATGCTGTCGCCGGCGCTGCTCGAAAGCGCGAGCGCCCAGATGCTCGGCTACGCCTCCACCGCGCCGATGTCGTTTCCGTCCGATAATGTAATGGTCCAGCCCGAGGAAGACGGCGACGACACGGCCGTGATGCCCGAGCGCTTGAAGCGCACCATCGTTGCCTTCCAGTCCAACCAAGCGCCGGGCACCATCGTGATCGATACCGGCAACACCTACCTCTATTACGTGCTCGGCCAGGGCCGCGCGGTACGCTACGGCGTGGGCGTCGGCCGCGAAGGGTTTACATGGTCCGGCGTGCAGACGGTTACAAGGAAGGCCGAGTGGCCGGATTGGACCCCGCCCTCGGAGATGATCGCGCGCCAGCCTTATCTGCCGCGTTTCGTGGCGGGCGGCCCGGGCAATCCGCTCGGTGCGCGCGCCATGTATCTCGGCTCCAGCATCTACCGGATTCACGGCACCAACGATCCCTCCACCATCGGCAAGTTCGTCTCTTCGGGCTGCATCCGCCTGACCAATGAAGATGTCGCCGACCTGTTCAGCCGCGTCACCCTCGGCACCAAGGTAGTGGTGCTGCCGAAGAACGCGCCGCATATGGCGACCAGGACGACGATCACGGTTCGGCCGGCGGCAGCGCCGCGTCCGGTCGCGACGACGGCCGTCCCGGGCCGCCAGGCGATGAACCTCTCGACGTCGTCGCTGAATTGATCGGGAGCAAGCGATGAACTGGTTTTCAGGCAAGCGACTGGCGTGGGTGGCGGCGGCGCTGCTGGGCGCCTCGGCGCTGGCGCCTGTCGCACAGGCGGAAGATTTCTTCTCGGCGCTGTTCGGCGGCATCAGTCGCTCGCGCGCGCCCCAGATGCATTTGCCCTTCGCTGGCGAAGGAGGGCCGTTTGCCCCGCAGCCCGAGGCCCGTCCGCGATACGGGAGTGGCCAAGCCTATTGCGTCCGAACCTGCGACGGACGCTATTTCCCCGTCAACGGACCGGATAAACAAAGCCGCGCAGTGGCATGCAAGAATTTCTGCCCGGCCAGCGACACCAAACTGGTCTATGGCAGCAGCATCGACCATGCCGCGACCGAAACCGGCAAACCTTATTCCGAATTGCCCAATGCGTTTCGCTATCGCGAGGAACTGGTCGCCGGATGCACCTGCAACGGCAAGGACCAGATCGGTCTCGCCTCGATCAAGATCGAGGACGATCCGACCCTGCGCAAGGGCGATATCGTCGCCGCCTCGGACGGGTTGATGGTCGCCGGCCGCCCCGACAGGCGCGGCGCGTCACTCAACTTCTCGCCCGCCTCGGACCGCGTCCAGGCCCGCTATCAGCGCCTGCCGGTACTGGCGAGGGAGTGAGAACGACACTGTGCGGGAATGTTGCCCGCCGGACCATTGAAATCATTGATTTTTTGCAATAAAAATAAGGTTCCGCCGTTGGAACCGGCACGCCGGTCCGGCGTTGATTGAGCAGCCAATCGCGCTTTCACGACGCCTTAGGGGATCCGCATGCTCATCAGTGCACTAGTCACATTTCTCGTCGTTATTCTCATTCTGTATCTGATCAACCTGCTGCCGCTGGACGGCCGCGCCAAGCAGATCGCCCGCGTCGTGGTCATCGTGATCGGCGTGATCTCGCTGCTGAAATTGCTCGCGGTGTTTTAGGGCTACCGCGACCCCTCGACGAAAAAGCCCCGGCCGAGGCCGGGGCTTTTCTGTCTGGTGTATCGTGGCGTTACCTCAGCGTACCGAACCAGTCATCCACATCCTTGCGGATCTGGTCCTTGGCGAAGCCGTAGCGTTGCTGCAACTTGCCTTCGAGTTGCTCACGGCGCCCCTCGATCACGTCGAGGTCGTCGTCGGTAAGCTTGCCCCATTTTTCCTTGGCGGCGCCCTTGAACTGCTTCCAGTTTCCTTCGACCCGGTTCCAATCCATCGTCATCTCCTCTTGAGTTGAGATGGGTTAACAACGGCGCTACAAGCGGGACGTTCCAATGGGAACTGCGGCAAGCTGTCTTCGGCCCAGCCGCGATTTTCACATCCCGAAATCAGCCCGCCGCCTTGGCTTCGCGGCGCCGGGCGGTGAGGATGAACTCGGTGTAGCCGTTCGGCTGCTCGCGGCCCTTGAAGACGAGGTCGCAGGCGGCCTTGAAGGCGACGCCGTCGAAGCCGGGCGCCATCGGCCGGTACTCGTCATCGCCCTTGTTCTGTCCGTCCACCACGACCGCCATGCGCTTCAGGGATTCCATCACCTGCTCTTTGGTGATGACGCCCTGATGCAGCCAGTTGGCCAGATGCTGGCTCGAGATCCGCAAGGTGGCGCGGTCTTCCATCAGACCGACGTCGTGAATGTCGGGCACCTTGGAGCAGCCGACGCCCTGGTCGATCCAGCGCACGACATAACCCAGAATGCCCTGGCAGTTGTTGTCGATCTCCTGCTTGACGTCGTCGGGCGCCCAGTTCGATTGCGATACCGGGATGGTGAGAATGTCGGACAGTTTGGCGCGTGGGCTGCCCTTGCTCAATTCCTGCTGGCGCGCCTGCACGTTGATCTCGTGATAATGCAGCGCGTGCAGCGTGGCGGCGGTCGGCGACGGCACCCAGGCGGTGGTGGCGCCGGCCTGCGGATGGCCGATCTTCTGCGTCAGCATGTCCGCCATCTTGTCCGGTGCCGCCCACATGCCCTTGCCGATCTGGGCATGGCCGGGCAGGCCGTCGATCAGGCCGTTGTCGACGTTCCAGTCTTCATAGGCCTTGATCCAGGGCTGCGCCTTCATGTCGTTCTTGCGGATCATCGGACCGGCTTCCATCGAGGTATGGATTTCGTCGCCGGTGCGGTCGAGGAAGCCGGTGTTGATGAAACAAATCCGCTTCGAGGCCTTCTGGATGCAGGCCTTGAGGTTGACCGTGGTGCGGCGCTCCTCGTCCATGATGCCGACCTTCATGGTGTTTTCCGGTAGCCCAAGCATCTTCTCGACCTGGCCGAACAGCTCGCAGGTCAGCGCCACCTCGTCGGGGCCGTGCATCTTCGGCTTGACGATATAGACCGAGCCGGTGCGGCTGTTCTTCGTCTTCGACGAGCCCATCAGGTCGTGGATCGCGAGCAGGCCGGCGACCGCGGCGTCCAGAATGCCTTCCGGAATTTCCTCGCCGGAAGCGTCGAGCACCGCGGCGGTGAACATGTGATGGCCGACATTGCGCATCAGCAGCAGGCTGCGGCCGTGCAGCGTGAGCTGCTTGCCGTCCGCCGTGGTGTAGACGCGGTCGGGATTGAGCGCGCGCTTCAGCGTCTTGCCGCCCTTTTCGAAGTCGGCCGACAGCGTGCCGTCCATCAGGCCGAGGGTGTTGCGATAGACCAGCACCTTGTCCTCGGCATCGACCGCCGCGACGCTGTCCTCCATGTCGAGGATGGTGGAAACCGCCGATTCCAGCATCATGTCGGCGACGCCGGCCGGATCGTCCTTGCCGATCAGGTGGCCGCGGTCGATCTTGATCTCGATATGCATGCCATTGTTGACCAGCAGGATCGCGGTCGGCGATGCATCGTCGCCCAGGTAGCCGGCGAACTGGGTGCTGGTCTTCAGCGCGGTGGCGTTGGCGCTCTTCAGTTTGACCGCGAGCTGCCCTGATATCACGCTGTAGGCGGTCACATCGGTGTGGCTGCCGGTCGCCAGCGGCGCGGCGGCATCGAGAAAGGCCTTTGCCTTGGCGATGACCTTGTCACCGCGCGCCTTGTTGTAGCCCTTGCCGCCTTCGCCGGGATCGTGCGGGATCGCGTCGGTGCCGTAGAAGGCATCGTACAGGCTGCCCCAGCGCGCATTGGCGGCGTTCAGGGCGTAGCGCGCGTTGGTGAGCGGCACCACCAGCTGCGGCCCGCAGATTTTTCCGATCTCTTCGTCGACGTTGGCGGTTTCGACCTGATGGGTCGCAGGCTCCGGCAGCAGATAGCCGATCTCCTTCAGGAACGCTGTGTACGAGTTCATGTCGAACGGCTTGCCCTTGTTGGCGCGGTGCCAGCCGTCGATTTTCGTCTGCAGGGCGTCACGGAAGGCGAGCAGTTCCCGGTTTTTCGGCGCGAGGCTTTGGATGATGGCCGCAAGCCCGGCCCAGAACGCGTCCGGCGAAATCCCGGTCTTGGGGGTCGCCTCCGTGGCGATGAAATCGAACAAAACGGGGGCGATTTTCAGTCCATGGGCATCGATACGATTCATGACGGGCTTTCTCGGCGGGAAACGGCGGTTTACAGGCTGTCTTCAGGGCCGAACACAGCAAAAATCACGCCAAAGGGCAGTTTTCGAGGCCCTTTTAGCCATAAGCCGTGTCGATGAGAAGGCCTCAAAGGGGCCTTCGAAAGTCTCAGATATTGGCGGCGAGATCGACCGGTTCGTCGAACAGAATGCCCGTTTTTCCCAGCATCCGCTCGATCTCGTCGATGGCGTCGGGAACCGGGCGCGTCGAGGTGTCGATGATCAGCTCGCAGCCGGTCGGCGGCTGGTAGTCGTTGCCGGTGCCGGTGAAGCCATGCAGGGCGCCGGCCCGCGCCTTGGCGTAGTGCCCCTTGGGATCGCGGCTCTCGCACACGTCAACCGGGGTCGCGACGTAGATCTCGCGGAACGCGGTGTCGGCGATGCGGCGCGCCGCGGCACGGTCTTCGCGCGCCGGCGAGACCGCGGCGACGATGGCGATGTGGCCGTTGCGCGCCAGATGAACCGCGATCGTGTCCCCCGGCGTGGTGTAACTGGCGGTGGGGCACCGCGTTCGCCGGCAAGAGCCGGGCAGGTCAGCTGGCGATAGCCGGAAGGCTGACGGTTGGATCATCGCTCATCGGCGCGATGGTTTCCAGCGTCATGTAGCGGGCACGCTGGACGGCCCACTCGTCGTTTTGTTCGAGCAGGATCGCGCCGATGAGGCGAACGATGGC
>JBKJUA010000340.1:0-11550 GCA_046590305.1 Bradyrhizobium sp.
CCCAATCTTTTGCCTCGACCGTGTCGAAGCTGATGTGCTGCGCGACCTCATCCCCGGCGGCGAGGTCGACCATTTCGCGGATCGCGCTTTCGTCCGGCGGCTCGGCGAAATGCACGATGACATCCCAGCGCCCGCCGGCCCCCTCGAACGCCGTGATCGCGGCCTGGCCTTCGAGAAAATTCTCGTCCAGCAGATCGACCACACGCTTGGCGGCTTGCTCATTGCCGATCGCAAAGCTGGCGCGGCGGGTCGCGGGAGTGATGGTTGAGGTCATCGAGGGCTTTTCGCCTCTTCAACCTTTGAGAGTTCTTGAGCCACGGCGTCAATGTGCTTCTGGCGCAGGTTCCTGACGTACCAGAACGGAAGCCCAAAACTAACGAAGACGATAATCCCTTCGGCCAGCGCCGACTTCTCCCGGTTTATCCCGGTGAATGTCGTGAACAGAATGATGAGCAACACCGAACTGAAGGCGAACATGGAGCCTACTTCGCCAGGGCGGTACTTGGGCTCCGGCGCGTACTGGTTGGCCCGTTCTTTCGCAAGGAACTGATCCGGATCCTCAATAGACATGACACCCCGCTTTGCGCCGATCGCTTCGACACATTAGTGCTCGGCGACAAACTACAGGAGTTGTCCCGGAGGTCATACAGCGAACATATCGGGATTGTTCACAGGCTAGCCACCGGGATTTGCACCGCCAATTAACAGTCCGTTCCACCAATTCATCCACTGGTTTCCCACAGCCTGTCCACCGGTTTTCAACCGGTTGCAATGCGGGTCAGCGTCCGGCTGCGGGCCGCCAGGAGAGGTCGTCCGACCACAAATAGATCGCGATCGCGGCCAAGCATATCACGATGCCGATCCAGAACATCGGCGAATGATGGATAGGTCGGGGCTTGCGGGCCGGAGAATTCATTCGATCACCTCATTGGTCTGCGGGCCCTGCGGCCCCTCATTTGAACAGCGCCCGGTGATCCCCCAGGATCACCCGCGCGGCGTTGTGGCCGGGGGCGCCGGTGACGCCGCCGCCGGGATGGGCGCCGCTGCCGCAGTGGTAGAGGCCTTTCAGCGGCCCGCGATAATCGGCATGGCCGAGCATCGGCCGCGCCGAGAACAATTGATTGAGGGTCAACGCGCCGTGAAAGATATCGCCGCCGAGCAGTCCGAACTGGCGTTCGAGGTCCAGAGGCGACAGAATTTGGCGGCCAATCACGCTTGTCGCAAAGCCCGGCGCGTATTGGTCGACCGTCGCGATCATGAGGTCGGCGACCTCGTCGCGGTGGTCGTCCCACGACCTGCCGCCGGGCAATTCCGGCGCGACATGCTGGCAGAACAGGCTGGCGACGTGCTGGCCGGGCGGACACAGCGTATCGTCGAGCGTCGAGGGGATCAGCACCTCCACGACAGGCGCGCGGCTCCAGCCGTGCTCACGGGCGTCCTGCCAGGCGCGGTCCATATAGCCGAGGCTTGGAGCGATGATGATGCCGGCGGAGAGGTGATCTCCGGCGCCCGGCAGCGCGGTGAACGAGGGCAGCGCGTCAAGCGCGACGTTCATCCGGAAAGTGCCGGAGCCATTCCGCCAGTTTTTGATGCGGCCGAGGAAATCCGCCGGTAGCGCGTCCGCCGGAACGAGGCGCGTATACAGCAGTTTCGGATTGACGCCGGAGGCGACGTATTTGGCGCGAATGGTTTGGCCGTTGTCGAGGATGACGCCGACCACGCCGTCGCGTTCAACGATCACCTCGCGCACGCCTGCATCGGTTTCGATCTCGGCGCCATGGCCGCGGGCGGACGTCGCCATCGCTTGCGTGATCGCGCCCATGCCGCCGATGGCGTGGCCCCAGACTCCTTTCTTGCCGTTCACCTCGCCGAACGCATGGTGCAGCATCACATAGGCCGAGCCCGCGGCATAAGGACTGGCGTAATTGCCGACGATGGCGTCGAAACCGAACAACGCCTTGACCAAATCGCTCTCGAAGGTCTCGTCCAGCATCTCGCCGGCCGAACGCGTGAACAGGTCGAGCAGCGAGCGCTGCTGCGGCAGCGACAGCCGGTTCAGTATGCCGGCGGTCCCGAGCGCATTGAAGGCTTCGCGGATGGAGCCGACGCCAAATCCCTCGACGATGTTCGGCGGCGTCCGCAGCACGAAAGCACGCAGTACGTCGGCGATCTCTTCGAGTTCGCGCGTGAACCCATCGATCCCTGCGGCGTCGCGTTCGCTCAGTCTTGCTACCGATTGATGGGTGCGGCCTTCGCCGGTCAGCAGATAGCGGCCATCGGGGGAGGGCAGGAAATTTTGCGCGCGCCGCTCGACGATGCGCAGGCCGTGCTCGGCCAGTTTCAGGTCTGCCATGATCTGCGGATTGAGCAGGCTGACGGTGTAGGCTGCGACCGAATTGCGGAACCCGGGATGGAATTCCTCGGTCACCGCGGCGCCGCCGACCACCTTGCGGCGCTCCACCACTTTCACGCGCAGCCCGGCCATCGCCAGATAGGCCGCGCAGGTGAGGCCGTTATGGCCGGCTCCGATGATCAGGACGTCGGTTTCGTTCATGTCCGCTTCAGGGATATTCTGCCTTGTCATTCCGGGACGATGCGGAGCATCGAACCCGGAATCTCGAGATTCCGGGTTCGCGTCTTCGACGCGCCCCGGAATGACTTCTCCCTCTTAGCGAAGTTGGTCAGCGCAGCACAGGGTGAAGTGACGGGTTTGGTTCCGCATTGCCCGCTATGATACCCTATGCTCTATCCTGTAGCCCCGGCGCTGTTGCCGGATTTCCGCCGCCGGCTTTCAGCCGGGTTCAAGCCGGAGCTTTCATGAGTCTTTCTGATTCGTCCGCCGCCACGGATGCCGCTTCCGTTGCCCGGAATCGGCTGGTGTTGGTGGTCTATACGGCGGCGATCTTCGTCAGCGCGCTGCTGCTGTTCTCGGTGCAACCGCTGTTCACCAAGATGGTGCTGCCCCGGCTCGGCGGCTCGCCCGCGGTGTGGTCGGTGGCAATGGTGTTCTTCCAGTCGCTGCTGCTCGGCGGCTATGCCTATGCGCATTATTTGATGCAGCTGAAGAACCGCATGCTGCCGGTCGCGATCCATCTGGTGCTGCTGATGGTGGCGCTGCTGACGCTGCCACTTTCGATCGCGGGCGGCTGGGGCGAGCCGCCGACCTCGGGCTATGCGTTCTGGCTGCTCGGCCTGTTCGCGGTGTCGATCGGGCTGCCGTTCTTCGCGCTGGCGGCCAACAATCCGCTGCTGCAGGCCTGGTTCGTTCGATCAGGCCATCCCAACGGTCCCGATCCCTACTTCCTCTATGCGTCCTCCAATATCGGCAGCTTCCTGGCGCTGTTGTCCTATCCAGTGCTGCTGGAGCCGATGTTCACGCTGCGCACGCAAAACCTGATCTGGACCGGCGGCTACGGCTTGCTGATCGTCCTGATCGCGGCTTGCGGCGTGCTGTTGCTGCGCTCGCCGGTGATGGCGGAGCGCGACCTGCAAATCGAGGAAGCCTCCGCGCCGGCGCCGCCGTGGATGCTGCGCGCGCGCTGGATTTTTCTCGCCGCGGTGCCGTCGGGCCTGCTGATCGCGGTGACCGCGCATATTTCCACTGACGTCGCTGCGGCGCCGCTGCTGTGGGTGCTGCCGCTGTCGCTTTACCTGTTGACCTGGGTGCTGGTGTTCCAGTCGCGCCCGCTGCTGCCGCACAAATGGGTATTGCTGCTGCAGCCGCTGGCGATCGCGGGCGTGATCGGGCTGCTGGCGTTCGGCGGCGAGCAGAATCTGTTGCTGACCCTCGGCGGCCATCAGCTCTGTTTCTTCGTCATCGCGATGGCCTGCCATGGCGAACTGGCGCGGACCCGCCCGGCCGCGAAATACCTCACCGGCTTCTATGTCGCGCTGTCGTTCGGCGGCATGGTCGGCGGCCTGTTCGCAGGACTGATCGCGCCGTTTACCTTCTCATGGATTGCCGAATACCCGATCCTGCTGGCCTGCGCGGCGCTGTGCCGACCGCCCGGCGGCAACGAGCGGTTCGCGCGCTGGAACTCGTGGTATTGGCCGTTCCTCGCCGCGCTCGCGGTGGCGCTTATCGCGCCGACTTACCACCCCGGCCAGGTGTTGACCTGGCTCCAGGCCCATCGCGTCTGGATGGTCGGCGCGGTCGGCGTGCTCTCGGCATTGCTGGCGCTCGGATTGAATGCCAATCGCTGGAAAATCTTCGCCACCGTCGCGGTAGCGCTGGCGCTGATCCGGGCCTATCCAGCGGATGACGGGCGGGTGGAAACCGTGCGCAGCTTCTTCGGCGTCCACAAGATCGTGGTGACGTCGAACGGGCAATATCACGTGCTGATGCATGGCACCACGATACACGGCGCCGAGAAATACCAGAATGACGACGGCACGCCGGTGACCGGGCGGCCTGAGCCGATCACCTATTATCACAAGGACGGCGGCATCGGCCAGGCGATTGCGGCGATGCGTGAGCGCAAGGGATCGCCGCTGCGGGTCGCCGTGATCGGGCTCGGCTCCGGCACGCTCGCCTGCGCCTCGGAGCCGGGCGAGACCTGGAAGTATTTCGAGATCGACCAGACCATGGTCGATACCGCGAAGGATCCGAAATATTTCAGCTACATCAGCAAGTGCGATCCGGACATGAAGCCGGTGATCGGCGACGCGCGGCTGACCTTCGCCAGGGAACCGGCCGGCATCTACGACCTGATCATCGTCGACGCCTATTCGTCGGATGCGATCCCGATTCATCTCGCGACCGAAGAGGCCATGGAGATCTACAAGGAGAGGCTGGCGCCGCAGGGCGCCGTCGCGATGCACGTGTCGAACCGGCATCTGGAGCTGTCCAGCGTCGTGGTCGGGATTGCCGACGCCAACGATCTCAAGAGCTGGGTCTACAGCGAGGATACCAACCGCGACAGCGAGTACATCTTCTCGACCACCGTGGTGATCTCGGCGCGCGCGGACGCCGATATCGGCAAGCTGGCCTCATCGGACCAGTGGGCCCTGACCGAAGCCGAGGACGACGAGCGGGTCTGGACCGACGACTACTCCAATGTGCTGGGCGCGGTGTGGCGGCGGCTGAAGAAAGGCGAGGAGTAGGTCGGGATCGACGATTAACCTGCCTGGTGCGGAACTATTCACGGTTGAGCCTGTTGGCTGCCCGACACGATCAACCGGAGACCATAATGAAAAAGCTCGCACTCTCCATGATGGCCGGCGCAGGCGCGCTGCTCGCCACCTCTGCTTTCGCCGCTCCGCTCTCGAACGGCATCGCCGTGCTGCCGGAGAGCAATATCGAACAGGTCCGCATGGTATGCAACGAGAACGGCCGCTGCTGGCGCGAGCGTAGCCAGCGTCGGGTCATTATCCGCGAATCCTACGGTTCCGCCGACCGCGGCCGTCGCTATGGCCATCGCCATCGCGGTTACGATCGCGGGGAACGCGACGGTGTCGCCATCCGCGTGCCCGGCGTCAGCGTCGGCATCGGTTCCGGCCGTTACTGATCGGCATTTCTAATGAGGCCCCGGCGCATCTCGCCGGGGCCTTTTTCTATGAGATGTGAGCAATATTGATCACAAGGCGGATGCTTCACTCCTGATAGGTGAACAGGCCGCGTGGTTGATATTGCTGCCGCGGCTGGTAATAGCCCTGCGGCGCGTATTGCGGCGCATAACCGCGATCATAGTAATACTGCTCGCGCGGATAGACCTGCGCCCCATACAGGCGCTGGCTGCGCGGCGCCGGATAACGCGCCTCGTTCGAAGAGCCATCGGCCGGATAGATGTAGCCGTCATTGGCCTGTGCCTGGGGCTGTACTTGCCGCTCGACCAGCGGCGCGACCTCGCCCGGCACGCCGGGCCGCGGTGCCAGCACGATCGGATCGCCGGCGGAGTTGTATTGCGGCACCGGATCGCGACGTGCCACCGTCGTATTGGCGCGGGGCCGCGGGTTGCGCGCGAGGGCGACTTGCGAGGAGCCGGTCAGCGTCACCGTGGCGTTGAGCACGCCGTCCTGCTGCACCAGCGCAAAGAGCGTCGCGGCGTTGGCGCGCGACAGCCGCACGCAGCCATGCGAAGCCGGGCTGCCGAGCCGGTTCACCGAGTCGGTGCCGTGAATGGCATGACCTGATTTGGTGAAGAAGATCGCGTGCGGCATCGGCGCATCGTCGAATTCCTTGGAGTAGTGGTCTTGCTCCATCCGGAAGGTCTTGAAGCTGCCGTTCGGGGTCTCGTAGGCGGGCAGGCCGCTCGACACCGGCCACTGGTAGCGCTGGACGCCGTCGACCGCGACGGTCATCAACTGCGCATTCTTGTCGACGGTGATGGCGATCTTGGCCTGCGCAGCGTTGCCGAGGGACAGTATCAGGCAGGTGACAGCAATGAGGAAACAACGCATTTTAACCTTGGCCTCCAGGCCCAAAAACTTCAGTGCCACTGCACGCCGCACTCGCCGTCCCCCCCAGCATCAATATGCCCGGAATCCGCTGAAGGTTCCAGCCGCCTGCGCAGGCATCGTTAACGCACCACAGGGCTCGAACAAGGCGGTGACGTGACCGATTCGGACGAGCCCGCGCAACTTTCGGTGACCGCGACGGTCCCGCCGCGGGTTCGCCCTGGCGAGGCAATGTTTCGGCCGCAACGGCGTTATACACTTCCCGGTCGACCGGTCGCGGCCCAGCATCGAGGAATTCAGATGAAGACGAAGATCCGCACTGCCGTACCGCCGGCCGGCCTGCCGGCAAAGTTTCTTCTGGCGGTGGCGGCGATCATCCTCGCGCTGCTCGCCCTCCCGACGCCGGGCTAGGGCTTTCGCTTCAGTTCTTCAGTCGATATCCGGTCTTGAAGATCCACCACACCGCGACCATGCAGAGGCCGAGGAACGCCAGCGTCATGCCGACGCTCAGGCCAACGCTGACGTCGGCGATTTCGTAGAAACTCCAGCGGAAGCCCGAGATCAGATAGACCACGGGGTTGAACAATGAGACGGTACGCCAGCTCGGCGGCAGCATGTCGATCGAGTAGAAGCTGCCGCCGAGGAAGGTCAACGGCGTCACGATCAGCATCGGGATCATCTGCAGTTTCTCGAAGCCGTCGGCCCAGATACCGATGATGAACCCGAACAGGCTGAAGGTCACCGCGGTTAGCACCAGGAAGGTGAGCATCCACCAGGGATGCATGATGTGCAGTGGCACGAACATCGCGGCGGTGGCGAGAATGATCAGGCCGAGGACGATCGACTTGGTGGCGGCGGCGCCGACATAGCCGAGCACGATCTCGAAATACGACACCGGCGCCGACAACAGCTCATAGATAGTGCCGACGAACTTCGGGAAGTAGATGCCGAACGAGGCGTTGGCGATGCTCTGGGTCAGCACCGACAGCATCACCAGCCCCGGCACGATGAAGGTGCCGTAGCTGACGCCCTCGACCTCGGCGATGCGGGAGCCGATCGCGGCGCCGAACACCACGAAATACAGCGAGGTCGAAACCACCGGCGAGACGATGCTTTGCAGCAGCGTGCGCCAGGTGCGTGCCATTTCGAACAGATAGATGGCGCGGACGGCCCTGAAATTCATGACGCCCTCACCAGGCTGACGAAGATGTCTTCCAGCGACGACTGGCTGGTATCGAGATCGGAGATGCGGATGCCGGCGGAACGGAGATCGCTGAGCAGGCTGGTGATGCCGGTACGCTCGCCCTTGGTGTCGTAATCATAGGTCACGGTGCGGCCATCGTCGGACAGTTCGAGGTTATAGGCAGCAAGGCTGTCGGGGATCGCATCGATTTTGCTCTGGAGATGCAGCTTGAGCTCCTTCTTGCCGAGCTTCTGCATCAGTCCCGCCTTGTCCTCAATCAGGATGATCTCGCCCTTGTTGATGACGCCAATGCGGTCGGCCATCTCTTCGGCTTCTTCGATGTAATGCGTGGTCAGGATGATGGTGACGCCGGAGGCCTGCAGCGCCCGTACCACTTCCCACATGCCCTTGCGCAATTCGACGTCGACGCCCGCGGTCGGTTCGTCGAGAAACAGGATCTGCGGCTCGTGCGACAACGCTTTCGCGATCATCACCCGGCGCTTCATGCCGCCGGACAGGGTGACGATCTTGGAATCCTTCTTGTCCCACAGCGACAGGTCCTTCAGCACCTTCTCGATATGGGCGGGGTTCTTCGGTTTGCCGAACAGGCCGCGGCTGAAGCTGACGGTCGCCCACACCGATTCGAACGCGTCGGTGTGCAGTTCCTGCGGCACCAGCCCGATCATCGCGCGCGCCGCGCGATAATCCCTGTTGATGTCATGACCATCGACGGTGACGCGGCCTTCGCTCAGATTGGCGATGCCGCAGATGATGCTGATCAGGGTGGTCTTGCCGGCGCCGTTCGGCCCCAGCAGCGCGAAGATCTCGCCTCGCTTGATCTCGAGGTTGATGCCGTTGAGCGCCTTGAAACCGGAGCCATAGGTCTTCGACAGATTTGCAACGGAGATAATGGGAGTCATGCGGGCTTGATGATTCTGGATGGGAAGGATGGGTGGCTCAAGCGGCACTACGGCGGCTCAAGGCAGCGCCTTCGGTGTGGGGAGGCAGAGATAGGAACCCGGAGGGCACAGTGCAATCGCTGCCGCCGCAGAAATGATCGATGCCGCGCTAAACCATGATGGACGTTGAATGATTCGCCGCGGGCGGACGCGGCGCGGTGACTACTGCTGGGTGTCTACCAAAAATCTCGAAAACAACCCCATGTACAGTAAGAATGCCTAGACCAGTTCCTCCGGGTCTTTGGCGGCCTCGAAGCGGGGCACGAGGTCGGCGGGGAGCGCCACCAGTTGCGCCGAACGGTCGATCGAGCCACCGAAGATGGCGGCAGCGGCGATCTGTTTGGCGAGCCGGGTGTATTCGGACCAGACCAGATGGAGCATCAAGGGCGGTTGCTCTCCGTTGGCGAGCATCTGCCCGCAGCGTTCAACGGCGCCGTCGGTCAGCCACCATTTTTGCGCCAGCGTCACCAGCTTTCTGAAATGGCGGATGGTGCCGGTTTGCTGCGAAAGCGGAACGCCGGCCAGTTGAGCGCAGTGGCTCGTCCAGTTCAGGCCGGCCACAATGGCAATCGAGAAATCCGCCGTGGCGGTGCCGGTGAAATCGATCACGGTCTCGCCATGGGAACGCTGAAACAGATAGCCGTCGATCATGTCGAGCTGGCGGGCAGCTTCGCTCAGCAGTCCGAATTCCCCGCCGGGCACCGCCATCACGTACTGCATCGCTTCCAGCCTGGTGTGATCCCACACCGAGCCGACATCGCCGGCCGCGTCCGCCAGCGTCCGCTTGCAGGCCGGATAGATCAATTGGCCCTGGTCGATTTCGGCGAGATAGCGGGGAACGCGCTGGCGGAGGTCCTCGATCAGCGCGTCGGGTTGAACGAGCCCTGCCGGCGGTTGCTTCGCCGCCGGGCCCTTAGGCATTTTCGAATGCAACCAGCCGAACATTCACCGCCCCCGATCAAAGGCTTCGCGCGGATGTTAGACTCGCTCGGCGAAATGAGTCGACTGCCTTTTTTCTCGCCGCGAGGGCGGCAGGCTAGTTTGCGGCCAAACTTATCAGGCCTTCGCAACGCAACTGATTGCGTCCGGTCTCAAACCGGCGGCGATCTCGGAAACGCATCTTCTTGCAACCCGGGCAGCATCCAATGGCCTTGTGCGGCTTGCACATCAGGCATCCCGCGCGAGCGGATTTCGGACGTTTGCGGTTGTGGTTCATGCGCGTTCTTTACAACTGCTTCGTCAAACCGTCGACCATCGTTTTCTGTCCGGCCTTTCGAAGCTGTTCACGCCATGGGCCCCTAAACCCGCTCCACGAAACTATCGACCACCTTCTTCTCGCCGGCCTTTTCGAACGCGATGGTGAGCTTGTTGCCGTCGATCTTCACCACGTGGCCGTAGCCGAATTTCTGGTGGAACACGCGGTCGGCAACGGTGAACTCCGAAGTGGTACCGGTGGATTTCGCGATCAGTTCGCCTTCGATGGTCATCGGGCCGCGCTTGGTGGCCGTAAAGCCGCTGCCGCGCGAGCTTGAAGTATCACTACGCGAGCTTGAAAATGGCGACTGGCTTTCGTTGAAACCGCCGCCGGCCTGGCCGCCGCCGCGGCCGCCATTCTGGTTGCGGGCGCGGTTGGCCTGGGCGCGCTGCCAGCCCGGGGTCGAGTAGCTGGAGCCAAACGATTCCACATTGTCGAAGCGCGAGGGGCCGTAACCGCTACTGCCGCCCCAGCCGGAGCCGCCTTTCGATTCCGTGATCTCGACATTGTGCGCCGGCAATTCATCGAGGAAGCGCGACGGGATCGTGGTCGACCAGGTTCCGTGAATCCGCCGGTTGGTGGCGAAATAGAGTTTGGCGCGGCGGCGAGCGCGCGTAATCCCGACATGGGCGAGGCGGCGCTCTTCTTCCAGCCCGGCGCGGCCCTGTTCGTCGAGCGTGCGTTGGCTCGGAAACAGCCCTTCCTCCCAGCCCGGCAGGAACACATTGTCGAATTCCAGCCCCTTGGCCGAATGCAGCGTCATCAGCGACACCGCGTCGTCCTCGGCGCCGCCGTCGCGGTCCATCACCAGCGAGATGTGCTCGAGAAAACCCTGCAGGTTCTCGAACTCCTCCATCGAGCGCACCAGCTCCTTGAGGTTTTCGAGCCGGCCCGCGGCGTCGGCGGAGCGGTCCTTCTGCCACATCTCGGTATAGCCGCTCTCGTCGAGCACGATTTCGGCCAGTTCGGTATGCGAGGTCACCTCGCGCTGCACGCGCCAGCGATCGAAACTGGCGATCAGGCCGCGCAGCGAGCCGCGCGCCTTCGGCTTCAACTCGTCGGTATCGACCACGGCGCGGGCGGCCTCGAACAGCGGCATACGGCGCTTACGGGCGTGGTCGTGCAGCATCTGCACGGTGGCGTCGCCGAGCCCGCGTTTCGGCACGTTGACGATGCGCTCGAAAGCGAGGTCGTCGGCCGGCGAATTGATCACGCGCAAATAGGCCAGCGCATCGCGGACTTCGGCGCGCTCGTAGAATCGGGGGCCGCCGATCACCCGATAGGGCAGGCCGAGGGTGACAAAACGGTCCTCGAATTCGCGCATCTGGAACGAAGCCCGCACCAGGATCGCGATGTCGTTGAGCTTGTTTCCGTCGCGCTGCAGCTGCTCGATTTCCTCGCCGATGGCGCGGGCCTCCTCTTCGGAATCCCAGGAGCCGGTCACGGTGACCTTCTCGCCGTCGACGTCCTCGGTGCGCAGCGTCTTGCCGAGCCGTCCCTCGTTGTGCGCGATCAGGTGCGAGGCGGCGGCGAGGATGTGGCCGGTGGAGCGGTAGTTGCGTTCGAGGCGGATGACTTTGGCGCCGGGAAAATCGTGGTCGAAGCGCAGGATGTTGTCGACCTCGGCGCCGCGCCAGCCATAGATCGACTGGTCGTCGTCGCCGACGCAGCAGATGTTTTTCGGGGCGGTGAGGGGGGAGGGTGGTTGTACATCGTCATTCCGGGGCGCGCCGCCAGGCGCGAACCCGGAATCTCGA
>JBKJUA010000078.1:0-6937 GCA_046590305.1 Bradyrhizobium sp.
CTCCGCGGCTGAGCGCTCAAACACAGCGACTCCATCCCGAAGATAGAATTTGACACTATGTATCAGTCGACATCCGACCGAGCAGCGCCTCTGCCTTGAGGCGCAGCGGCTTGGCATCGTTCCGGGTTGCGATCGCGATGCAGGTCTGCAAACAACGAATGGTCGCAGCCCTCGCCTCCGCATCTGTGGCCGGCATGATCAAGGCCTCACCAAACAATGCCTCGGCTTCAAGCCCGCCAAACCCCTGCCGTCGGGCCGTCGTCCGCGCGTCTCGCAGCATACTTAGTGCCGGTTGCACCTCCCCGGCCCGACTGAGAGCAAGCCCGAGATAGATGGAAGCGCGTAGCACCGTCGAGGTGTAGCCGACGGACTGGGCGACCTCCCGCGCCCCGGCGAGGATCTCTCGTGCCGCGTCGATGCGGCCTTGCTCCAGATACGCCATCCCACGCTGGCATCCGATGATCGGGACGAAGATCCGTACCCCGTGCTCCTGCGCCAGCGCAAAACCTTCATCGAGAATCATGGCCGACGCGGCCGCATCGCCTCGACCGAGCATCAGCGTGCCGCCGCAGTAAGCCGCCGCGACGCGATCGAACGGCCGGTTGCTTTCGTTGGCTATCTGCTGGGCTGTTCGCTGAAACTGCTCCGCTGCATCAATCTCTCCCAGCGTCGTATGGGTGAGGCTCTTCATCATGCAGCACATCAGCAACAGGTTTTGTACGGTGGTGCCGATCGGGGCGCTCGCTTGGGGCCCCATCAATTGCGCGCAGGCGCGGCCGAGCATCTGTTCGGCTTCACGATAGCGGCCGGCGATGAAATAGGCCTGGCCGAGACCGTATTGGGCGAGGTTGAGCCAGCCGGGATTGCCCCAGCCCTCCGCCAGGGCAACGACCTGCTCACCGGTGGCAACCGCCTCTACCGGCGTGCCGTAGAAGTTCTGTGCCGCCGACCGCACCGTCATGGCGGCCACCTTGCGGCCGACGTCATCGATGGCGTTGGCGCGCCGTTCGGCTTCCTGTCCAAGGTCCAGCCATTCGGCGACCCGGCCAGATCCCATAAAGGCCATGCGCGCCTCGATCCGCAAATCAATGGCCTCGGTCTCGCGGGCGCGGGAAACCGGAGTTCGGTCGAGAGCGTCCATGGCGATCTCGAAGTGGGAGGTCGCGTCGGCAAAAGCCGACCGCGCGACGCACTTTCGCGCCACGCTTCTGCCGTAGACGAACGCATTGGCCCAGTTCTTGGCACGAATTGCGTGGTAACAGAGCCTGTCGGGTTCGTCGCGGAAAGTTGCGTCGCCTTCCAGCGCGGAAAGGATGCGCGCATGTACCCTTTCGCGAGTCAACTCAACCATCGAATCGTAGGTGACCTGACGAACCATGTCGTGCGGAAATTCGAAGGTTTCCTCCGAGACATCGACGACCCTGGTCAGCAACTCGGCCCGGTCGAGCGCGCCGAGTGCGCCTTGCAGCACGGCTTCGGGCAACGCTGCGACTTTGCGCAAGATGGCGACCGTCGCGCTAGGGCCGAGCGCTGCGGCTATCTGCATCAGGGTGCGCTCTCCCCTCGGCAGGCGGTCCAGTCGCACCGCGATCACACCTTGAACGCTGCTGGGGATACCCAGTTCCTCGACGGGTTGGGCAAGCGCCAGGTCACCCCACTGCCCCTCGAGAATGCCGGCCTCCTTGAAGCCGCGGCATACCTCCTCGACAAAGAGCGGAACGTTGGCGGTATGGCGAATGATTCGACTTTTCAGATCGGACGTCGTCGCCGAGGATCCCAGAATAGCGTCCAGCATGGCCCGGCTGGAACTTGCATCGAGAGGCCGCAAGACGAGTTGTTCGACATTGCATTGGTCGACCCAGTCCGGGATTCTATCTGGCCGGCTGGTGATGAGTATCAAGAGATTTCGAGTCTGCAGCGATGCAATCGCAGCCATCACCGCGTCGCTGGCGCGATCGACCCAGTGCAGATCCTCAATCAGCAACACCGTGCGTTGCCGCTGCGCCAGACTTTCCAGCAGCGCGCAGCTCGCCTGGCTGATCGCGCGGCCACGCGACTGAGGCTCCAGCCTGTCCCATTGTTCATCCGATATCGGCAGATCCAGCGCCGCGTCGAGGGCAGAACGCAGGATCCGCGGCAAGCCCTCCTTTGGGTCCGTCGCACTTCCGGGCCGGTCGTCCGCCCCCGCGGCGCCGAGAATCGAGCGAAGCAAGCCCTTGAGCGCTGCGAAGGGCGCGCCCTGCAGATTCGCGCTGCACTCCGCCTCGACCAGGCGCCAGCCTTCACTCTCGAGCCCTTGCAAGAACTCATGCACCAGCCGTGATTTCCCCATCCCGGGATCGCCGGTCAGGAAGACGGTTCGGCGGCCGGCGCCTATGGCCTGTGCGGCGTTTCTCAAAAGAGCCGTCTCGCCGGAGCGATTGACGAATCGTGAAACGCTGCGCGTCTTGCGCACTTGCCAACTCGAAAGGTTGCTTGCGCCGGTTACACGATAAACGGGAATGGGATTGGCGAAGCCCTTGAGCGATTTGCGGCCGAGATACTCAAACCGAACATTGCCTTCGGCCAGTTTCTGGCAGGCTTCGGATACGTAGATCTGATTGGGCTCGGCCGCGGTCTCCAGCCGGGCCGCCAGATGTTGCGCTGCACCGCCGATTTCGTAGACTTTGGAAAACTCGCTCGAAACGACGTAAGCGACGACGAACGCCGAATGGAGGCCGACCCGGACCTGCAGCCCGGGGTCGCCGAGGCCTTCGACCCGGCGGACCAGCTCGATCGCCGCGTGGCAGGCCAGCGGCGCATGATTGTCGTCAGCGACGGGAGCGCCAAAGACCGCCGCCAGCCCGTCACCCATCTCCTTGCTGACGATGCCTCCGAACTGACGTACGGCAGCCCGCATCGCCGCCAGCGCAGGCTCCAGACGGGACAGCGCATCCTCAGGTTCAAGCTCGGCGATCAGGTCGGTCGAGTGGACCACGTCGGCACGAAGGATCGTGACGAATTTTCGTTCGCTGTCCGGGTCCACGTTCTGGCGCGCAGACGCGCCGCAATGGGCGCACCAATTGTCGCCCGCATCCATGGTCGATTGGCATGCGGTACATTGCATTTCCACGGTCTCACCGGCTGAAGTAGAGTTCCACACCTCGCGGTCAGCCCGCCGCAACGCCCCGTGCCGATTGTGGCGCACCGGGACTGACCAGACAAGTCATGGCAGACAGTCATGGCAGACAGTCATGGCAGATCAGTCATGGCAGATCGGTCATGGCAGATCGGTCATGGCAGGTCGGGTTGTCTCTGGACGTAACGCAGCCGTGGGTGTTAGCTTCGCCGCAAGGTTCACGTGCCGACCTCACGGGTCCGGTGACGCGCCTTCCCCGGACGTTAGTCCGGGATCTGTCCCGAGCGCAGCTCGTGATTTGGATCGGCGATGTTGCTGGTCGTCATTGTTTTTTTTGAGGGGAGTTAGACATGGCAGACAGCTCTACAATGGGTGGTGTGGTATCCAAGGATCCAGTCTTTCACGGCGACATGAATAGCCATTATAGAACTGTCGACAAAATGAAGGAGAGCGTGGTCACACTTAAACGGGCCGGGCTCGACGTGGCGACGATGCAGTTTGGTCAGTATCAGCCGGAACTGGCGCCAACGGCTATCGGCAAGCTGGGCGCCGGTTGGTGGGACCGGGAAGTAAACAAGGCTCGCACCCAGTTGTCCGCTCAGGCCAACACCACGCCGCTTTCCAGGGACGAGCCGAAGGTGATCCCCCCGACAAAATGCGCGCTGTTGGACGCCTGCGTTCAAAAATGCTTCAAATCGGCCGAACCAATACCCATGACGATCAAGGTCGATATGAAAGAGCAATCCGATACAAACCCCAACCAACATGACATCGTGCTGGATTGGGTTTACGGAGTGTCGAGCGACGTACCCACGCGTCTTTACCTGACGATGGTCTGTCCGTACGAGCGTCCCTTACAAAGAGCCTGATCGACGCCGACGCTGGGGAGCGGCGATCAACCCCATCGCAGCCGCGCAACCGACTGATCAAACTTCCGGCGATCAAGTAGCTTGATCGCCTGGCTTTCCTCGGCGGAAAGATCGAACTCACGCGCAGTCGCATCGGGATCGGCGAAAAGCCTGTAGGACAATGCCCGGTCCAGCAGGGCCCTGCTGAGTAATTCCATTAGTTGCCGGCTCGGCATTGTTTTGCAGTCGTTGTTCAATGGCTGTCCCGCCTTCAGCACGCGGTTCTTACCGGTCGACCGCTGGTGGCGCCAGCGAAACACTGAGGCGAACTGCTTTCGCAGCATCGACGGTCTTCACGCTGGGTATCGTTCCCCCGGAAAATGCCAGCAGCGCATCGAGCGCTTCGCCGCCGATGGCGCGGCGCAACGCCTCCATCAGCCTCTCGGCGCTGCGCTCGGCAAAGAAGATACTGCGCGCGGCCTTGATGAGCAGGGCTCTGTCCCCGGCCTGGATCAGCCCCGCCCCGAAAGCCTGCTCCATCCAGTACACGACATCGACGATCGGCACCGTGATCGGCTTGAAGTCGAATGGCGAGTAGACCAGCGCGACGTCCGCATCGCGCCGGACGGCGCTTCGTCGAAAGCGATCGTAGACCCATCCGACACCGATCATTCCGTTGCGATCCAGTTCCGATGCGCGCAAGGCTCCCATGCTGGAAGCGCCGATGACGATCTTGCCGCGGCCAAGCACGGCCAGAATCTCCTTGGGAGATACCGACATGCTCTGCCCGAATTCTCCGTCGAGAATGACGATGACATCGTAATCGTCGACGGCATCGAGGTCGCCGCGCTTGATCGGGGGGGCATGGGTGGCCGCTGCAAACCTATCGACTTCCGACCCGGAAATTGACGGTCCAAAGAACACGATCGTTCTTGATGGTGCTCGCGTCACGGCTTCGATTTACCCAGGATCTGGTCCAACGCCCGCGGTCCCAATCGGGATCGGCCACTATGCGCAAAATAAAGCGTCCACGCCTCCGCGCGCGGGACGATGACGCGAACCACGGGGATGCCCACTTCCTCCTTGGTGATATCAAAGACGACGACCTGAGCGAACCCGGATTGGCGCATTCGTTCAATCATGAACTCGACATCATCGTTCACGGAAGGATGCTGATAAGAGGCAATATCATCGAAGCCGATCGCATGGCCGGAATCGCACTGTGCCTGCAACGGTAATGGCCCCGTGGCCGGAACAAAGTCCGGCAAATCCTCCCGGCCACCCTGGATCCAGCTCAGGCGGGATTGCGCCGCCTCGGTTAACGCCCGGGTCAGGGCAATCCGCGCGTCCGGATGTGTGCCGCATCCACCGTGAGCATTCATGGCACCGGGCGGCCCGTGCGGATCGGCGATGGTGCAGCCGATGGTGGGGACACCGACCGCCGAGGTCAGATTGCGAAGTCGCACCTCAAGCCCGGCTCGTTGCAGCTTGCGGAGCAGTGCCGCCGCGCGACGCGGCAATCCGCGAAGCGAGATCAGCGGCGCCTTCTCCGGCTCCGCCGACAACTCCCCACCGAATCCCATATCCGCCAGCATCCCGGCAACCGCCGGCCTGACATCGGCCCTGGCCATCGCCAGCGCCGTCGCATCACGTTCGATCACCTCGCACAATGCGTGACACACCGCGTCGACCCTCGTATTGCCCGACGCGAGACCGTTGGTACTCGTAAGGAACTGGTGCATCCCGGAAGATGGACGGTAGGGAAAGACGACGCAGTTCAACGGCGCAAAGGTCGGCCGACGCGTCATCAGATCGTATCCCAGCACCCAGTCCAGCCGCGAGTTTTCGTAGTAGTCGCGAACCATCGGGACATGAATCTCCAGAGGATCGACACAGGCGTGCTGTTCGCGCAAATTGTAGTAGGATGAGGCGACGACGGGTCCGTCATACCATTCTCCGGCATGACGTTCTACCGCCTCCATCAGGGCGCCCGCATAGGCATCAGCGCGCGTTGTTCCCTTGCCGTTATAGTAGGAGATGCCGAGATCGTCCGGGCGCACCGTCATGAAGTTGGGAATGCCGACCCGGTCGAGGTCGGTCACGTCGGCAACTTTGGTAACGCCGATGATGTCGAGGACGGCACGCGCCCGGCGGATCGTGGCGCTGGGCCTCACCGAGCGTTCGACACCTGAACTGCTATACTTTACCTCCCTCGGACCGAGCCAATATTCATAGCTGTCCTGTTCGGCGTTCATGGCGTCCTATCTTCCGGCGCGGTGGCGACCTTGCTTGCCGCAAAGACGGGGATGGCCGGCGCAAGGCCACCCGGCACGGTTTGAGCCTGGATCAACGCCGTGCGGCATCAGAATATCGTTTTTCACGTGCTTCCAAAGCAAATTCCGTGGAGCGTTTTGCCGCGACCACGAAGCGAAGCGCAAAGCCCAATGGAAGAAGACGGCCAAGGCAAAATTGCTTTGGCGCGGCGCAAAGCCAAAGCGATCACGCCTGTTGTCTAACCGGCCTTACGATGGGTCTCGTAATAGCGCCGCAAGATGGTGTTGATACGGATCTGATAGCCTGCCCTGTGACTTGAACCATCCAAACCCGGCGACTTTGCCGCACCCCGCCCCACGTTCAATGCGGCCTTTCCGGCACGACGGCCTCCGTAGCCCTGTCGGCAAAAAATTCCCTGTTACGTCCGGGCGCCGCATCGAACAGCGCCCTGGTGTATTCGTGCCGGGGCGCCGCAAAGACCTCGCTGGTCGTGCCCTGTTCGACAATGAAGCCGCGCTGCATCACCGCGATACGGTCGCAGACCTGGGCCGCAACGCGGAGATCGTGCGTGATGAAGAGTACCGCGAGGTCGAACTTGCGGCGCACCTCGTCCAGCAGCTTCAGCACCTGGTCCTGCACCGAGACGTCCAGCGCCGAGACCGGCTCGTCGCCGATCAGGAGTTCCGGCTCCATGGCC
>JBKJUA010000079.1:0-4395 GCA_046590305.1 Bradyrhizobium sp.
CGCCCCGGGCTTTGCAACCATGCGCTCGCTGGCGCTGAAGTCGATGGATGCGGGCGCCGCCGGCGTCATGATCGCGCCGCCGCCGCATTTGCGCACCGACGACCAGATCACCGGCTATTTCAAGCAGGCCCAGGAAGCGATCGGCGACGACATTCCCTGGGTGCTGCAGGATTATCCATTGACCCTGACGGTGGTGTTCACGCCCGCCGTGATCCGCAAGATCGTGATGGACTCACTGTCCTGCGTGATGCTCAAGCATGAGGACTGGCCGGGTCTGGAGAAGATCTCGGCGCTACGCGCGTTCCAGAAGGACGGCTCGCTGCGGCCGTTGTCGATCCTGGTCGGCAATGGCGGGCTGTTCCTCGATTTCGAGATGGAGCGCGGCGTCGACGGCGCCATGACCGGCTACGCTTTCCCGGAACTGCTGATCGACATCGTCAACCTGTCGAAGGCCGGCAAGCGCGACGCCGCGCATGATCTGTTCGACGCGCATCTGCCGCTGATCCGCTACGAGCAGCAGCCCGGCGCGGGCCTCGCGGTGCGCAAATACGTGCTGCAGAAGCGCGGCATCATCTCGTCATCGGCACAGCGCAAGCCCGGCGCCACCATCACCGCCACCGCGAAGGCCGAGGTCGATTACCTGCTGTCCCGCGTCGCACGGGTCGACAAGCGCGCCAATCTGCAGCCGCAAACCAGCGCGGCGGAGTAACCAATTCTCTCTTAGTCGTCATTGCGAGCGCAAGCGAAGCAATCCATCTTGCCGCACAAAGAAGGAATGGATTGCTTCGTCGCATCCGCCTTCGCCCGAAGGCGGGCTTCGGCGGACAAGAGTCGCTCCTCGCAATGACGGTTGTGAGAGTTTGATTCCAACTCAAGCAGCGAAATGAGATTGGATAGCTCTGCGCACATATCGATGGAACTTCTTGACCAATGGGGCGTACAATAGCCCCATGGCGCAGGATTTTGCATTGTCGGGCTTGAGCAACAGCTCCCGTCTCACGTTTCCCCTCACACTGGTCGACGGGACGGTGATTGCGACCGTGGGAGAGGCCGCGGCCTTTTTTGCCGGCCTGCCGCTGGAGCAGCGCGACAAGAGCCATTGGACAATCGCCATCCGGATGCTGAACAATGCGCTGAAGGAGCCGGCCTACCTCAGGACCGCGACGATGTCGCTGCAGACCGCGCTTGTCCTGGAGGGCACGCTGGCGACCCCTTCCCCGCTCGACAGTCATTGAGTGTGTTAGCCAGGTCACAGCGAATCAGCGGCGCGTCTGCTACCCGTTGAACCTCGTATGGCCGCAAACAAGGTAACGGCGGTACACGAGCCCAGCTTTTATCAAGCTACGACTTTGAGCCGTCCTGGGCAGCGGGCGGCTCTTTTTCTTGTCGCACCCCTGCGTTCGCAGGGACGACAGTTGGATAACGCCCGCAAAATCATTCCACCAGTTCCGGCCACGGCACGATGGTCGACTTCACCGTCTTCATCGCCATCGCATCCGCCACCGCGCGGCCGATGCCTTCTTCGGTGAAGGGATAGATCGTCTGCATCTCCAGCCACGGATATTTGTTGCGCGTGCGATAGAGCATGTCGACGCCAAGCGGCAGGTCGTTGCCGGTAAAACCCCAGGAGCCGAGCACGTTGAGATCCTTGGTGCAGATGCGGTGCCATGAGGTGTTGATCGAGCCGGCATCAGTGAACTGACCCATCTCGACATAGGTGCCGCCGTCGCGCAGCATTTCGATGCCTTCGGGGCCGGCGCTCGGGTGACCCGAGCAATCCATCACGAGGTCGGCGCCGAACCCGCCGACGATGTCGCGCACCGCCTTGATGCGCGCTTCCGGCGTCGTCACCTCCTCGATATTGACGGTCGCTTCCGCGCCGAACTTGCGCGCCAGCGCCAGCCTCGGCGCCTCCGGCGCGCCGACGCAGATCACCCGTCCCGCTCCCATTTCGAGCGCCGCCGCCACCGCCAGAATTCCGATCGGGCCGGAGCCCTGGATTACCACGGTATCGCCCCACGTAAACCCGCCGGCCCGGGTGGCGCGGTTGAAGGCGCGGATGCAGGAGGTCAAAGGCTCCGACAGCGCGCCGAGCCGCAGCGACATATCGTCCGGCAGCTTGTAGATCTTGGTGCCCGGCAATTCCTCGAGATCGACATAGACATATTCGGCCCAGCCGCCCCACAGATGCGGCGCCTTGTCGAAGCCGAGATAGCGGCCGTAATACACCGGCGTCAGGCACTTGTTGGCGCTCTCAGGGTAATGGATGCAGTAATAGCAATTGCCGCACGGCATCAGCGGCGGGATCATCACCTTCGATCCCACTGACAGCGGCTTGCTCATGAAGTCCTCTCTAAACTCGGAGCCGACCTCGACCAGCACGCCGCCGATCTCATGGCCGAGCGTGAACGGCCACGGCAACGGCTTCGGCCAATGACCCTTCAGAATATGCAGGTCGGTGCCGCAGACGCCGCAGGCGCCGACTTTTATCAAGGCCGCCTTCTTCGGAATTTTCGGCCACGGCACGGTGCGAATGACCGGCTGGGCGCCGGGCCCGTCATAGGTGGCGACGCGGATCTGTTGCATGTTTCCTCCGGCCCTTCGGCGATTGTTGATTTAAGTTGCGTGGGCCGCGGGAGGTTATGTGAAGTCAGCGAAGATGCCAAATGATCGGCATCATTGACAGCTGCGGCCCGCGGTCCCAGTTTGCAGCACCGAACGGTGCGGGAGTGATGGATGCGCAATCGCTGGTCTGTCCTCGCCGTTCTGTTCGCGGTTCGCGCCACCATGGCCTTCCAGTTCCAGAGCGTCGCCGCGGTGGCGCCGCTGCTGACGGGCGAATTCGGCGTCAGCATCGCCGATATCGGCGTGTTGATCGGACTGTATTTCGCGCCCGGCATCGCGCTGGCACTGCCGGGCGGCGCCATCGGACAAAAGTTCGGTGACAGGAACACGGTGCTCGGCGCCCTGCTGCTGATGCTGATCGGCAGCCTGACGATGGCCATGGCCACCTCCTGGAATGTCCAGATTGCCGGACGGCTGGTCGCCGGCGCCGGCGGCGTCATCCTCACGGTGCAGCTGACCAAGATGATGACCGACTGGTTCGCGGGCAAGGAGATCGCGACCGCGATGGCGATCTTCGTCAATTCATGGCCCGCCGGCATCGCCGTCGCATTGCTGGTGCTGCCCTTGATCGGCACCGGCTACGGCGTCGCCGCGGTGCATCTCGGCGTCGCAGCCTTCATCGTCGGCGGCATCGTGCTGCTCGCGACCCTGTACCGGCCGCCGACGGATGCCGCGCCTGCGTCGACCACACGCCTGCGTCTCGATCGCCACGCCACGACAGCCGTGATCGCGGCGGGGCTGATCTGGGGCCTGTTCAACATCGGCTTCGCCATCATTTTCAGCTTCGGGCCGACCCTACTGGTCGAGCGCGGCTGGTCGATCGCCGCGGCCGGATCGGCCATCAGCATCGTGTTGTGGATCGCTGTGATCTCTGTTCCATCAGGCGGTTTCCTTGCGGATCGGACCAAACGCCCGCAATTAATTCTGGTGGCAGCCAGCCTCGTGTTCGCCGCCCTGATGATCGCGCTGCCGCGAAGCAATGCTGTGATCGCAACCGTGGTTGCGATCGGACTGGTGAGCGGCCTGCCCGCCGGCCCGATCATGAGCCTGCCCGCCCGCGTGCTGCAGCCGCAGACCCGGGCGATCGGCATGGGCCTGTTCTTCACGATGTTCTACGCCTGCATGATGCTGGGCCCGGTAATCGGCGGCGCCTGCGCCAAATGGACCGGCAGCGCCGCGGCGGCGTTTGATTTCGGCGCGGCGATGATCTTGCTGTGTCCGCTCATTCTTTGGGGCTTCAACCGGATCCCGCATCCGAAACCGAAAGCGGCATGATCCACCCTTCCCGCAACCGCCGCTAACTCCTCGTTAACCCTGCTGGCCGTAGGGTTTGGAGACACCGAAAAGCCGGTGGTCGGGTGGCGAGATGGCGTTAGCGCACAGACGAACGATTTTGCCGGCCGCCGAAGAGCGCCGACGCTTCCAGCGGGTGAAGGTTCACCTGCTGGGCCGCTACATGCTGCCGGATCGCCGCGAGTTTCCCTGCCAGATCATCAATATGTCGCCGGGCGGGCTCGCCCTGCTGGCGCCGGGCATCGGCAATGTCGGCGACCGCGTGATCGCCTATCTCGACCATATCGGCCGGGTCGAGGGCAAGATCACCCGTATCATCGACAATGGCTTTGCCATGAGCGTGGGCGCCACTGCCCGCAAGCGCGACAAGCTGGCGGCGCAGCTGACCTGGCTCGCCAACCGCGACATCCTCAATCTGCCGGAAGACCGCCGCCACGACCGTATCATCCCGCGCAACCCGATTTCGCTGCTGACGCT
>JBKJUA010000202.1:0-3888 GCA_046590305.1 Bradyrhizobium sp.
CTCGACCTTGATGATGTGCCAGCCGAACTGCGACTTGACGGGATCGGAGATCTTGCCGGGCTCCAGCGTGAAGGCGACGGCGGAGAATTCCGGCACCATCTGGTCCTTGGTGAAGAAACCGAGATCGCCGCCGTCGGAAGCGCCGGGATCCTTGGATTTCTTCTTGGCGAGTTCGGCAAAGTCGGCGCCCTTCTTCAACTCGGCGGCGATCGCCTTGGCATCGTCTTCGGACTCCACCAGAATATGACGGGCGTGAACTTCCGCCTCGCCAGTGATCTGCTTGGAAGCCTCCTCATAGACCTTCTTCATGGCCTCGTCGGTGGTCGCGGCCTTGCCCTCGGTCGCCAGTAGGCTGTCCATCAGCAGCCGGTTGCGGGTAAACGCCAGCCGCTTCTTGAAATCCTCGTTGTTTTCGACCTTCTTGTCCTCGGCGGCCTTGGCGACGATCTTCATGTCGATCAGGAAGGCCAGCACGTTCTCCCGCTTGGTCGAGGGGTCCATCTGCGCGAGGCTCGGTCCGAGTTCCTCCTCGGCCAGCGTAAGGTCGCTCTGGCGGATCTCGGCGCCGTTGACCTTGGCGAGCACCGGGTTGGCGTCCTGCGCCCGTACCGGCAGGGCGGCCAGCAGCACCATGGCAAGCGCGCCGGTCACGGCGGCGGAGGCGACGCCGAGACGCAGGCCGGGTTTCGTTTCCGGGAACGGAGCGGTCATGGAAAATCCTTATCTTCAAAGCTGGGGGTGTTCGGGGCTGCGGGACACTCGCCCAATCAGCCACCCTTGGCAACGCGAAAAGGGTGTCAGAATGATGAAATCCTTGAGAGTTCACGCCGTTGACAAGGCTCTGGCACAGCCATATCTCTGCAAAACCGGGTCAATGGCGAAAGCGCGTATTTGGCTGTGTTTTTGGCCATTGAACCTTGGATTGCTGAATTCCCACTCATCGGGCGGATGCTCCCCGGATTGGCGTCCGCGCCGCGATGCGTCACGATGAGTTGATAGGCACCCCGGTGGACCATTTCACGGCGGCAACGCCGAACGTTACAGACAGGAATTTGGCATGATCGGCGCGCTCGCCCGCAAGTTTTTCGGCTCTCCCAACGATCGCCGGGTCAAGGGATATCAGTCCCGCGTCCAAGCCATCAACGCGCTGGAGCCCGAGATCGCGGCCCTCTCCGACGAGGCGCTGAAAGCCCGTACCCCCGAATTCCGCGCCCAGCTCGCCGCCGGCAAGACCCTGGACGACATCCTGGTTCCCGCCTTCGCCACCGTGCGCGAGGCGGCCAAGCGCACGCTCGGCCAGCGCCATTTCGATGTGCAGCTGATCGGCGGCATGGTGCTGCACGAGGGCGACATCGCCGAGATGAAGACCGGCGAAGGCAAGACCCTGGTCGCGACGCTCGCGGTCTACCTCAACGCGCTGGCCGGCAACGGCGTCCATGTCGTCACGGTCAACGACTACCTCGCCAAGCGCGACTCCGAATGGATGGGGCAGATCTACGGCTTCCTGGGCCTCACCGTCGGCGTGATCGTGCATGGCCTCGATGACGGCGACCGCAAGAATTCCTACGCCTGCGATATCACCTACGGCACCAACAACGAATACGGCTTCGACTATCTGCGCGACAACATGAAGTACCGGCTCGAGGACATGGTCCAGCGCGGTCACACCTACGCCATCGTCGACGAAGTCGACTCCATCCTGATCGACGAAGCGCGCACGCCGCTGATCATTTCCGGCCCGCTCGACGACCGTTCGGAGTTCTACAACACCATCGACACTTTCCTGCCGAAGCTCGACAAGGCCACCGACTTCGAGGTCGACGAGAAGCAGCGCACGGTGACGCTGACCGAAGCCGGCATGGAAAAGATCGAGACCCTGCTGCGCGAGGCCGGCCAGCTCAAGGGCGAATCGCTCTACGACGTCGAAAACGTCTCGGTGGTGCACCACATCAACCAGGCGTTGCGCGCGCACTCGCTGTTCCAGCGCGACAAGGATTACATCGTTCGCGACGATGAGGTCATCATCATCGACGAGTTCACCGGCCGCATGATGCAGGGCCGCCGCTATTCCGAAGGCCTGCACCAGGCGCTGGAAGCCAAGGAGCACGTGCAGGTCCAGCCGGAAAACCAGACGCTGGCCTCGATCACGTTCCAGAATTACTTCCGGATGTACGCCAAGCTCGCCGGCATGACCGGTACGGCGCTGACCGAAGCCGACGAACTGTTCGACATCTACAAGCTCGAAGTGGTGGAAATCCCGACCAACGTGCAGGTGGCCCGCCTCGACGAGGACGACGAGGTCTACCGCACCCAGAACGAGAAATACGCCGCGATCCTGGCCGAGGTGGAGCGCGCCAATTCACGGCTGCAGCCGGTGCTGGTCGGCACTGCCTCGATCGAGAAGTCCGAAGTGCTGGCCGACTACCTGAAAAGCCACGGCTACAAGCAGCTCGACTTCGAAAGCCCGAAGTCGATGCAGAAACTGTACGACGCCGCCCGCGCCGGAAAACCGGCAAAGCTGTTCGCGGTGCTGAACGCGCGCTTCCACGAGCAGGAAGCCTATATCGTCGCAGAGGCCGGCGTGCCCGGCGCGATCACGATCGCGACCAACATGGCCGGCCGCGGCACCGACATCAAACTCGGCGGTTCGCTGGAAATGCGGATCCTGCACGAAAGCGCCGATATTACCGACGAGGCCGAGAAGGCCCGGAAGATCGAGCAGATCAAGGCCGACGTCGAGCGTTTCCGCGAGATCGTGCTGAAGGCGGAAGACGTAGTCGAGATCGAGCCCGCCAAGGGCTCGAAGCCGGCCAAGACCATCACGAAGCCGGGCGGGCTCTACATCATCGGCTCCGAGCGCCATGAATCGCGGCGCATCGACAACCAGCTGCGCGGCCGCTCGGGACGTCAGGGCGATCCCGGACGCTCGAAGTTCTTCCTGTCGCTGGAAGACGACCTGATGCGGATCTTCGGCTCCGACCGGCTCGACAGCATGCTGACGCGGCTCGGCCTGAAAGAGGGCGAGGCCATCATCCATCCCTGGATCAACAAGGCGCTGGAGAAGGCGCAGCAGAAGGTCGAAGCCCGCAACTTCGACATCCGCAAGAATCTGCTGAAGTTCGACAACGTCCAGAACGACCAGCGCAAGGTGATCTTCGAGCAGCGCGTCGAACTGATGAAGAGCGAGAGCGTGGCCGATATGGTCTCGGACATGCGCCGCGATTTCGTCGACGACGTCGTCGCCAAGCACGTGCCCGAGCACGCCTATGCCGAGCAGTGGGATGTCGCGGGCCTCAAGGAAGAACTGAAGCGGGTGCTCGACATCGACCTGCCGGTCGACGAATGGGCCAAGGAAGAAGGCATCGCCGACGAGGAATTGCTGACCCGGATCGAGCAACGCGTCGACGAGCACATGGCCGCCAAGGTGGCGCAGTGGGGCCCCGACGTGATGCGTTACGTCGAGAAGACCATCCTGCTGCAGACGCTTGATCACCTGTGGCGCGAGCATCTGGTGATGCTCGACCATCTGCGACAGGTGATCGGCCTGCGCGGCTACGGTCAGCGCGATCCGCTGCAGGAATACAAGTCGGAAGCCTTCGCCCTGTACGAGGCGATGACCGCGCATCTGCGCGAAGCGGTGACGGCGCAGCTGATGCGCGTCGAGATCGTGCCGCCGGACGAGCAGCCGCCGCTTCCGGTGATGGAAGCGCACAAGATCGATCCCAATACCGGTGAGGATGAAATGGCGTTCGCCAGCGCCTCGCTGGTGCCGGCCGCCGCCGCCGACCGCGACCCGAACAACCCCGCGACCTGGGGCAAGATCGGCCGCAACGAGGATTGTCCCTGCGGAAGCGGCAAGAAGTACAAGCACTGCCACGGCAAGTATGG
>JBKJUA010000261.1:0-30517 GCA_046590305.1 Bradyrhizobium sp.
TCGCTGTTGCCGATCTGGTTGAGAATGCCGGCCTGGGCGTGGATCAGACCGACGATGTCGGAAACCAGCGGTGTGTAGTATTTCAGGTCGATCGCGCTCTTCAGATAGCTCACATCGCCACCGACGCCGGCGAAGTCCTGCTTGAAATCGACCAGCAGGCCGTCGGTGGGGTTCTTGTTGTTGTCGAGCGTGTTGTAGTTCAGCGAATAGCCGATCGACGAGGTCAGCGTCTTGCCGTTCTGCAGTTCCTTGCGGACCGGCAGCGAGGCTTCGCCGTCGAAGTAGCAGCCCAGCGACGAGCCGTTGACGGGGCTGAACAGTGCCGGAGCGAAGAAAGCCGGGCTCGGATTGTAAGCCGCGCTCGTGATGTCGTTGTTACAGTTCCGCAAATTGTCCGGCAGCGAAATCTTCTGCTCATAGATCGAATAGCGGACCTGGAGCGAGAGGTCTTCGCGCAGGGCGAAGCCGAGCCTCGGGCTGAAACCGATGGTGCTGGTGCCGTAGGAAATGAAGGAGTTGGCGAGTTGTTCGCGCTGGAACAGGTCGAGCCCGAGCGCGACGCGATAATCCAGCAGATACGGCTCCACGAACGACAGCGAATAGCCGCGCGCGTACTGGCCATAGGTCAGCGACGCCTTGGCGTAGAGACCGCGACCGAGGAAGTTACGCTCGGAAATGCTGACCTCGGCCAACGCGCCGTCGGTCGTCGAATAGCCGCCCGAGACCGAGAAGTCGCCGGTCGATTTCTCCTCGAGATCGACCACCAGAATCACGCGGTCGCTGGAGGATCCGGGCTCGCTCGTGATCTTCACCGACTTGAAGAAATCGAGGTTCTTCAGGCGGCGCTCGGCGCGATCGACCAGCGCGCGGTTGTAGGCGTCGCCTTCGGACAGATCGAATTCGCGGCGGATCACGTAGTCGCGGGTGCGGGTATTGCCGCGCACATTGATGCGCTCGATATAGGTTCGCGGACCCTCGTCGATGGCAAAGGTGATCGAGACGGTATGCGCCTCGAAATTGCGATCGCCGCGCGGACGCACGACCGCAAAGGCGTAACCGCGCCGCGAGGCCTCGATCTGCATTTCCTCGACGGATTTCTCCAGCGCCTCGGCGTTGTAGAGCGAGCCGACATTGACGCGCGAGAACCTGCGAAGCGTGGTGCCGTCGAGCGTCGCGATGCTGGAGGCGAAATTGACCTGCGCCACCCGGTACTGCTGGCCCTCTTCGATCTTGAAGGTCACCAGGAAGCCCTTGCGGTCCGGATCGTATTCGGTGAGCGCGGCGATGACCTGAACGTCGGCATAGCCGTTCTTCAGGTAATAGCGGCGGATCAGGTCGCGGTCGGCTTCGACGCGGTCCGGATCGTAGACGTCGGCGCCGCCGAGAAAGCTCAGCAGGTTCGATTCGCGGGTCTTGATGACGTCCTTGAGGCGATACGACGAATAGGCGTTGTTGCCGACGAACTCGATCGATTTGACGCCGGTTTTCGAGCCCTCGTTCACCGTGAAGATCAGGTCGACGCGGTTGTTCGGCTGCTCGATGATTTCGGGAACGACGCGCACATCATAGCGGCCGGAGCGGCGGTAGATTTCGGCGATGCGCTGGGCGTCGGACTGCACCATCGGGCGCGACAGCGTCCCGCGCGGCTTGGACTGGATTTCCGTGGAAATCTGCTCGTCCTTGATCTTCTTGTTGCCTTCGAAGGCAATGCGGCCGATCACGGGGTTTTCCACCACCGTCACGATGAGACGCCCGCCCGCCTGGTTGATTCGCACATCCTGGAACAGCCCGGTCTCGATCAGCGACTTCAGGCCATCGTCGATTCGACCCTGGTCGAGGCGACCGCCGGGACCCGGCTTGAAATAGGAGCGGACGGTCTCGACATCGACGCGCCGATTCCCCTCCACCACGATCGAGGCCGCGGTCTGGGCAACGGCCACAGACGGCACGAGCATAGCGGCCAGCGTCGCGGCAACCGGCATCGCGAACATGATCAGGGAGGCCAACAAGCCGCCCCGCACTCGCATTCCAACATTCATGCGCAAAGCGCCCTTGTTATTCCACTGACGGTCCGCACCCCTACGAACCAACAGATTCCCATTTGTTGCCCTGCTTGTAGCCAATTTTGCCGGGGCGGCAAACGTCCTATCGCAGTGCAATTTCATTTTCATTCCAAGACGTTGCCAATAGGCCACGTCACAAAAAAGCCGTTTCACGATGCCGCCAGGTGCAGAATGTCGTTGTAGGTCGCAAACACCATCAGCATCAGCACCAGCCCCAGTCCGATTCGGAATCCCATCTCCTGGGCCCGCTCCGACAACGGACGGCCGCGCGCGGCTTCCACCGCATAGAACAAAAGGTGACCACCATCGAGCAGCGGTACCGGGAACAGGTTAAGCAGTCCGATCGAGATCGAGAGCACCGCGGCCAGGTGCACCAGGGCGGCAACGCCGATAGTGGCGACCTGCCCCGAAATCTGCGCGATCCGGATCGGCCCGCCGACCTGATCGGCCGCCTCGCGCCCTGTGAAGATGCCGCCAATATAGGACATCGTGCGCTCGACCACGAACCAGGTTTCCTTGACGCCGAGCCAGAGCGCGGAGGCGGGATCCACCCGTTCGGTCACGACGTCGCCGGGATCGGTCGCGCGGGTGATGCCGAGCACGCCGAGGCGGTGAACGTTGCCGAACGAATCCTTCACTTCGCGAAGCTGCGGCGTGCCCTGAAGCTGCAGGCTGGAATCGCCGCGCTTGATCGTGAACGACAGCTGCTCGCCGGCGCGGGTGCCGACGATGCGTTGCATCTCGGAGAAGCTTCCGATCGCCTTGCCATCGATCGAGGTTACGACGTCGCCGGCCTGAAAACCGGCCTTATCCGCGGCACTGCCCGCTTCGACCTTATCGACGCGCGCGGTCGTGCTCGGCTTGCCGAAGAAGGTAAAGAGGCAGGTGAAGATCACGATCGCCAGCAGGAAATTGGCAATGGGACCGGCCGCCACGATCGCAGCACGCGCGCCAACCTTCTTGTGGTGGAAACTGCCGGCACGCTCTTCCGCGGTCATGGAGGACAGCGTTTCGGAGGACGGCGTCGAGGCCTCGCTCTCGTCGCCGAAGAATTTGACATAGCCGCCGAGCGGAATGGCGGAGAGCTTCCAGCGGGTGCCATGGCGGTCGTTGAAGCCCGCGAGTTCCGGCCCGAAGCCGAGCGAGAATGTCAGCACCTTGACGCCGTTCCAACGCGCCACCAGGAAATGGCCAAGCTCATGGAAGAAAACGACGATCGTCAGCACGAACAGGAAGGGAATGATGTATCCGATGAACCCATGGCTCAACGTATTGAAACTGTTTAACAAAAACTCGGACATCCAATTCCCCTTAACCAAGGCCGTAGGCCCTGTCCCCAACCGTCTAGGATGCCTTTAAGGCAATTTGAGGCAAGAGGGAGGCAGCTTTATTTCGCGCATTATGGTCAACGGAAATCGCATCGTCCGCCGAGGTCAAAGGCGCCAGGTTCCCGGAGCGGATCCAGTCGTTCATGGTTGCTTCGACCAGCCGGGCGATGGCGCCGAACTTGATCTTGCCGCCGATGAAGGCCGCCACCGCGACCTCGTTGGCGGCATTGTAGACCGTGGTCGCGCCCTGCCCGGTCCGCAGCGCATCATAGGCCAACCGGAGCGCCGGGAACCGGTCGAAATCCGGTGCCTCGAAGGTCAGCTGGCCGATCTTGGCGAGATCGAGCTTGGCGGCGGGTCCGACGATCCGGTCGGGCCATCCGAGGCAATGTGCGATCGGCGTGCGCATGTCCGGCGCGCCGAGCTGGGCAACGACGGAACGATCTGAAAATTCCACCATGCCGTGGATGATCGACTGCGGGTGAACGAGAACGTCGATCTCGTCCGGCGTCAGTGCGAACAGATACGAGGCTTCGATGACCTCGAGCCCCTTGTTCATCATCGATGCGGAATCGATGGTGATCTTCTGACCCATGCTCCAGTTCGGATGTTTCAGCGCCTGCGCCAGCGTCGCCTGCTCGATATCGGCGACCGCCCAGGTCCGGAACGGTCCGCCCGATGCGGTGATGATGACGCGAACCAGTTCCTCGCGGTTGCCGGAAGCCAGTGCCTGAAACAGCGCGTTATGTTCCGAATCCGCCGGCAGGATGCAAGCCCCTGCCTTGAACGCGCGCTGCATGAAGAAGTCGCCGGCGCAGACCAGGCATTCCTTGTTGGCCAGCGCGACGGTCGCGCCGCGATCCACGGCCGCCAGCGCGGGCTTCAATCCGGCCGCGCCGCTGACGGCGGCCATGACCCAATCGGCCGGACGGGCCGCGGCTTCGATGATGGCGCTTTCGCCGGCGCCGCATTCGGTGCGGGTCCCCGCCAGCGCATCCTTCAACTCGCCAAGGCGATCGGGATCGGCCACGGCGGCAAAGCGCGCGCCGAATTCGCGGGCCAGCTTGGCCAGCCCCTCGACATTGCTGTTCGCGGTCAATGCCTCGATTTGATAGCGGTCGCGCGAGGCCCGCAGCAAATCCATCGTGCTGTCGCCGATCGAGCCGGTGGCGCCCAGCACGGTCACCGACCGCACGGCGGATGCCGCGGCTTTATTGTTACGCAACGGGACAGCGCTCATATTTTCACCAAACCATAAGACCGCGGCCGACGCCATCGGCGCCGCCCTGCAAAAGGCCGAAAATCGCCGCCAGGACGACCGCGGCGACGAAGCCATCGAGACGGTCCAGCAGACCGCCATGCCCGGGAATGATCTGGCTGGAATCCTTGACGCCGAAACGGCGCTTTACGGCGGATTCAAAGAGATCGCCGAGCTGCGACGCTGTCGAGAGAACGGCAGCGAGCAACAATAGCGGGCCGGCCCTTCCGTACCCGAAGGCTGCAAAGCCGCCGGCCACGCCAAGGCTCAGGACAAAGCCGCCGATCGCGCCCGCCCAGGTCTTTTTGGGGCTGACCCGCGGCCACAGCTTGGGTCCGCCGATGCCGCGGCCGACAAAGTAGCCGCCAATATCGGACGCCCAGACGACCAGCAGGACTAGCATCAGCGCGGCAAATCCCTTGACCGGATCGAGCCGCACCAGCACCGATGCGATTTCGGCGGCGGCGGCGTAGCCAAATCCCGTCATGGTCCAGAGCCGGCGTTCACCCGAGAGCAGCGCGACGACGGCCAGACCGACGGCCAGCACGACAAGCGCAGCATCGATACGCCCCCAAGCGAAACACATCCCGCCGATCGCAAGGGCCACGGCGCCCGACGCGATCACGCGCGGCTCGCGGCCTGAGCCAACGATCATGAGCCATTCGACATAGAGGCCGATCGCGGCCAGCGTCACCAGCGCGGCCCACAGCCAGCCGCCGGCATAGGCGATGGCGATGGCCGCCGGTGCAAGCACCAGGGCAACGAGCACGCGCATCATCAGATTGCGCGACCCTTTCTCGGCAGCAGCCGCCGGTGCGGCTTCGCCCTCCGTCACGATCCGGTTTTCGCGGCCAGACCGCCAAAACGGCGCTCCCGCCTCGCATATTCGGCGATCGCCTCTTCCAGCGCCGCCTTGTCGAAATCCGGCCAGTGGATCGGCACGAACACCAGTTCGCTGTAGGCGGCCTGCCACATCAGGAAGTTCGAGAGCCGCTGTTCGCCGCTGGTGCGGATGATCAGGTCGGGATCGGGAATTTCGGGCGCGTCGAGATATTGGCTGATGGCGTCGGCATCGATCGACGAAGCATCACGCTTGCCCTCGGCGACCTCGCGCGCCAGCCGCTGGGCGGCGTGGGCGATTTCCTGGCGCGATCCATAGTTGAACGCGACCACGAGATGGAGCCTGGTGTTGCCCTTGGTCAGCTCTTCGGCTTCGTTCAGCAGCGCGCAAATATCTGGCTCCAGTCCGTCGCGCTCGCCGATCACCCGGACCCGGACGCCATCGCTGTGCAATGTCGCGAGGTCGTTGCGGATGAAGCGCTTGAGCAGACCGAAGAGATCGCCGATTTCGCTGGCCGGACGCGACCAGTTTTCCGAACTGAAGGAAAAGATCGTCAGATATTGAATGCCGAGTTCGAAGGCGGCGCGAACCACCTGCCGCAACGCCTCGACGCCGCGGCGATGGCCTTCCGCGCGCGGCAAACCACGGGCCGCCGCCCAGCGTCCGTTGCCGTCCATGATGATCGCCACATGCAACGGCGCACCGGAGGGATCCGGGGCATCGGTTGCGGGGGCGGCGGCGTTCGACATCGGCTGATCCTGGCGCGCTAAACGGTGAGGATTTCCTTTTCCTTCGCCGCAAGCAATTGATCAATCTCGGAAATCATGCCGTCGGTGGCCTTCTGCACATCATTGGCCAGCCGCTCCTGATCGTCCTCGGAAATTTCGTGATTCTTCTCGAGCTTCTTGACGGTATCGAGACCGTCGCGGCGGACATGCCGCACCGCGACCTTGGCCGCCTCGGCATATTTGTGCGCGACTTTGACCAGTTCCTTGCGGCGTTCCTCGTTGAGTTCCGGAATTCGCAGCCGCAGCACCTGACCTTCGGTCGCCGGGCTCAAGCCGAGGTTGGAATCGACGATCGCCTTTTCCACCGCCTTGACCATCGACTTGTCCCATACCTGCACCGAGAGCAGCCGCGGTTCCGGCACGCTGATGGTCGCGAGTTGGTTGAGCGGCATGTGGGTGCCGTAGGCGTCGACCTGAACCGGCTCCAGCATCGAGGCGGCGGCGCGGCCTGTGCGCAATCCACCGAGTTCATGCTTGAGTGCCGCCGTGGCGCCCTGCATGCGGCGCTTCAAATCGTTGATGTCGAAACCACCCGTGGGCATAACGCTCTCCCTCCTGAAAACCGATCGCCGAGGCCGTCAGGCCCGCGATGCGTCGCCGGCCTGTCAGCCGGCGACGATGGTGCCGTGGCCGGTGCCGCGCAGGATCGCGCCTATCGAACCCGGTTCGGCGATCGAGAACACGATGATAGGCAGCGATGTCTCGCGGGCAAGCGCGAAAGCAGTCGCGTCCATCACCTTGTAGCCGCCTTCGATCGCCTGTGAATGCGTCAAGCGGTCGAACCGCTTGGCGGACGGATCCTTTTTGGGATCGGCACTGTAGACACCATCGACATTGGTGGCCTTCAGCACCGCCTGGGCGCCGATCTCGGCCGCCCGAAGCACCGCAGTCGTGTCGGTGGTGAAAAACGGGTTGCCGGTTCCGCCGCCGAGCAGCACGATCCGGCCCTCGGCGAGGTATTTGTGCGCTGCAGTGCGGGTGAACAGCTCGCAGACCTGCGGCATCACGAAGGCCGACAGGGTCCGCGCCGGGCTCCCTCGCCGCTCGATCGCTGCTTCCAGTGCCAGGCAATTCATCACGGTGGCGAGCATGCCCATGGTGTCGCCGGTCGGACGGGACACGCCGCGCGAGGATACCTCGACGCCGCGCACCATGTTTCCGCCGCCGACGACCACGGCGACTTCGACGCCGAGCTGCCTGGCGGCGATCACGTCACCGGCAATGCGGTCGATGGTCGGCTGATCCATGCCGAAAGAATGCGCACCGGCAAAATACTCGCCCGACAGCTTGATCACCACCCGACGATAGACCGGCTCAGCCATTGCTAGTCGCTTTCCTCTGGACCAGCCGTTGCTCTGGGCCAGTCGATCCGTTGGGCAGCCAATTCCTGGACAGCTTTGCCGTTTCCGGCGCAACCACGCCGGAAGGACCTGGTCCGGCGGTTATTTCTTGCCGCTGGCGGCGGCGACCTCGGCCGCGAAATCGGATTCCTGCTTGTCGATTCCCTCGCCCAGAGCATAGCGCACGAATCCGGTGATCTTCACAGGGGCGCCGATCTTGCCCTCGGCTTCCTTGACCGCCTGGGCAACCGATTTGGCGTTGTCGTGGATGAAGGCCTGCTCCAGCAGACAGACTTCCTTGTAATAGGTCTTCAGGCCGGACTCGACGATCTTTTCGATCACATTTTCGGGCTTGCCCTGCTGACGGTATTTGTCGGACAGCACGTCCTTTTCGCGGGTCACGGCCGCGGGATCTAGCCCTGCCGAATCCAGCGCCTGCGGGTTGGTCGCGGCGACATGCATCGCGATCTGACGGCCGAGCGTGGCGAGCTCGTCGGTCTTCCCGGTGGATTCCAGCGCCACGATCACGCCCATCTTGCCGGCGCCTTCGACCACGGCATTGTGCACATAGCTTGCGACCACGCCGCTCGAGACTTCAAGCGAAGCCGCCCGGCGCAGCGTCATGTTCTCGCCGATGGTGGCGATCGCATCCTGAATCGCGCGCTCGACGGTGACGTCACCGACCGGCGCGGCCTTGATCTTCTCGACGTCGGCGCCGACCTTGAGCGCGACCTGGGCGATCATCTTGACCAGTCCCTGGAACTGCTCGTTGCGCGCGACGAAGTCGGTCTCGGAATTGACCTCGACCACGACACCCTTGGTGCCATGGGTCAGCGCGCCGATCAGACCTTCCGCCGCGATACGGCCGGACTTCTTGGCGGCCTTCGACAGGCCCTTCTTGCGCAGCCAGTCAATCGCGGCTTCCATGTCGCCGCCGTTCTCGGCAAGCGCCTGCTTGCAATCCATCATGCCGACGCCGGTGGTCTCGCGCAGGTCCTTGACCATCGCTGCTGTAATCGTTGCCATCGCTGAATGTCCTTCTTGCCTGTCAGGGCGACCGCGGCGCGGCTGTTGCCGCCTCGCCGCCTTCCACCATCAGGGAATGTCGTATCTGGAACCGAAGCAGTGGCCGGGAAATTCCGGCCAAGCCTGTTCGCGTATTCTTGTTCGCGTTATTCCGCTTCCGCGGTCATCGCCTTGGCCTGGGCTACCCAGCCATCGGCGCGGGACGGAAGTCCGACCTCTTCGCCGATCTTGTGTGCGGTGTCGTGATCGAGTTCGGCCAGCTGCCAGTAATGGAAGATGCCGAGATCGTTGAACTTCTTCTCGATCGCGCCGGACACGCCGGTGAGCTTCTTGAGATCGTCGGCCGCACCGCGCGGCCCGGCCAGGCCCTGGAAGCCGGCGGGCTGCGGCGCCACCGCGATTTCCTCGCGGATCGGCTGCGCAGAGGCGCCGATATCGATGCCGGAATCGCCCTGCGCACGCGAAATGCCGTCGATCACGGCGCGCGCGATCAGATCGCAGTACAGCGTGATGGCGCGGCCGGCGTCGTCATTGCCTGGCACCACATAGGTGATGCCCTTGGGATCCGAATTGGTATCGACGATGGCTGCGACCGGAATGTTGAGCCGCTGGGCTTCCTGGATCGCGATATCTTCCTTGTTGGTGTCGATCACGAAGATCAGGTCGGGCAGACCGCCCATGTCCTTGATCCCGCCGAGCGAACGGTCGAGCTTGTCGCGCTCGCGCTGCAGCGTCAGACGCTCTTTCTTGGTGTAGGCGTTGGCATCGCCCGAATTGAGCACTTCCTCGAGATGCCGCAGCCGCTTGATCGAACCGGAAATCGTCTTCCAGTTGGTCAGCGTGCCGCCGAGCCAGCGTGAATTGACGAAATACTGCGCCGAACGCTTGGCGGCCTCGGCCACGCCGTCCTGCGCCTGCCGCTTGGTGCCGACGAACAGGATACGGCCGCCCTTGGCGACGGTATCGCTGACCGCCTGGAGCGCACGATGCAACAGCGGCACGGTCTGGGCGAGATCGATGATGTGGATGTTGTTGCGGGCACCGAAAATGTAATCCGCCATCTTCGGATTCCAGCGGTGCGATTGGTGACCAAAGTGAACGCCAGCTTCAAGCAGCTGACGCATAGAGAAATCGGGTAGCGCCATCGTTTTATTCTCCGGTTGGTTCCTCCGGAAGCGTGTGAGCAAACGAGCCTTGCGGCCCGGCTGCCACCGGACGGCCTTTTGAGCCATGCTTCCGTGTGAGATGTCGCGGTATATAGCCGGATTCCGGCGGTAAGCAAGGAAATACGGCCGGTTTTGGGGCTCAGAAGCGGGTTTACCGGGTGCCGGGCCGATAAATCCGAGAGTTTCACCCCGTATTGACCGCCCGGCGACCCTGCCCCGCCGGTCAGAAGCTGCTCAATCAGGCTGACGCAGGCGCCTGCGCTACCATTTCTTTCTGGGAGGCCTGCCCACATGCCTTTCGGACCTCCGCCATCAGCGTTTCGTCGATCTCGATACAAATACGCATCGGCAATCCGTCATCGAATGTGAATGCTGCAACATATTAAAGCCATTACGCGACTGCCACCGGGTGCGCGCGGCCCATCAAGGAACGCGCTCGGAACGCACGCCTATGTCAGGCAGCACTTTTTGAATTTTTTCCCGCTGCCGCAGGGACAGGGATCGTTGCGTCCGACACCTCGCAGGGGATCGCGAACGGGCATCCCGACGGAATCTGGACCCCATTTCGGCGTATCCCTGCTTTGCGTGTTCGGTTTGAAAGCATGCCACTGGGACAATTCGTCAATCGTATCGCCGAACAGAGTGAGATCGCCATCGGGGTTAAGCGGTTCGGCTTCGGGATAGTCGACGGAGTATTGCAGGTCTTCTTCGAAGTCCCTGAATTCAAGCCACTCGGAATCAATCGACCCGCGGAGAAAGGCCTGCTGCGCAACGGGCTTCAGTTCGGTCAATCCGAGCCAAGCCACCGCATCAAGCCAGCCAGACCAGACATGGCAATCCTTCTGCGGCTCGAGTTGCGAAAAGCAATCGCGCAGGAAAGCCGCCGTCGCGTCACGCGGCAGTTCACCACGCCGCGTCAGCATGGCCACCGTCTGCAGCATCTTGGCGCGGACAAACTCGTCGGCTTCAGGATCGCGAATGATCTCATACAGCGGTTCAGGATCGCCGTCGAAAACCGCTGCCATCACGCGATGGCTTGTTACCGTGATGGCATCGCCGAGAATGCCGTCGAGAACGTCGGGCGGCAACCGCAGAAGAACGGCCAGTGGCCAATACGCCGATTTTTCGCGCCATTCGCCGAGCAGATGAAAAATGAGGAACAGCGCGTCGGGGTTGGCCGGTCCTTCCAGCGACAGGAAATCATCAAGCGTGCGCAGGAAGGCAGGCACCATCGTCTCGCGATTGGCCCGGGCGGTGCGGATCGCCGCGACCGGCAACCGCTCCGCGTCGCCTAGTTCCTCGATGACCCGAACGGGATCCATCATCAGCTCCTTGAGAGAGCGCCGGGTTAATTGCAGTCCTTCAGACAACTGCCCGCCTACAACTGCTGCACGTCCACCACGCCCGACACCGCCTTGATCGCGCCGGCGATTTGCGGCGAGACCTTGAAGCGGCCGGGCAGCTTCATTTCCACTTCGGTTTCGAGATCGAGCATCATGACCAGCGAGACGTCGCCGTCACCGCCGCCTGATGCCACCGCAACCGGTTTTGCCGGAGCGCCGCGGGCCGGGCCGCCCTGCCCCGCCTCGGGCATCGACAGCCGCTTGGCGATGGATTCGAGCGGCCGGGTGTCGCGCACGAAAATGCGAAGACCCTTTTGGGTTTTCGCCGCGGCGGCATCCAGCGGCTCGGCATGCAGCACCCGGGCGCGAACGTCCTCGCCCTGCAGTTCGGCGCCGAGCTGCAGCAGCACCGCAGCACCGGGCTCCAGCACGTCGCGATATTGCGCGAGCCCTTCGGAAAACAGCACGGCCTCGAAATGGCCGGTCGGATCGGACAGGCCCATGATGCCCATCTTGTTGCCGGTCTTGGTGCGCCGCTCCATGCGCGACACCACCGTGGCGGCGACCTTGCCCGCGGTGGCACCGGTTTTGACGGCGCGGGAAAATTCCGCCCACGTCTGCACCCGCAGCCGCTTCAGCACCATGGCGTAGTCGTCGAGCGGATGGCCCGAGAGGAAGAATCCGATGGCGTCGTATTCGCGCCGCAGTCGCTCGGCCGGCAGCCAGGGCTCGACCTGCGGCAGCATGATGGTCGGCGCGTCGGCGGCACCGCCGAACATGTCGTTCTGCCCCATGGTCGCGGCTTCGTGGCTGCGCTGGCACGCCGAGAGAATGGCCTCGGCCCCCGCGAACACCCGCGCGCGGTTGGAATCCAGCCCGTCGAAGGCGCCGGCTGCCGCGAGACTCTCGATCACGCGCTTGTTGATCGCGCGCGGATTCACCCTTGCGGCGAAATCCGCCAGCGAGGTGAACAGGCCTTCCTCGCGCGCCTCGACGATCAGGTCGACCGCCTGGCCGCCGACGCCCTTCAGGCCCGCCAGCGCATAATAGATGGTGTTGTCGCTGACCTCGAAAGTGGCGCCGGAGCGATTGACGCTGGGAGCCTCGACCTTGATGCCGAGCCGTTGCGCTTCGGCGCGGAATTCCGAGAGCTTGTCGGTATTGCTGAGGTCGAGCGTCATCGACGCCGCCAGGAATTCGACCGGATAATGCGCCTTCATGTAGGCGGTGTGATACGACACCAGGGCGTAGGCCGCCGCGTGACTCTTGTTGAAACCGTAATCGGCGAACTTGGCGAGCAGTTCGAATATGGTGTCGGCGTGGCCTTTCGGCACGTTGTTCTTCATGGCGCCGGCCACGAAGATGGCGCGCTGCTGTTCCATCTCCGAGCGGATCTTCTTGCCCATGGCGCGGCGCAACAGGTCGGCGTCGCCGAGCGAATAGCCGGCCATCACCTGGGCGATCTGCATCACCTGTTCCTGATAGATGATGACGCCGTAGGTTTCCGTCAGGATCGGCTCCAGCATCGGATGCAGATATTCCGACTCCTCGTCGCCGTGCTTGCGGGCGCAGTAGGTCGGGATGTTCGCCATCGGGCCGGGGCGATACAGTGCCACCAGCGCGATGATGTCCTCGAAGCGGTCCGGCCGCATGTCGACCAGCGCCCGCCGCATGCCCTGGCTTTCCACCTGGAACACGCCGACCACGTCGCCGCGCGCCAGCATGGCATAGCTCGGCGCGTCGTCGAGCGGCAGCGTCGCCAGATCGATGTCGACGCCGCGCTGCTTCAGGAGCTTGACGGCGACATCGAGCACGGTCAGCGTCTTCAGGCCGAGGAAATCGAATTTGACGAGGCCCGCGGGTTCGACCCACTTCATGTTGAACTGGGTCACCGGCATGTCGGATTTCGGATCGCGGTAAAGCGGCACCAGTTCGCTCAGCGGCCGGTCCGAGATCACGATGCCGGCGGCATGGGTCGAGGCGTGCCGGGTGAGGCCTTCGAGGCGCTGTGCGATATCGAAGGCGCGCTTCACCACCGGGTCCTCGTCGCGAAACGCCTGCAGTTTCGGTTCGCTCTCGATCGCGGCGGCCAGCGTCACCGGTGCGGCCGGATTCTGCGGCACCAGTTTGGTCAGCTTGTCGACCTGGCCATAGGGCATTTGCAGCACACGGCCGACGTCGCGCAGTACGCCGCGCGCCTGCAGCGTGCCGAAGGTGATGATCTGGGCGACCTGGTCGCGGCCGTAGCGCGCCTGCACATAGTCGATCACCTCGCCGCGCCGGTCCTGGCAGAAGTCGATGTCGAAATCGGGCATCGACACGCGCTCCGGATTGAGGAAGCGCTCGAACAGCAGGCCAAACCGGATCGGATCGAGGTCGGTGATGGTCAGGGCATAGGCGACCAGCGAGCCCGCGCCCGAGCCGCGGCCCGGCCCGACCGGAATGCCCTGGCCCTTCGCCCATTTGATGAAGTCGGCGACGATCAGGAAGTAGCCCGGATATTCCATGCGGGTGATGACGTCGATCTCGAAGGCCAGTCGCGCGCGATAGGTTTCCTCGGTCTCGCCTTGCGCCAGGCCGTGGACCCGGAGCCGGTTGGCCAGCCCCTCCTCGGCCTGCCGGCGCAATTCGGTGGCTTCGTCGCTGACGGAGTCGGCGGTGTTGGCGGCGGCGCCTACCGTGAAGCGCGGCAGGATCGGCTTGCGCGTCATCGGGCGGAACGCGCAGCGCTCGGCGATCTCGACCGTCGAGGCCAGCGCCTCCGGGATGTCGGCGAACAGCACCGCCATTTCGGCGCGGGTCTTGAAGCGGTGATCGGGGGTCAGCTGCTCGCGATCGGTTTCGGCGATCAGGCGTCCGCCGGCGATGCAGAGCAGCGCGTCATGGGCTTCGTAATCGTCCGCGGTGGCAAAATGCGGCTCGTTGGTCGCCACCAGCGGCAGGCCCTTGGCGTAAGCGAGATCGATCAGGCCGGCTTCGGCGCGGCGCTCCTTCTCGACGCCATGGCGCTGCAACTCGATATAGAGCCGGTCGCCGAACAGGCTGGCCAGCCGGTCGCAGCGAAGCGCCGCCAGCGCCGCATGATCGGCATGGAGCGCCAGCGAGATCGGCCCCTCCGGGCCGCCGGTCAGCGCGATCAGGTCCAGGGCGTCGTCCAGCAGCCATTCGAACTTGATATGGGGCGCCTGATGAACCGGCGTTTCCAGGAACGCCCGCGAGTTCAGCCGCATCAGGCTGCGATAGCCGCGCTCGCGCGCCGCCAGCAGAACGATCCGCGAAGGCGCTGCGGCCGGCGCGTTGCGCGCATTGGGATCCTGATCGCCGAAATCAACCGCGAGCTCGCAGCCGATGATCGGCTGGATGCCGTAGCCGGCCATCTTGTCGGAGAATTCCAGCGCCCCGAACATGTTGTCGGTATCGGTCAGCGCCAGCGCCGGCTGGCGGTCGGCCTTGGCCAGCTCGCCGAGTTTCTGGATCTTGATCGAGCCCTTCAGCAGCGAATAGGCGGAATGGACATGGAGATGGACGAATCCGGCATTGGCAACGGCTGCCGAAGGTTTTGAGGTCATGGAGCGATCATCTGGCATGAGGGAGGCAGGCCGCCCTCACCGGGCCGACTCGCGCCTCGATGGTGATGCCTGGCGCCCGGCCTGTCCACGCCGAACCGCGCGACCGGACCAAGCATCCCCGCTTTCCTGCCGGACCCCAACCTGCCCGGTCAGAACCTCAAAGCTGGGGAATCAGCTGCGCCCAGACCGCGATCATCCCGACAAACAACGTAAGCGACGCCAGCGCCGCAGCCTCTTCCACAAAAGTCTTCAACATTCCCGCCTCCTGAACTGGAACATAAGAAGAACATTGTTCCTTTTTTGTTCCCGGAGTCAAGCGCGTATTGATCTCTTTTTATCCCCAGTAGCCCACGTTGAAATATCTGACTGACCTGTTTTTGATTCGGGAGAACGGAACCGGAATCCGCGTTCCGCTAATGGAAACCGTAAAATTACGGAAAATCTGGTCGCCTATAACGTGATTTGCCGCCTTTCCCGATTGGGGTTGTCGTGTGCTGATTTCGATGAGACTGGAATATCCTCCCGCCGAAGCGCAGTCCTCGCCGCTTCAAACAAGTAGCCGGCCGCGGCCGTCCCCTGGCCACTCCGCAGCCTTGACCTAAATCAACGTATCATGTTGGCAGCGGAACCAATTGATATGCTTGGCAGGTGTGAACGGCGCGCACGAACGTGAGTTGACGAAGCGCCGCTGGAGCGGCTCTGTTTCGCGTAGGGATTCGACGACGAGCGGCCGCGGCCAAGTGGAGGTATCGATGCGTAATCTGGTTGTGGCCCTGTTGGGCGCGGGCGGACTGGCAATCGCGGGCGCGGCGCCGGCCGAGGCCGTCGGCACCCGCTATCCCTTTTGCATTCAGGGCAGTGAAATTCCCGCACTGAGCCAGTGCGACTTCACCAGCTATGAGCAATGCCAGGCCACCGCATCGGGGCGGTTTCTCTCCTGTATCCAGAATCCCTATTACAACCCGGGTGCCGATAGCGATCCGCGCGCCACTCGCGGCCGCGACCGCGGCCAGCCGGTCTATCCGCGGTATTGAAGGAGGCAGCGATGCGCAATCTGGCTTTGGCGATTTTGGCACTTGCAACGGTCGCGCTGGCTGGCCCGGCGGCGGCCCAGACCTATGACCCGGCCTATCCGGTTTGCCTGCACGTGTACGGGCCGATCACCTATTACGATTGCCGCTACACCTCGCTTGCGCAGTGCAACGGCTCGGCGGCGGGCCGTGCCGCCCAATGCGAGACCAATCCCTATTTCGCCGGCGCCGGCGGGCGGCAGCAGAGACAGCGGCTGGCCTATTGATCGATCCCGCAGCCATAGCTTCGGGCGCATTCTCAAAGCAAAATGGTATCAGGATAAGGTTGATCTTTCAATGCATGGGGTTGTTTTCGATATTTTTGGTTGGGGCCCCGCGGTTGGCGACTTCCAACCCTAGTCAAGCTCGATAACCTTGCCTTCGGCCAGCGACACCCGGCGGTCCATCCGGCCCGCCAGTTCCATATTATGGGTCACGATCAGCATCGCGACGCGGGTCGCCTTCACCAGTTGCATCAGCGCTCCGAACACGTGATCGGCAGTGTTCGGATCGAGGTTGCCGGTCGGCTCGTCCGCGAACAACACCCGCGGCGCGTTGGCGACCGCACGCGCGATCGCCACCCGCTGCTGCTCGCCACCCGACAGTTCGGCGGGCCGGTGCTTGATGCGCTCGCTGAGGCCGAGATAGGCCAGGATCTCGGTGGCGCGCTTGACGGTTTCGTCGCGCTTGAGGCCGCGGATCATCTGCGGCAGCATGACGTTTTCCAGCGCGGTGAATTCCGGCAACAGCCGGTGCGACTGGTAGACGAAGCCGATATCGCTGCGGCGGATCTGGGTGCGCTCGATGTCGGACAATTGCGAGGTCGGCACGCCCCCGACATAGACCTCACCGTCATCGGGGGTCTCCAGCAGGCCCGCGATGTGCAGCAGCGTCGACTTGCCGGCGCCCGAGGGCGCCACCAGCGCGACCGACTGCCCCGCCCACAGCGCCAGCTTGGCGCCGTGGAGAATGGTCAGCGTCTCCGTGCCCTGCGTGTACTGGCGCTTGATGTCGTGGAGATAGACAACCGGTACGTCTTCCGTCCCCTGCTCCATCTGGCCCTCACTCGTACCGGAGCGCATCGACGGGGTCGAGGCGCGCGGCACGCCACGACGGATACAGCGTGGCCAGGAACGACAGCGTCAGCGCCATGATCACGACGGCGGTGGTCTCGCCGACGTCGATCTCGGCCGGCATCTTGGACAGGAAGTACAACTCCGGCGAAAACAATTCGGTGCTGGTCATCCAGGACAGGAACTGGCGGATCGATTCGATATTCATGCAAATCACCATGCCGACGAAGAATCCGGTCAGCGTGCCGACCACGCCGATCGCAGCCCCCGTGATCAGGAATATCCGCATGATCGACCCCTGCGAAGCCCCCATGGTGCGCAGGATCGCAATGTCCTGTCCCTTGTCCTTCACCAGCATGATCAGGCCGGAGACGATGTTCAGCGCCGCGACCAGCACGATCATGGTGAGAATCAGGAACATGACGTTGCGTTCGACCTGAAGCGCATTGAAGAAAGTCGAGTTACGCTGCCGCCAGTCGACCAGAAACACCGGCCGCCCCGCGGCTTCGGTCACGGTCTTGCGGAAGACATCGACCCTGTCGGGATTGGTGGTGAACACCTCGATCGCGGTAACGTCGTCCTTGCGGTTGAAATAGGCCTGCGCCTCCGGCAGCGGCATGAAGACGAAGATGCCGTCATATTCCGACATCCCGACCTCGAACACCGCGGCCACCTTGTAAGGCTTGATGCGCGGCGTGGTCCCCATCGGCGTGACCGCACCTTTCGGCGCCACCAGCGTGATGCTGTCACCGGCATGCAGCGACAATTGATCGGCCAGCCTGCGGCCAATGGCGACGCCCTGGCCTTCGTCGAACCCGTCGAGCGAGCCTTGTTTGATATTCTTGGCGATCGAAGTGAGGTTGACCAGGTCGCCGGCGCGGATGCCGCGCACGAACACGCCGGCGGCGTTGAACGGCGAAGAGCCCAGCGCCTGGCCATCCACCACGGGGGCCGCGAGGCGGATGCCCTGCACCTGGCTGATGCGCTCGGCGACGTCCTTCCAGTCGGTCAGCGGCGATTCCAGGGGCTGCACCAGGATATGGCCGTTGACGCCGAGGATCTTGTCCAGCAGTTCCTTGCGGAAGCCGTTCATCACGGCCATCACGATGATCAAAGTGGCGACGCCGAGCATGATGCCGAGGAACGAGAACCCGGCGATCACCGAGATAAAACCTTCCTTGCGGCGCGCGCGCAGATAGCGTCCGGACAAGAGCCATTCGAAGGCCGCGAAAGGTGGGGTTCGAACTGGCTCGCTCATGGCTTCATCCATAGTTCGATTTACAGACGATTCGGGCTAATTGTGGCCGTCACGTCTGATATTCCGCGGCTGGGCGGTGGATAATTCGTCACGAGGTCAGCCGCGCCACGACTTCCGCCGGGCTCAGATTCTCCCGCGACCCGTCGCTGCGCCGCTTCAGCTCAACCTTGCCGTCGGCGAGGCCCTTGGGGCCGACCAGGATCTGCCAGGGAATGCCGATCAGATCGGCAGCGGCGAATTTCGCGCCGGCGCGCTGGTCGGTGTCGTCATAAAGCACCTCGACACCCTTGGCCTCGAGCTCGCGATAGAGCTTCACGCAGGCCGCATCGACATCCTCGGCGCCCTGTTTCAGGTTCAGGATGACAGCCCTGAACGGCGCCACCGCTTCCGGCCATTTGATGCCGGCCTCGTCATGGCAGGCCTCGATGATGGCGCCGACCAGCCGCGACACGCCGACGCCGTAGGAGCCGCCGTGAACCGCCAGTTCGGCGCCGTCGGAACCTGCCACCAGGGCCTTCATCGAGTCGGAATATTTGGTGCCGAAATAGAAGATCTGGCCCACCTCGATGCCCCGGGTCTGCACCTTCTTCTCGGCGGGCACTTCGCTGTCGAAACGCGCGGCGTCGTGCACGTCCTCGGTCGCGGCGTAGACCGAGGTCCATTGCTTGATGATCGGGGCGAGATCATCATCGTAATCGATGTCGTCGCCGGGCACCGGCAGATTGAGCACGTCGCTGTCGCAGTAAACCGCGGACTCGCCGGTTTCCGCCAGCACGATGAATTCGTGGCTGAGGTCGCCGCCGATCGGGCCGGTCTCGGCGCGCATCGGAATCGCCTTCAATCCCATCCGGGCGAAGGTGCGCAAATAGGCGACGAACATCCGGTTATAGGAGCGCCGCGCCGCGGCCTCGTCGACGTCGAAGGAATAGGCGTCCTTCATCAGGAATTCGCGGCCGCGCATCACGCCGAACCGCGGACGCTGCTCGTCGCGGAATTTCCATTGAATATGATAGAGATTGAGCGGCAGGCTCTTGTAGGACTTCACATAGGAGCGAAAGATCCCGGTGATCATTTCCTCGTTGGTGGGTCCATACAGCAACTCGCGCTTGTGGCGGTCGGTGATGCGCAGCATCTCCGGGCCATAGGCATCGTAACGGCCGCTTTCGCGCCAGAGGTCGGCCAGTTGCAGGGTCGGCATCAACAGTTCGATGGCACCGGCGCGGTTCTGTTCCTCGCGGACGATCTGCTCGATCTTCTTCAGCACCCTCAGCCCCAGCGGCAGCCAGGCATAGATGCCCGCCGCCTCCTGCCGCATCATGCCAGCGCGCAGCATCAGGCGATGCGAGACGATCTCGGCCTCCTTCGGATTCTCCTTGAGGATGGGCAGAAAGAACCGCGACAATCGCATGGGGACACCAGAAGAATCGGGGAGACACGGGATGCGTGCCAGTGAAACCGGATCGGCTGCAAAAACACAAGGGCGGGGTCGGAAAAAGCCGCGAAAACAGCGGATTACGCGTCACTTTTGCCAGTCCAATTGACCTTGCGATTAAGGCGCAAACGCGGCTTGACGGAAGACGCTCGGAATCCTCTTGGAATCTTTCAGCGCTCAGGCACATCCAGATCGTCTTCCAGCGTGATCTTCTCGAAATCCGTCACCAGCGCGTCGATGCGCAGATGCCAGCGACCGGCAAAGGGGATCGCGACGTCGCGGACCGACCAATAGCCGTCGGCGCCCAGCACGGCCTTGCGCTCGAACGGCTCGATGCCGCGCTCCGGCAGGCTCAGTGTCAGGGTGGCTTCCCTGGCCGTCAGCGGCGTGCCCTCGCCGTCCATCAATTGCAGGACAAAATGGTCGATGCCCACTTTGCCCGGTGAAACCAGCACCTGGAACATCGCCTTCTCGGTATGGATATGGAGCGCCAGCGGCGGAACGGCAGAAGCAATCAGCACGCGCGGCGGCGGCGTGAAGCGCCAGCCTGCCACGACGGCCAGAATAGCCACGGCGATGATGCATTCCGCCAGAACAGATCGAACCAGCGGCCGCGTGTTGCGGGGATCGGCGGCCAGTGCAGGCGTTAGCCGAAAACGATTCAGCGCCGCGAGCACGAGCAGTGCGGCGACCAATGTGAGCTTGATCGACAGGATGATGCCGTATTGGCTGCCGATCAGCGCGCCAAGGCTCCCGAGTTGGACGACGGCCAGCGCAAGCCCCGTCAGCACGAGCATAGCCACGACGAGGATCGCGGCATGGGAGAACCGGTTCAGGGCCGGAAGCAGTGGCTGCGCCGGCCGCCATGCCATCGCCGCCAGCGGCGCCAGCGCGCCGACCCAAAAGGCTGCGCTCACGCCGTGCAGGAACACCGCAGGAGCGGTCAGCCATTGCGGCGTCGCCGTCGCGGCATGTCCGCTGGAGGCGAGCGACAGGCCGACGCCGGCCAATGCGAAACCCGACAGCACCCTGCCGCGACCTGCCCCCTCGCTACGCAACGCAGCGATACCGGCGGTCATCGCCAGCATCGCGATCAGCAACGACTGAAACAGGCTGGTGGCCGCGGCGGCCTTCCACGGCGCGCCCGTCAGCAGTCTGCCCGGCGGCAGATCCAGCAAATCGAGGCCCTGCAGCCCGAGCGCCGCCGCCGCACTGATCAGGCCCGTCACCAGCGCGGCGCTGACCAACCTCGCGCCTGTGGGGATCAGGCCTATCCAGAATATGAAAAATGCGCCGCCGACACCCACCAGCAGCCCGAGATAGACCCCGATCCGCGCCAGCCAGATCATGCCGTTGACGAAGCCGGCGCGGCTCTCGCTCGCCCTCGCCCCGGTCGCTGCGCCGATCGAAAACACCATGGCGCCCGCGACCGGGTGGCCGTCTTCCGAGGTGATGCGGTAACTGACCACCTGAGTCCCGCGCGGCAGGTTGTCCGGCAGCGTGACGATGATGGTATTGCCGGCGACGCGCACCGTGACGTCGTCGCGTGTCGTGCCAGCGGCATCGATCACCCGGACCACCGCCGGCGTTACCGCCTCGTTGAATCGCAGTTGAACGGACTTCGGCGCCAACGCCAAAATGCTGCCGTCGCCCGGATCGGTCGAAACCAGCGTGGCATGCGCGGATGCGCCGGTGGCAAGACAGAGCGCCGACAGCAGCATGGCCAGGCCGGCGATCAGGCGCATCCGCGAGAGCCTTATTTCGGCATCAGCTTGACGCCCGGCGCCGGCGATTTGTCGTCATGGGAATGGCCGGCGCCTGGCGCCGGGATGTCGATCCAGCGGCTGACCCCCTGCTCGCATTCCTGCACCACAGGGAAGTACAGCGTGGTGTTGGCCTTGAGTCCGCCCGTCAGAAAGGTGCTCATAATGAACTCATCGTAGTGGCTGTCGGCCAGCTTGCCGCCGCTCCACACCACTTCCTTGACGCCTTCGGAGAACTTCTTGCCGTGAAAGCTGTACTCGGTCGCGTATTTACCGCTGATCGCCTCGACGCTCCAGCCGGCCTTCGGCATCGGCTTTACGGCGATCACGCCTTCGGGGATTTGTACGCGGATCTTTGTCGTCGGCGAGCCTGCGCAGCCATGCGGCACGGTGAAAACCGCCTTGTAACCGGCACCGATGGTCGCCTGACGATTTTCCAGAGAGACATGCGCTGCGGCCGGCCATGCCGCGAGCGTGGCGACGGCGGCGAGAAGGATGATCTTCGACATGACCGGCCTCACTTCTTCATACCGGAATGACCAGGTGCGTGTTTGACGTCGTGACCGCCCGAATGACCCGCGCCCGCCGGAGCCTGCGCGCCCACGCCCTGCACGTCGAACGAGACCTTCACCTTGCCGGCCTTCTCGAACTCGAGCGTGACCGGCACCTTGTCACCCTGCTTGAGCGGGCCCTTGAGATCCATCAGCATCAGGTGATAGCCGCCCGGCGCGAGCTTCACCGTCTTGCCGGGCTCGACGACGAGTCCCTTGTTGAGCGGACGCATCGTCATGACGCCATTATTCATCGCCATCTCGTGGACTTCGAACTTTCCGGCCACTTCGGCCGAACCGCCGATCAGCCGGTCCGCGGCGGCGCCCTTGTTCTCGATATTGAGGTACCCGCCGGCGACTTTCGCCCCGCCCGGCGTGGCGCGGCTCCAGGCCTGGCTGATCACGAGATCGCCGGCCTTGACGTCCTGCGCGCCCGCGGGCGCGACAGACAGGGCTGCCAGGGCAATGGCGCAAGCGAGTGCGCGAAGGGCTTGTTTCATGTCTTTTGTCCTTTTCTTTCGTGAACGAGTGAGTCCCGATCCATTTTACCAGCGGGCCTTGACACCCGCATACACGGCGCGACCCGTGCCGGGCTCGAACAGCGCCGATGCCGAACTGGCGGTGTTGACGATGCTGGCGGAGGCAATATAGGCCTTGTTACCGATGTTTCCGGCTTCGACATACATCGAATAAGTTCCGCCATTGTCGACGCCTGCCTTTAGTCCCCAGATCGCATAGGGTTCGGTTTTCAGCGTGTTCGCGTTGTCGACAAAATAGGACTGTGGCACCCATTCGATATTGGGCCCGAAATAGAAACCTGTCGGATTCTTGTATAGCAACTCGGCACGGAGGTAATGGCGGGGAGCCCCGGGCAGTACGTTGTTGCGAAAGCCCGGATCGTTGTCGAAACGGAAATCGTTCAGCGTATACGCAACATTGAGCCAGATCTTGTCGGGCGCCGGGCCGTTGTCGAAGATGCCGCGGAAGATCGCGGCGCCGGCACCCGCTTCGATGCCCTGGTGAATGGTGCGATCGGCGTTGGTGACGTTACAGGTTCCAACGGCGTTGCCCTGGATGCATTGTAGTTCATCGCGGATGTTGGCGCGATAGGCCGTGATTTCCCAAGCGTAATCGAGCCGCTTCATGCGGGTTCCGATCTCATAGGTGGTGGCGATCTGCGGGCGGATGCTGGTGAAGGGAATGACCGGCGTGCCTCCCGCCCCGGACGAACTTTCGCCAAAACTCGGCACCTCGGCGCTTCGCGAAATGTTGGCGTAGGCCTGCCAGGTCCAGTCGATATCCCAGAGCAGTCCGGCCTTCGGCGACCACAGCCTGAACCCGGTCGCGCCCGAATCATCACCATTGCTGAGAAAGCGATCCTGCCGGTTGCGGGTAGCATAGAGGAACTGCGTTCCGGCGATCGCGGCGACGTTCGGCAAGAAGTAAAAACTGTCCTCAAGGTAGAGCGAAGTGTTTTTCGAGCGATCGATGGAGGACGACAGCAGCGCGCCCTTCTGGCCGCCGATGTTCGCGAACTGCCGATTGTCGATGCTGCCGTTCAGGACGTTGACGCCGGCGACGAGGCGGTTGCGAAAGCCGCCGATGAATCGGTCGTCGGTGACCTTGGCGAAGCCGCCATAGTCCGCGTAACGGTAGTCGAGCCATTGAAAGATCGGATGCATCAAATGACGGTCGACGCCAAAGACGCCGAATTCGACCTTGGTGTCGTCAAACCGGATCGTCGTCTTGTTGGCGAGCCGTACGGTATCGATGTTGCGTTGCTGGTCGTTGATGACGTTGGCGGGAGCGGCGGCTTGAGGATTGCTCAGCGCCGAAGCCCTGGTGACGGTCCCGGGAATGCGCTGCCGCACCTCGTTGGCGTTCAGGTAAAATCGGGTCTCGACGTCAGGCGAGAACTGATAGCCGACGTTGCCGCTGAGGCGCGTGGCCTGCCCGTTGCTGTGATCCCTGAAGCCGCCGGAAGCCTGTGTCGAGGCGGTGACGAAGCCGTCCCATGGACCGTTTCTGCCGCCGGCATTGGCTTGCAGCCGCTTGAATCCGAATGCGCCCATTTCGGCCGACACCCCGTTCGGAAGCGAATCGCGGCCGGTTGCCGTCACGAAATTGATGGCGCCGCCCAGCGAGTTGGCGCCGAATTGCAGCGCATTGGCGCCCTTGTAGACGGCGACATATTTATAGGCGGTGGGATCGATTTCCTGGAAATCGCCGTAGCCGTCGGCGGTGTTGATCGGAATTCCGTCCATGTAGAGCTGAACGCCACGCAGATGGAAGTTGCGCGACAGGCTGGAACCGCGGATCGAAAGCCTCGTGTCGTCGCCCCATTTTGGCTGCGCGAAAACGCCCGGGACGTAATCCAGAACATCCTTGATGGTGTTTGCGACGGTCGAGCTCCGGTAGGCCTCGGCGGGAATGATGGCAACGCCGCCGGGCGTCTGCTGAATTTCGCGCAGCGCCTGTTGCACGGTCAGCACCGTGAGCGCAGGTCCCCTCGCCTGCTCGCCCGCGACCGGTGCCACGTCGGGACTGGTGGCGCGGGACACCCGTGCTGCGCGCGCGCCGCTGCGTTGCGGCGGACGGGCCACCGCGGCGCGCTGTTGGTGCGGAGCGTCCACGGTAATTGCGGGCAGCGCCGCCTGCGGACTGGTTTGAGCAGCAGCGGAACCGGAGACGATAACGGCGGCGGAGGCCAGCAAGAAGCTGCGCGCGAACACGCTGAAGAGTGTGCGATTACCAGACATTCGACATTTCTGATGCTGGCGCAGAGGCCAGCCAGATCAACGACACTATTCGGCATAGCCTCGGCCATACCGATCACGGGAGTGTTTTGTCGTCAGGAAATAGTCGGAGGCGCGCGGGCCTGGGGGTGCCAGCCGGCCCGGGAACCGAACCGGTCGGGCGTGGCGTCGAGCCAAGCCACGCGTTCGAAATGTCGCAACGGCGCTGCGAATCTGGCTTCAGGCGTATTGAGCGACGCGCCCGCATGCGCCGCGCAGCACATCGCGCAGGCGCCGTGATGGGCGCGATGCTCGCCGGTTTGACCGGTCTGGTCATTGGCCGAAGCAGCACCGCCCGAGCAGATCGGCGCCGCATGGAGGGGATCGGAGACGGCGATGCTGGCCGCCCAGCAGGCACCAATCGGTGCAAGGACTTGCGCCGCGAGGGCAAACAGCACGATGGGAAGAAATTTCCACAACCGCCGGCGCATCAAAAAACCACCTCTTCAAGATAACCAAGTAACCATGCAGCGAGTCCGGAGTCGAGATCAGGTTCCCGGCAACAGCACGTTGCAGTGGACCCTAGGTTCCTGAATGCAAAGCTTTTTGATGCAGAGCAAGGAAATGTACCGATATCGCCGGGGTTGACGCGCCGGACGCCGTTTCCCAAGCCACCGAGACCCACTACTCTCCTACCCAAACCGTATTCGCGCAGCCGAATGCAACCACGGGTGGCGAGATCCCAATCATTTCGCGAATTGCTCTAATTTTGAACAATCGTTGCTGAAATTGGTGACAAAACGAAAAAGATGGTCTACCAGTGCAGGCTCAGGCTGGCCGTAAGGTTGAAGTCTGGTGGTCCAAGTCTCGGGAGGAGCCCTGGCGCGCACAAGCAGCGTCGCCCCGTCAATCAAGATCAAATCCAATTTTGCGGGGAAATAGGGTCGACACAATTTTCAGAGCAGGGCATCCGCCCTGCTCTTTTTTTTCGCGATTCATTTCACGATTTCCTGAGATGATCGGCTCACGCAACCAAATCGCGACGCAGCACATGACGGCACCGGCCAATCCGATCCAGCACAGCTTTGAGCTCGCCGCCGATCGTTGCGAGGACCTGACCCCATTGGTCTATCGCCGTCTGTTCCGCGAACACCCGAAAACGCAGGCGATGTTCCGCAGCGAGGGAAGCGAACTCGTCCGGGGGTCGATGCTGGCGCTGACCATCGATGCGATGCTGGATTTCGCCGGCGACCGCACAGGACATTTTCGCATGATCGAATGCGAAATGCAGTCGCACGACGCCTATGGCACACCGCGCGAACTGTTCGGAAAATTCTTCGGCGTGATCGCCGATACGATGCGCGAGGTGCTCGGAGACGACTGGTCAACCGAGATCGATACGGCGTGGCGTAAATTACTCGATGACCTCGATCGCCTCATCGCCGCGAGCCAGGCGCGAATCGAGGCCTGAGGAGCTCACTCGCGCTCAAGGAAGCTCGATCCGATATCGGCCTTCTTCTTGATCGGATCGTAATCGCAATAGACGCCGTCGGCCACCAGCGTGTAATTCGCAATGACGGTGTATTTGTCGGGCCTGACCGAGTTCAGTCCAACCACAGCTGTCTTGGTCCCGGTATTCCATTTGAATGGCGTGGTGCTCGGCGCCTTCTCGCAGGCCGCCACCGCCTCGGCAAAGACAAAGCCTTCGACAAAGGCTTTAACGGTCCGCAGCTGGCCCAGGGTTTTCCAGTTCATGTAGAAGGCGCCGGCCAGCGCGGCGATCAGCAGCAGCAAGATCCCGGCAACGATCCTTTGAAACGTCATATTCTGTTCTCCCAGCCCGTTATGTATCCCGGACAAAGCCGCGTTACCTTACGGGCGTTGCGGGCTTGCGTCTCTGCGGAAACCATCAGCTTAATAAGAGCGATCGAATGATTCAATGCACGAGGAGTATCGCAGTGAGCCTGGGCGGAATAACCAACCTCGATTACACTGTCCTGTTGTGCAACAAGATGGAAGAAACCCACGCGTTTTACCGCGACGTCATGAAGTTTCCTGTCGAGACCGACCGTGAGCATTGGGTCAGTTTTCGCGTGGGCGCCGCGCTGTTGACGCTGCGGCCTCGCACAGCCTGGGCCGTCTGCGACGACGGCAAGTCAATCCCCGGATCGGCGGCCGTGCAGTTGGCCTTTCGCGTCCCGCCGCCCGCGGTCGATGCCTGCCATGCGGAATTGGTCGCCAGGGGCGTACCGATCCTGCGGGGTCCAACCGATCTGCCGGACTGGCGCCACCGCACGCTGTTCTTTCGCGACCCCGAGGACAGCATCATCGAAATCTATGCTGAGTATTGAGGGGCGATATGCTTTAGGCGCGATGCAAGCACCGCTGTCTCGACCGGCTTGACCGGGCGACCCAGTACGCCGGGCCCTCCGGGTTCCATCGGTAACTGCTCTGGGATACTGGATCCTCGCTTTCGCGGAGGACGACAACTGAGAATGGTCTGGCCGCGTCAAGATACAGCGCCAGGAGTCACACGCCCTAAAACGGCAGCCCCATCAGCTTCGACAGCCGCTCGATGTTCAGGTAGCCGGCGCTATAGGCCAGCATGCCGATGCCGTAGACGACCGCGGCGATCACGGTGGTCCAGATCAGCTTGCGGCCCATCTGGGTCGCGACCGGCGCGCCGGGGTCGGTGCCCGGCGGGCCGCCGCCGTCTTCATGCTGGCTGCGGACGCCGAACGGCAGCGTCACGAACAGCACGAGCCACCACAACACGAAGTAGATCGCCAGCGCGGTTGAGATTGAATAGGCCATCAGTTCTGCTCGATTTCGACGAGCGCCCCGGAAAAATCCTTCGGATGCAGGAACAGCACCGGCTTGCCGTGTGCGCCGATCCTCGGCACGCCGTCGCCGAGTACGCGAGCGCCCTCCCCGATCAACTTGTCGCGCGCCGCGATGATGTCCGGCACATCGTAGCAGATGTGATGGACGCCGCCATCGGCGTTGCGCTCGATGAATTTCGCGATCGGCGAGGCCTCGCCGAGCGGCTGGATGAATTCGATCTTGGTGTTGGGCAGGGTCACGAACACGGTGATGACGCCGTGTTCGGGCAGCGGCACCGCCGCGGAAATCTCCGCGCCGAACGCCGCGCCATAGATTTTTGCGGCCTTCTCGGCGTCCTTGACCGCGATCGCTACATGGTTGAGCCGACCCAGCATGGCATCCCTCGCCTTGAGTTTACACCGTCAGAACGTGAACATAGCACAAGGGCTTCTTGCCCCAATGCTGATTGATCGCGGCGCGGACCGCACGGCGCACCGACTCTGCCATCGCGTCGGGATCGCGCCGCTTGGCTCGCGGCAGCCCCTCCACGGTCGTTACCACCACGTCGAACACGATCTCGTCGATCTCTTCGCCGGCGGTATTCTTCTCGGGGATGCCGACCAGCTCGACTTCGGGATCGTCGGCCAATTCGCCCTTGTCGGTTACGGCGAAGGCGACGAAGGCGCAGCCGGCAAAGGCCAGCTTCTTGCGCTCGACCACCGCGCGCGACTTCGAATCCTCGAGAATCGAGCCGTCCTTGTAGAGCCGCCCGGATGGCAGCTCCTCGATCACGCCGGAATCGCCGGGCCCCAGTTTGACCAGGTCGCCGTTGCGGCAGATCAGCACCTTGGGTACGCCGGCGGCCCGCGCCAGCTTGGCGTGCTCGAACAGATGCAGCGCCTCGCCGTGAACCGGGATCAGCAGTTGCGGACGCACCCATGAAATCATGTCGCGCAGTTCGTCGCGGCGCGGATGGCCGGAAACGTGGACGAGATGGGTGCGGTCGGTGATCACCTCGATGCCCTGCGTGATCAGTCCGTTGATGATGCCGCCGACCGCCTTCTCGTTGCCGGGAATGGTGCGCGAGGAAAAGATCACGCAGTCGCCCTTGTTCAGGGTGACCTGCGGATGATCGTCATTGGCGATGCGCGACAGCGCCGCGCGCGGCTCGCCCTGGCTTCCCGTGCACAGCGCCAGCACCTTCTCCGGCGGAAAATGGCCGTAGAGATCGACACCGCGAAAATTCTGCACGCCGTCGAGATAGCCGGTCTCGCGCGCCACCTGTACCACGCGCTCCATGGCGCGGCCGACCACGACGACCTCGCGCCCGGAGGCCTTGGCGGCATCGGCGACGGCGCGAAGCCGCGCGACGTTGGAGGCGAAGGTGGTCACCGCAACCCGGCCCTTGGCGTTCTTCACCAATTCGGTGATGGTCCTGGCAACCTCCAGTTCGGACGGCGAGCGGCCTTCCCGCACTGCATTGGTGGAATCGCCGATCAGCGCCAGCACGCCTTCATCGCCAAGTTCGCGCAGCCGCCGCTCGTCGGTCGGCACACCGATAATCGGCGTCGGATCGATTTTCCAGTCGCCGGTGTGCAGCACGGTGCCGGCGGAGGTGTGAATCGCCAGCGCGTGGGATTCCGGAATCGAATGCGCCACCGGAATGAACTCGACGCTGAACGGGCCGATATCGATGCGGCCGCCCGAGGGCACCACGGTGACGGGAATCTTCGGCGGATTGCGCTCGGACGCGCATTTGGCCGCAAACAAAGCGGCGCTGAATTGGGTCGCGTAGATCGGGCATTTCAGCTTCGGCCACAGGTCCATGATGGCGCCGAAATGGTCTTCATGGGCGTGGGTCAGCACCAGGCCGACCAGGTTTTTCCGCTCTTTTTCCAGAAAGCGGATGTCGGGCATGATCAGGTCGATGCCCGGCAGATGCTCCTCGTCACCGAAGGACACGCCGAGATCGACCGCCAGCCAGGACCGCTGATGGCGGTTACCGAGGCCATAGATCGACAGGTTCATGCCGATTTCGCCGACGCCGCCGAGCGGCGCAAAAGTCAGTTCGTCCGGACGCGCCATCAGACCGCTCCCGCCGATGCTGCCGAGCCGAAATAGACGTCTCCGGCCGATATCGGAATCCGATGGCCGTCCGCCTTTCGGACGATCAGACAGCCCTGCTCGTCGATGGTGTCGAATATTCCCTCGACCGACGCGGTTCCGGTCTGGACCGCGACCGGTTGTCCAAGCCCGGCCGCGCGCTCCAGCCACCGCCGCCGGATCTCGCCAAAGCCCCGGCCATTATCCCAGATGCCGCGGGACTCTGCCCAGGCATCCGACAACTCGGCGAACAGGTCTTCCGCACCGACATGGACGCCCAGCTTTGCCAGCGAGGTCGCGGGCGTCGGAGTGCCCTCCGGAGCAGCCACGACATTGGTGCCGATGCCAACTACCACCGCCAGCCGGCCGCCCGGCACAGCCTCGGCTTCCATCAGGATGCCGGCCAGCTTCTGCCGCCCCGCCAGCACGTCATTGGGCCATTTCAGCGAATACTTCATATCATCCGATCCCGCTGACCTCAGCGACGCTTCGATGCTTACTTTTTGCAGTGCTGTCTCGAGCGCAAGACCCGCGGCAAAGCCCAGGGTCGCGGCTATGGCGGGCGATACGTCGATGACTTCGAGGATGCTGCTGGCGAGGTTACCGCGCGGCGCGACCCAGGGGCGATGCCGCCGCCCGCGTCCCGCCGTCTGTTCCGACGTCACGAACCACATCGGACCATACTCGCCATCGCGCGCCCGCGCCATGGCTTCCGCATTGGTCGACCCGATTTGGTCGAAGGCGGCGAACCGGTAGCCCGCCGATATGGCCCGCGGACCGAGCGTGAAAGCCATTTAGAACAGCGACTTCGCCGCCGACGTCGCCACGCTGACCAGCGGCCCCGGATAGACGAAGAAGAAAATGTTGAAGAGGCCCGCGACCGCCAGCACCGTGCGCAATTCCATCCGCATCGGGTCGAGCTTGGCCAGCGGCTCGTCGAAATACATCACCTTGATGATGGTGAGATAGTAGTAGGCGCCAACCACG